>NZ_DASVTX010000027.1:0-25398 GCF_036387355.1 Longimicrobium sp.
TGCGGGTTCGCTGGGCAACGGCGGAAAGAGTAGCGGAGGGCGGGCGGGGATGAAAGTGCGCGACGTGAACGGGGCCGCGGGTCGCGAGGGATCACTCCCGCGGGGCGGCACCGCGCGTTTGGGGAGTCGGCGGTGCGCACCCTTGTGATCCGGCGGCGTGCACCTCAAGAGCGCGCTGCGGTCTGGCCAATGGCTCCTTCGGCGACCCCGAACCCGCCTTTCGTGTGCATGCCGTGCCGCGAGGTGCGGGCGGCGCTCGGCCCGGCCTCGCCTCGCCGCGGATCCCGGCGTGCCCATCCTGCCGGCCTGCTCCCGGCGGGCGCGAAGGAGCCGTCCGCGCGCCGCGCGCGTCATCCCCGGGTGGGAGAGCGTGCCTGTCCCCCCGAACCCGCCACCGCCATCCCGCGTGCCGCGGAGTAGGGACGTTCCGCTGCGGACGGACCGTCTACTCCTCCCGGGTAAGCGTTACCGACGCGTCGCGGTACCCGGATCCATTCACCTTGCCCTTGATCACGTCGTCGCTCACCCGCTGGCCCGTGAAGTTCAGGGGCTCGTATCCCGGGGAAGAGAGCACCATCGACAGGTCCGGATGCGTGTAGCTGCTGGACGCCACCCGCAGGTCCAGGAAGGTGGGCACCACGGAAAGGTTGCCGTTTCCGACCACAAAGGTTCCGGCCGCGTTCTCCGTCAGCCTCAGGTACAGAGTGGCGTTGTCGAGCTTTCCCCGCCACTCGCCGTCCAGCTTGGAGGTCTTCGCAGCGGGTTCGGTGGGCCCATCCCCGCTGCCGCAGCCGGCGAGCACGAGACAGATCGCGAACGACAGAAAGGCGCGTCGGCTGAATGCGCGGGCCATTCTCGATTCTCCTGCTGGGGGATGATGAACGGGCTGGATGAACGATCACAGGGAGGGGGTCCGGAGTGGACGCGAAGCCGCGGCGCGTGAGCCGGCCGGGTGCCCCCCGGGCGTGTGGCGCCTGAACGCAGGTACCCGCCCGATCATGACGCGCCATATACAGCCGTTTACGCCGGCGAGAGGTGCTCGCTCCGCGGCGTCGCGGTAAATTTCACCTTCGCTCCGCCGCGCGCCGCAGCTGCGCCGCCAGTTGCCGCAGCGCATCCGACCGGCTCTCCAACCCGTCCGCCATCTGCACCAGGCTCCCCGGCCGCGGCAAGCGGATGCCGGTGATCCACGCGTGCAGCGCCGCGTAGCTCAGCCCCGCATCGCGCGCGAGCTGAGCCTGCGAAATCCCGCTCGCGTTCACGATGCCGGCCGGCGTTAGAGTTAGACTCCAGCGGCCGCGCCGTGCGCCGCTGTCCGAAGAGGGCGGCCTTTTTCAACAGGGTCCACGACACTGCACTTGCATAATCGTGCGCAACTCACATGATCGGGTACTCGGTGTTGCTTCTTACCCCTGAGTTCCGAGCTAGGGTCATTGCGCAACTTGGTTCTGTCCACCTGCGGGAGTTGTTTCTACGATCGTGACAGGGGAATTGCTCACCATTGCGGTCATGATCAGAAGAACCGCGATTACAACAAGGATCAACCCCGGTGATGCAGACACGAGTTTCAGCTTTACGAGTTGCGAGTCAGCCTCGAGCGTCGAATCATATTTCCGGAGTTGCAGCATCGAGTAGATCAGTCCGATCGTCATAAGTATGCACCCGAGTAACATACCGGTATAACGGAGCCATGTGCGGGCAGCAACAAGCAGTCGCGCTTGGTCGTATCGTTGCTGAGCCGAGTAGCCGTTCAGGTTCGCTTCGGTGAGAGCTTTGAACAGTTCGGCGCGTTCAAATGCAGGTAGACCTTTGCTGAACTCTCCATAGAGCGCTTCGTTTTGGGCTACGGTGGGCGGTTGTGGCGTACGAGTGCTTACCAATGCTACTAAATGAACTGTTGTGGACACAGCGACTATCAGCACCAGCAGAACAATCAGCGTCGTAAGCGTCCAGAACACTCGATCAGTCAGTTTCATCGGTCTGCTGTTTTTTAGGGGTGGGGGATATTAGGACGAAATCACGCGCTTTCCAGAACATGAAAGGAGCGAGTTCGTCCGTTAAGAAGCAACCGCGCGGCAAGTTGTCAAGGAATATCGGCCAGCAGGCTCACCACTCGATCGAGCCTCCAGCATTTCCGCACCGCTGCCCAACGGCGCAACATCCGCAGGTGCTGCAAGCTCTCTTGACCGCCCGCGATCCATCCTGGTTCCCCCGCGACCGACGGCTCCATCCACAGAGCGTGCTGGCAGCACGGGCGCGAGCCCCAGCGGAGCAGGGCGTCAGGTCAGCTTCCCAGAGGGTACTCGAATCCGGGATAGGCGAACGCGGGCTCGATCACCGTGCAGTCGCGCTCGCTTCCGCCGTGCCGAAGCACTTCCGCGCGCCAGTGCCGGGCGACAATCCCCTTGATCTCGTCGATGATCGCGTTCGCGTGGTCCGCCGTCAGGCCGAACCGCGGCGCGCGTGACAGGAAGTTCGCGCGTGTCGCCAGCCGGCCCAGGGTCCCGCACTCCATCGCCAGCCGGCGCTCCTCCTGCCCCTGCCGCGAGTTCGGCGTCAGGTCGTACGTGGGCGCGAGCCGCCACTCCCGCGTGGCAGCCACCAGCGCGTGGTTGCGCGGATGGTCGTCTACGTTGCTGATCGACCCGTTCAGCACCATGCGCCGGAACAGCTCCTCCTTGTCCTGCCGCGGACGGGCCGACCACCGCTGAAGCTCGTCAGCGAGCAGCACGTACGACCAATTGCGGCGGTCGGTGGGCGTGTCCTCCGCATTCAGCACGGTGAGCGCGCTCACCATCCGGTGGCGCAGGTACGAGGATGGCTCGTTCTCGTTTCCGGCCGACTCGCGATCGAACCGCTTTACCAGCAGGACGGACTCGGCGCCTACCCGCTCCACTCGCGTTTCGGGAACGCGGATTCCGCAGCGACTCGCCAGACTCAGCATGGCCGCTTCCACGGGTGCGTTGTTCCACCGGTCGCCGCGGGCGGGGAACTTGGCGACCCACAGCCCCTGTTCGTCCTCCACCACGTTCTTGGGACGGGCTCCACCCAGCGAACTTCCGGGGTCGAGCAGGTCCAGGATCTGCGCGGGCACGGGCTCACCCGGGTGATCGTCTTCCAGCAATGCCGCCGCGTGGCGGACTTCTGCCAGCTGCAGAACCCGGTTGAACGCACGAACCGGTGCCGGTGGAATTGGACCGCGTCCAAAAGACAGCGCACCCGCGCGATCCTGCGGTGATTCGAGGAGGAAGTCGACCTCGTTCAGCGGTTTCCCGGCGATACGCTCGATCACCCGACGGCCCCATGCGTCTGGAGCGGCATCCCGCAACGCCCCGAACACTCCATCCAGTTTGGCCGTCTGGTAAACGGTCGCCGCCAGCGGGAGCGAGAAAGGATCGAGCGGAACGGCATCCCTGCGTTCTCGGTAACTGCGGCCATAGACAAACCGTCCGACAGTTGTACCACCCCGAGTGGTTTCGCGTGAGAACCGTCCGCATACAACCGTTTCGGTCGTACCGGGCAATTGGATGTAGACGAAGCACTCGTTCGTCTCAGCCATCAGAAATCATCATCCAGCGCTGTTGATGGACGCGCCCGTCGTGTGAGGCGTGCGGCTTCCAGGCTGAGTCCCTCCGCATCGGTTTCGGGCGCTGCGATCCGCGTTACCGCATCGTGCAACCCGAGCGCCCAGAGGACGGCTACGTAGGCCCCGATTCCCGTACCAAGCTTCCCGTGCTCGATTCCTACAAGCGTCGCTCGCGTGATGCCGGCTTTCTGTGCCAGATCGCTCTGTCGCCATCCGCGCCTGAGTCGAGCAACGGAGATTTGCCGGCCGAGTTGAACAACAGCGTCCTCCACCGCGGCCGGAGCAGCCGTCGCATACGTGATCTGATTCCTGGATCGCGCCATTCTCACCTCCAGTGCTCGGGTCTATAATCGTAAGCATTAAACGCGTTATTGTAAACGATATTAGACTCGGCTAGGGCACAAACCAGATCGAGTTGAGAAGACGGCGTACTCCTGGAGGGCTGCACCAACGCATGGCTGACCGGAATCTCGAGTGGCGATTTCTGGATGATCCTGATGTAGGGAATCAGTTGATTGTTGCGGATCCACCAAGGAAGACGGGGAATCATCGTTACACGCAAGGTCGCCGTTTCAGGATACCCGAGGTGCGACGGGCCGCGTAGCTCGTCCTGCCATAACAACGAACGTTGCGTAGATTCCCGCCCCGACCGACAGCTCCATCGGCACAGCGCGCCGGCCCGTTCCTCACTGAAACCGGCCGGCGCTCACACAAACTCCACGCCCCGCTGCAGTGGTAGATGCCCAAGCGCACCGACCTGCAGAGCATCCTGATCCTGGGCTCCGGGCCCATCGTCATCGGCCAGGCGGCGGAGTTCGACGATTCGGGCACGCAGGCGCCCGCGCCTTCAAGGAAGAGGGGTGCCGCGTGATCCTGGTCAACAGCAATCCGGCCACGATCATGACGGACCCGGACCTGGCCGACGCCACCTGCATCGAACCCAACAACCCGGTCAGCGGCGCCACGCACGTACTATTTACGGCTGATCACGCGGGAAGGCGGAGGAAAGAAAGAGGACGCGGAGATGATTCTCTCCGGGTCCTCATCCTTCGTCGTTGGCGGCGACCTGCCACGTGACATGGTCGTGGCGGCGGGAACTTATCGGACCGTCCGGAGTTGAAGGCGCCGCGAACACCGCCGTTCGTCCCCGTTCTCCATGCACCGGGAGGCTCCGCATGCGCCGGGTTCATCCGCACAGCATTCACCGCTCCGCTCTCGCCCTGTGCCTTTCCGTTCCGGCCGTGCTGGGCGGCCCAAGCCGCGTTGAGGCACAGGAGGCGTTCATCGGCACCGTGGTCTACGAAACCAGCGCGGGCGGCTCCAACACGGACGGCGCCGTGACGTTCACCGAGCTGGGTCCGCGGCGCGAGTCTGTCACGTGGGGTTCGGGCGGCCGAATCCGCTTGGAGACGGAGGGCGGAATGTCGGAGGGCGTCATCGTGGCGCGCATGGCCAACCGGGCGTTCTTTCACCTGGACCCGGAGTCCCGCACGGCCACGCCCGTGCGGCTGCGGAGCCTGAACCGCGAAGACCAGAGCGCCGACGTGCTTCAGACGATGGGGCAGATGTTCGCGCCCGCCGTGCTGGAGCGTACGGAAGAAACCGGCACCTACGCCGGCCACGCATGCCGCATGTACATCGTGCGGAGCAGCCTCATGCTGCGCCGCGGCGCCACCGCCCGCGCCTGCGTGGCCGAGCACATCCAGGTGCGCCCCAGTCGTTACGGCTTCGAGTGGAACGACCGCGCGAACGAGCAGCCCGCCACCCTTCCGCTGCAGTTCGACATGCGCGAAGGGCTGCCGCTGATGCTGGAGGTGAACGAGAACGACACCCTCGTCACCTACACCGCCGTCTCGGTTACCCCCGGCGAGCCTGACGACGCACTCTTCTCCGTGCCGCGCGGCTACACGGTCACGGATTCGGACGGGTAAGCAGGGAGTCACGCGGAGGAGGCGAGAAAAAGAAAGAGGACGTGGAGACCGTGTGGTGCTCTTCGCGTTTTCAGCGTCGATGCCCAGGCGCACCGGCCTGCAGAGCCTCCTTATCCTGGGCTCCGGGCCCATCGTCATCGGCCAGGCGGCCGAATCGGCGTCTTCGGGGCATCCGCTGCTCAGCGGAAGGGTGTACTGGCCGATTCTGGCCGGCGGCAATCCGGCCGCGACGGTCTGATGGCGATCATATCTTGCAGAACGCGGGCGCAGGCAGTCGATTGGCGACCGGATTTCAGCCGTCCTCCCCAGCCCGAGCGCAGCGATGTCCTCGAAGCGGAAGATGCGCCGCCGCAACCTGGCGGCGGGGCAGTCTTTGGAGATCGTCTACGGCCCCATGCACCAGTCGTGGCACGCGCGCGAACTGCTTCCCGGCCTGCATGAACTGGTAGAGAGCGATCCTCGCGCGGCGGTGCCGGAACTGCACGCGCTGATCGAGCGTGAGCCGCTGCCCATGCTCTTCAACTGGCTGAGTGCCGCGTACACCGCGCTCGGGGACAGAGAGGCGGTGGACGTCACCATCCGCGAGAACTACCGGCGGAATCCGCAGTACCTGTTTGCGCGCGTCAACTACGCGGAACTGTGCATCGCCAGTGGAGATCTGGACTCGGCACGCGAAGCGCTGGGCGGCACGCTCGAAATCCGCGCCCTGCTCGGCGCCAGAAAGCGCGTCCACATCTCGGAACTTCGTGCGTACCTCTACGCCGTGGGGCTCTACCACATCGAAGCGGGAGACGTGGCTGCGGTAGAGGCTGCCTGTCGCACCCTGGAACGATTCGATCCCGACGACCCCGTTGTCGGCGTGTTGAAGCGGGGTCTGCGGCGGCGCCAGGTGAACCGGCCGGCGGAGTAGAGGCTATCGGCCGAAGCGGACAGACGCGGTCCGCGATCCCTGAACGTGAGAGGAGCGCCCGCGGCCGTGCGGATTTCCGCGGCTGCAAGCGCTCCTTCTTTGTGCCGAGAGATGGAACTATGCGGCGCGACGCAACCGCCGGTTCTTCAGACCGACGGCCAGCGCCGCGTTGCTCACCCCGGCATCGCGCGCCCGTCGGCCGATGAGGAAGACTCTGCTTCGGCAACTGAGAAGTGCCAAGCAACACATTCGGTTGCGCCAATGGGAGCCATCGTCAGACGGTGCCCCACGCGGCAGCGAGCGCGAGATTGTTGCGCACCATCCGAAGATCGAACTGTTCGGGGTCGTAGTTGCCCGCCCAGCGGCGGTAGTCCTCGTGCTCGGGGTGTTCGGGATTTTGCATCGCCTCCAGCATGTGTGCGTATCCGTGAGGTCCGCCGCAGTCCTCTGGCGGCCCGGCGCGTTCTCCGGCGTAGAGCTTTGGCAGCAGACGCTCATCGCTTTCATCCAACGGGCTCACGATGTGGATGTCGTCCACGATGATCTCGAGCAGCCAGTTGTCTCCGAAGTCGTATCTGTAGATGAACCGCGCCTTCTTGCCCAGTTCCAGATCGCTGAGCAGGATCACCGTCGAGTCCTCGTCTTCCGCTCCGTCCAAGGGTTGCTCGAAGCGGCGCTCTCCGGCTTGGAAGCTGTACAGGTGATAGTCGAGCCACCCGAAAACCAGCTGGATCACGCGGTGAAGCTGGTGCAGACTGTAGGTGTCCGGGACCATGACGCGCCGCCAGATCGAGGGTTCGATTCCGGCGAGCGTGATCGTCAGCTCGAGTAGCCGGGGCTTGCGCTTGCGGCCGCGGCGGGCGGGGACACGTGATGTCGTTTTCGATGGCATGCTGTAGAAGGTAAGCGAGAGTCGCTGGTAACGAGGGCGCGATTCATTCACCGCCGCTCCGCCGCGCGCCGGAACTGCGCCGCCAGTTGCCGCAGCGCATCCGACCGGCTCTCCAGCCCGTCCGCCAGTTGCACCAGGCTCCCCGCCCGCAGCGAGCGGATGCCGGTGATCCACGCGTGCAGCGCCGCGTAGCTCAGCCCCGCATCGCGCGCGAGCTGAGCCTGCGAGATCCCGCGCGCGTTCACGATGTCGCGAACGAGCCCGAGAGATCGTGCACTTCTCAACTACGCTCTCTGTAAGTCTCTATGCGAAGTTTGTTCTGGCCCATCGTCAACGGTATCGGCTCCTCAGTGAGAGCCTGCACGGGACCTGCTTCCGCAAACGTTACAAACCCGAATTTGCTGTAGAAGTCCGCCTTCGGTGGCGGAATCTTGACGTGCACGATTTGTCCGAACTGCTCAAAAACAGCCTCCAACTCAGCCTCTGTTGCACTAAGCGGGATATTGAATACCGCAATCCGCCTGTCACTCTCAGGTGTTGAACGCGCTGCTTTTAGCATTTCAGGATCAGACACGCGGAAGCGCGGGATAGAACTCTTCGGCTTGCGTGTTCGTTTGGCTAACTGGTTAGCTTGTGCGTTTGTTCGGATTTCAACGAGCACGCCCGCCGTACGAAGATAAGTCACTTCTCGATCGTATGTATCTCGATCTTCGCTATTCATTGCGCGGTAGATATCTCCAGGCGCAAGCTCCTGTCCCCCGATTCCGGCAATGACGATTCTCTGTTGATTCTTTGAGAGTTGAATTCCCTCAAACATCTCAAGCCAGGTGAGTTGTTGCGGAGAGAATACTGAACGGTGGTATAACGTGACGGTGAAGGAATTTTCATCAGTGGCTAGGTCAGGACTGCGAAGATCGCTCTGCTCCATCAACTCAAATATGCGCTTCATCCCCTCCCCGAGTTCACGCATGTTCCCGGCTTCACGGAGTACGCGTGCGAGCAGAGCATTTCGGGACTCGTGTGCGCCTTCAAGCTTAAGCAGTTGGTCGATCGTCAATGTGGATAGGATCGCTCCTGGGCTCATGACGTCGATTCGGTCATCGAAGATGAACACGTCAATGCTTCGCTGAATGCTGTAGTCTCGGTGGGCGATCGCGTTCACCAAAGCCTCCCGGCAGGCCCACTCCGGATAGATATATTTCTGTTCGAACCGCGCGTCGGATCCAAACTCGGTCTTATACGCTAGGAAAGGTCGAAGAGCTTCCCAAGAGCGGATTAGCAACTGAAGAATGTTACCCTCGACGAATTCGTCCGACGTAACGTTGTACTCGGCACCTGCTCTCAGCGCAGTGCCTTGGACCTTCAACGTTCGCACTTGGCAACGGGGGTGCCAGCGGTGGATATCCTTTGCAAATAACAGAACGGCTGCCCGCCTCAATCGCAAGCCGCCAGACGTGTACTCAGCGAGTCCCATCTGCTGTAGATATTTTTCCGCTGTGATGCCCCGCAAGTAAGCGTCGGCCATAGCTTGTACCAAGCTAAGGTCCAGATCATGGACTTGAGCGCCATCGACAAACTCTGTATCATAGGCGCGAGAGCGCGCCTCCCGTTGATCGAAAAGAATCTTCTGTACGCTTTCAGGTACAGTACTGGTGCCGCTACGTCGGACGCACCGACCGTCGGGTAATTGGAATACGCCTTGCGTTCCCTTCGACACAGAAAAAAACAGGACGCATTTACCTTCGATTTGGAGAGACGTTGCAAACCGTAGGGGAAGCGCTGTCTTCCTATGCACATGCGTCTGCGGAGCGGCTAGAATGCGTTGAAGATCCTCCTCTGTGTGTGGAACACCAGAAATCCTTCCGTCGTCCTCAACGCCGATGAGGATCTCCCCGCCATCTGCATTCGCGAAGGCTACTAGTCCCTCGCCCACCTCCCGACAGATATCGACCCATTTCCGGGGGCGCTTTTCCCCCGGTTTGCCCTCATAAGCACTCTTGAACTCACGAAAATGGCTCTCGCCTAACTGGATCGTATTCCTAACTCGTTCGGCGAGAACAAGCATGTCCCCCATTGGATTCTCTAGCACTTGGATTACCAGGTATGAGTCGCGATGGTGAGGCGAGCGACAGGACAAAATCACTATATTCTTGGTGAGCGTTCGGCCGAAAGCAATCCTTAGCTGGTTAACGGCTCCCGATCCAATGATCAACTCCGGAGGAAATCCCTAGGCACACCTCTATCCGGGCGGGTACTCGACGGCCAACCGTATCACCTGCCGAGTTCAGTACCCGCGCCATCTTGAGTGACAGCACCGCGTCCCTCGGTCCAAACACCCTGCATCTGTGCTGTAGCTTTGGGGTGCAGAATTCTCGGTTGGGACGGCCGGAGGTATTCGCTCACTCTGATTGTCGAGCTTCGCGTTCCCCTGCGCACCGAAGCTCAGGCGTCCTTGGATAGCAGGTTTCGGAGCCTCGCCGCGATTTGCTGTATGCGGCCTGCTCGCTTCTCCAGCGCAGCAGCAATCTGCCTTACACTCTCGGCGGAGGGATTGCGCAGGCCTGACATCCACGATTCCAGCGTGGCACGGCCTAGCCCGGCGTCCTTGGCGACCAAGGTGCGGGGCAGTTCGCTTTCCTGCAGCGCGTCGGCGACTGCCTTGCGCAGTTCCTCAGGTCCGGTCATGGTGACTCGCTTCCATGCAGACGAATGTGTTGACACGGTTGTGAAGACATATTAGTCTACATGTGTGCAGTGGGAACGAGGAACTGCCTCGCGACCACGGACCGCCAGCATCTTAGGCGTGCGAGTGGAGAGGCGCAAACCGAATCGAGGGCGTGATGAAGACGAAACTACAGGGCGGCACAGTCGCTTCGCCGTTGCGTGTGCTGGAGCTGCTGGCGGACCGTTTCGGAGCGTTCGAGGCGATCGCGATGGCATCCATCAAGCTCGCTCGCCACGTTCCGGATGAGGAGCGCTCGATGGACTCGCTCGTGGCCGAGGCGGTCCTGGAGTTCGGGGACGATCTGCGGGACGCATCGGCGGCGGTGGAGAGGTGGATGGAGGTCCGGCGGGCAGCGTAGGCGTGACCCGATCCGATTCTTTCCCAGCCCGCCGCGCGGCCCTATATTCCCGCCCCGACCGACAGCTCCATCGGTACAGCGCGCCGGCCCGTTCCTCACTGGAACCGGCCGGCGCTCGCACAGAGTCCACGCCCCACTCTCGCGATAGATGCCCAAGCGCACCGACCTGCAGAGCATCCTGATCCTGGGCTCCGGGCCCATCGTCATCGGACAGGCGGCCGAGTTCGACTATTCGGGCACGCAGGCCGTCCGCGCCCTCAAGGAAGAGGGGTACCGCGTCATCCTGGTCAACAGCAATCCGGCCACGATCATGACGGACCCCGATCTGGCCGACGCCACCTACATCGAGCCCATCACCCCCGAGTGGGTGGAGCGCGTCATCGAAAAGGAAAAGCCCGACGCCATCCTTCCCACCATGGGCGGGCAGACCGCGCTGAACGTCGCGCTGGAGCTGCACGACAGCGGCGCGCTGGCCCGCCACGGCGTGGAGCTGATCGGCGCCAAGGCCAAGAGCATCCGCATGGCCGAGGACCGCAGCGAGTTCGCCAAGGCCATGTCGCGCATCGGGCTCAAGCTGCCGCACGGCGGGTTCGCGCGGTCGCTGGACGACGCGCTGCGCATCGTGGACGACACGGGCTATCCCGCCATCATCCGCCCGTCGTTCACGCTCGGCGGCACGGGCGGGGGCATCGCCTACAACCGCACGGAGTTCGAGGAGATGATCCGCCGCGGGCTGGACCTGAGCCCCGTGCACGAGGTGCTGATCGATCGCAGCGTCATCGGCTGGAAGGAGTACGAGCTGGAGGTGGTGCGCGACGGCGCGGACAACGTCATCATCGTCTGCTCCATCGAGAACGTGGACGCGATGGGCGTGCACACCGGCGACAGCGTTACCGTGGCGCCGGCGCAGACGCTGTCCGACGTGGAATATCAGAAGATGCGCGACGCGGCCATCGCCATCATCCGCGAAATCGGGGTGGAGGCGGGCGGGTGCAACGTGCAGTTCGCGATCAACCCCGCCAACGGTGAAATGCTCATCGTGGAGATGAACCCGCGCGTGTCGCGGTCCTCCGCGCTTGCATCCAAGGCGACCGGTTACCCCATCGCCCGCATTGGCGCCAAGCTGGCGGTGGGCTACACGCTGGATGAACTGCCGAACGCCATCACCCGCACCACTCCCGCGTCGTTCGAGCCGGTGCTGGACTACGTGGTCGTCAAGTTCCCCCGCTTCGCCTTCGAGAAGTTCCCCGCCGCGGACAGCACGCTGGGCGTGCAGATGAAGGCCGTCGGCGAGTCGATGGCCATCGGGCGCACCTTCAAGCAGGCGTGGCAGAAGGCGATCCGCGCGCTGGAGATCGGCCGCAGCGGGTGGGACGTGGGATCGCTCAAGGACGACCGGCTGGAAGACGACTCGGAGGAAACGATCCGCCGCGCCCTGCGCCGCCCCACGCCGGAGCGCCCGTTTCACGTCAAGCGCGCGCTGCTGGCCGGCATGCCGCACGACGAGATCGCGCGGCTGACGGCCTTCGATCCGTGGTTCGTCGCCCAGTTCGCCGAGCTGGTGGACGCCGAGCGCGCCTACGCGGCCGCGCCGGACATCGACGCGGACGCGATGCGCCGGATGAAGCGGATGGGCTTCAGCGACGTGCAGCTCGCCCGGCTGCGCGGCGAGGCGGAAGACGCCGTCCGCGCGCGCCGGTGGGAGATGGGCATTCATCCCGTCTACAACCGCGTGGACACCTGCGCCGGCGAGTTTCCCGCCGAAACGCCGTACCTGTACAGCACCTACGCCGACGAGAACGAGTCCGAGCCGTCGGGCCGCCGCAAGGTGGTGATCCTGGGCTCCGGACCCAACCGCATCGGCCAGGGCGTGGAGTTCGACTACTGCTGCGTGCAGGCCGCGCTGGCGCTGCGCGACGCGGGGTGGGAGACCATCATGGTCAACAGCAACCCCGAGACGAACAGCACCGACTTCGACATCAGCGACAAGCTGTACTTTGAGCCGCTGACGCTGGAGGACGTAATCGAGATCGTTCGGCTGGAAAAGCCGGAAGGCGTGATCGTGCAGCTGGGCGGGCAGACGCCGCTCAAGCTGGCGGAGCCGCTGCAGAAGCTGGGGGTCAAGATCCTGGGCACCAGCGTGGAGGCCATCGACCGGGCGGAGGACCGCGAGCGCTTCGAGGAACTGGCGCGCGCGCTGGGGGTCCGCCAGCCGCCCAACGGCCTGGCGACCAGCCTGGAGCAGGCGGCGGAGATCGCCGGGCGCATCGGCTACCCCGTGCTCGTGCGCCCCAGCTACGTGCTGGGAGGGCGGGGAATGATGATCGTGTACGACGAGGCCGGGCTGGTGAAGTACTTCGAGACGGCGGTCAGCGTGAGCCACGAGCGCCCCGTGCTCATCGACCGCTTTCTGGAAGACGCGTTCGAGGCGGACGTGGACGCGCTGTGCGACGGCGAGACGGTCGTGATCGGCGGGGTGATGCAGCACATCGAAGAGGCCGGAATCCACTCCGGCGACTCGGCGTGCGTGCTGCCGCCGTATCTGCTGAGCGACAAGGCGGTGGAGGAAATGCGTGAGCACACCCGCCGCTTTGCGCTGGAACTGGGCGTGGTGGGGCTGATCAACGTGCAGTACGCGGTGTTCGGGGGGCAGGTGTACGTGATCGAGGTGAACCCGCGCGCCTCGCGCACGGTGCCGTTCGTGAGCAAGGCGACGGGCGTGTCCATCGCCAAGATCGCCGCGCGGCTCATGGGCGGCCAGCGGCTGGCGGACTTCGGGCTGCCGGACGAAATCCCCGTCAACGGGGTGGCGGTAAAGGAATCCGTCTTTCCCTTCAACAAGCTGCCGGAAGTCGATCCGCTGCTGGGGCCGGAGATGCGGTCCACGGGCGAGGCGATGGGCTTTGACGACAGCTTCGGGATGGCGTTCGCCAAGGCGCAGATCAGCGCGGGGACGCACCTGCCGCGCGAGGGCACCGTCATCCTCACCGTGAACGACCACGACAAGCCGACGGTGGCGCCCATCGCGCGGCGGCTGCACGACATGGGCTTCCGCATCCAGGCGACGGGCGGCACCGCGCGCTACCTGCGCGCCCGCGGCGTTCCGTGCGAGGCCGTGTTCAAGGTGAACGAGGGGCGGCCCAACATGGTGGACCACATCATCTCGGGCGAGGTGTCGCTGCTGGTGAACACGCCGCTGGGCAAGCAGAGCCAGTACGACGACTACGCCACGCGCCGCGCGGCCATTCAGTACGGCGTGCCGTACATCACCACGATGTCCGCCGCCGCCGCCGCCGCCGACGCCATCAGCGCGCTGCGCAGCCGCACGCGGGAGGTGCGCAGCATCCAGGAGCGCACGGCGGGCGCGGTGCCGCTGCCGGCGTACGGCGCCGGAGCCGCGGTTCCGGCGTGAAGCCGCATCTGTCCGATACGTCCGCGGACGCCGAGCGGTTCCTGATCGAGGGGTACCGCCGGATGTCGCCCATGGACAAGCTGCGCCGCGTGGAATCGCTGAACCGCGCGGTGACGCAGCTTCAGCGTGCGCGTATTCGCAAGCAGTACGGAGACATCTCCGAAGACGAGATGCGCATGCGGATCGGCGCTCTCCGCCTCGGCCGCGATCTGA
Organism: Longimicrobium sp.; assembly: GCF_036387355.1. Lineage (GTDB taxonomy): Bacteria > Gemmatimonadota > Gemmatimonadetes > Longimicrobiales > Longimicrobiaceae > Longimicrobium. The sequence goes on from NZ_DASVTX010000027.1 coordinate 14,028, forward strand.
TGATCAAGGCCTTCGGCTGGGATCCGGACGTGCAGGGGTGGTGAGGCGTGGAGGAGGCAATTGGAGTCACGGTACAGATCACGAACGTACTCGAGAAGCTCGGGATTGAGTATCTCGTCGGTGGGTCGCTCGCGAGCTCCCTGCATGGTCTGCCGCGAGCCACGCAAGACGTAGACGTCGTCGCGCATCTGCGCCCGGAGCACGTCAGTGCGCTCGTCGACGCGTTGCGCGAGGATTTCTATCTGGACGAGTCCGCGATTCGGGATGCGGTCGCCACGAGGTCCACCTTCAACGTCATCCACCTCTTCACGATGTTCAAGGCGGACATCTTCGTCGCCGGTGCGGATGACGTGATTCGTCGGGAGATGGAGCGGCGAGAGCCTTTCCAACTGGAGGGAGAGCCGTCCCGGCAGATCATCGTTGCCAGTCCCGAGGACATTATTGTTCAGAAGCTGCACTGGTACCGGCTGGGAGACCACGTTTCAGACCGCCAATGGCTGGATGCGCTCGGTGTTCTGCGAGTACGGGGTAAGGATCTGGACCGGGCCTATATGCGCGAGGTGGCGCTTCGGCTTGACGTCTCTGATCTATTGGAACGGGCGCTCTTGGAAGCGGGGCTAAGCGCGCCTGAGCCCTGATTGCCGCCGCGTACGCCACCAACTCGTGCGCCGCGGCAAGCGCGAGGCACGCAGGATCCCAGGAGGCGGTGCCGCTCCCGGCTCCGTTGCGGAGGAGCGCCGATGCCAAGCCGACCTGTCCGACACTTGCGCGGCCGGAACCCACACTACGGGTCGCTTCTTCTCCCTCATGGAATGCATCAATGAAACTGCTTGAAACCTGTGTCGTTCATCATTCGGGAACCCCGCGATATATCCGGCTCTACCAGGGCGATCTCTCCGCCATCCCTCCGACAGAGGCGGTGGATATGCTGATCGTTTCTGCGTTCCCCGAAGACTACGTACCCACGCGCACATCGCTGATTGGCGCGCTGGACAGGATCGGGCTGTCGGTTGCGCAACTCGCAGCGAAAAAAGAGTTTGATCTGCGGGATACATCCTCTTGCTGGGTTTCCCGGGATGTTTCGGACGAGCAGCCGGATGTCGGCTTTCGCCGGATTTTATGCTTTGAGCCAGCCAGCCGCGGTACGCCGCCCGAGACTGTGGGAGACGTCTTCCGCGCGATCGCCCCGTTGACCACCAGTGAGTTGCGGATTCGCAGTATCGCGACTCCCTTGCTTGCATCCGGAGACCAGCGATACGACCCGGAGTTGATGCTGAATTGCATGCTCGATGCAAGCCTCTTCTGGCTTCGCAATGGTCTCCCGCTCGAGACGGTGAAGATTATCGTCTACTCGGCGGAAGAGGCAGAGCGCCTGCGGCACGTCTTTGTCGCGCACGCCGGCTCATCTTTGGAGAACGTAGATCAACTTGAAAACCGGGCGCGCCCATCGGACGAGTACGATTATTTCGTCAGCTACTCGCACCAAGACGTCGACGATGTCATGTCCTGGGTTCAGGCGTTACGCGAAGCGAAGCCTGGCGTCCGCATCTTCGTTGACAAGCTCTGCTTGGAGGCTGGCCAGCCGTGGCAGTCGAAGATCTTTGATGCTCTCGAGAAGGCGCGCCGGGTGATTGCGTTCTACTCGCCGGACTATCTCCGCTCCAAGATCTGCATGGAGGAGTTCAATATGGCGCACATGCTCCACAGGGAGAGGGATTACACCGTTCTAACTCCTATCTATCTACGTTCGGCTGACCTGCAGCTGCTGATGCGCTCACTTCAGTACGTGGACTGCCGTGAGGGTGATCGCACGAAACTCCTGGAAACCTGCGCGGTCCTGCAATGATGCGCTCTGGCGGCCCCGTCCTGGCACTGAGCTAGGCGGATCTGGAGAAATACGAGGTGAAGTCGGACGTAAATTCCGCGCCGCCGCGTCTGACGACGTATGTCTTGAACGAGAGAGGCCCCGGCGGGTGCGCCGGGGCCTTTCTGCGTCAGAGCATATTGAGAGCTGGTGGCCTGAGCCGGCGAGTGTCATCCTGAGTCTTCCACCAGCCTTCGGCCGACCATGTGGCGGATGAAACTGGGCAGGGAGCTGTAGGTGTTTGTGTGGCGCTGGCAAAGCAAGGTCGGTGCTCTCGAATGGTTCCACAGAGGCGGTAGTTTCGATTCAGAGAGGCGCGCCGCCGCACCGTCCGTCACACCGGACTCTGGCGCCGACCGAAGAATCCCGCGCCACCGCATCCCATGCACGCCCGGTTGCGCGCCGCCCTCGGACGCTGCGGGTGCGGCGGGAGAGGCTGGAGCCCGCCGCGCCGGCCAGCGGTTCGGCTGACGCTTCGGTCCGGGATTCTTCAGTCGCGCATGAACGCGGTGCCGGGGAAAGCGCGGCGCACGCTCCTTCAGAATGACGCCCCGGCGCCGAGGTGGGCGGCAGGATACCGGTGGCGCGGAGGTGCCGCCCCAGGCGGCGCCGGCCGCGCGAACTGCCATCAGGCGCACCAGGATTCAGCACATCCGCCGCACCGGGATTCCTCACCCGGCTCGGACTTCGAGTGTCATTCTGAGCGAGGCGCTGCGCCGCACCGTCTGTCACACCAGACTCTGGCGCCGACCGAAGAATCCCGCGCCACCGCTTCCGATGCACGCCCGGTTGCGCGCCGCGCTCGGACGCTGCGGGGAGAGGCTGGAGCACGCCGCGCCGGCCGGCGGCGCGGCGGACGTTTCGGCCCGGGATCCTTCAGTCGCACCGAATGCGGCGTGCGCGGAGAGTCCGGCGCGCTGCTCCTTCAGGATGATCCTCAGACTCCGGCGCTTTTCCCACCCTCTGACGGGTCAAGCCGGTACGAGTGCCGCCGATCGGACCGCGGGGGCGAGCACTTCCGCGGCCCACTGCTCCAGCGTCGTCGGGGTGGTGGACTCGGCGGTGCGGGGGAGGCGGGCGAAGCCGGACGCCTCCATGGCCTCGAACATGGCCGTGTACTCCGTGGCGACGTGCTCGCTCGCGCCCGCGCCCAGCAGCGCGCCAATCGTCTGCTCGCGCGTGGCCTGCACGTACCGCACGTCGCTCCCCAGCGCCCGCCCGATCGCCGCGGCCGCCTCCGCGAACGACAGGTCGGCCGGGCCGTCCACGCCTACCGCGTGGTGCCCCGTCCACGTGGTTTCCTGCAGGTACCGCGCGGCGGTCGCGGCGATGTCGCGCGTGGCCACCATCGCCGTGCGCGCCTCCGGGGCGAGGCGCATGTAGATGGCGCCGTGGCCGGCAATCGTGGGCACCGCGGACAGGAAGTTCTCGAAAAAGAACCCCGCGCGCAGGCTCACCACGTTGGGCGCGACGGCCTGCAGCATCCGCTCTACCTGCCCCACGTGCGAGATGGCGAACAGGTCGTCACGGTCGGCGCCCTGGCTGGAAACCAGCACCACGCGCTGGATGCCGTTCGCCCGAACCGCATCCGCGGCCGCCCTGCCGATGCCGAGCTGCGACGCCGCCCAGTCCGCCGCGCTCAGGTCGGGCGGGATCAGCAGAAAGAGCGCGGACGCGCCGGTAAGCGCATCGCGGAGAAACGCGGCGTCCTGCAGCGAGCCCTCGCGCACTTCCGCGGCGCCGCGCAGGGCGTCCGGCAGGCGGGCTGCGTCACGCGCCAGCAGGCGCACGTCCGCGCCGGCAGCGATGAGGGTGGAGGCGACCTGGCCGCCGATCTGGCCCGTGGGGGTGGTGATGACGATGGACATCGTTGTGCTCCCGGATGGCGTGGTTGTGAACCGCATGCCGGAAGTGTATCGTACAGGGCGTGGACGATCTATGCTGGATCGTCGGGTTTTCTTTTCTGTGCGTCCGGAGGGCTCCCGTGGATCTGGTGACCGAACTGCTGGACGACCTGCGAGTGCAGAGTGCGCTGTACAGCCGGTTCGAGATGCGCGGCGCCTGGGCGGTGGAGTACCCGCGTTCGGAGATGGCGGGATTTCACCTGGTGTCGCACGGCCGCTGCGTGCTGGAAGGCCATGGCGGCGCGCCGCTGCACCTGGGCCCGGGCGACCTCGTCGTGCTCCCCGGCGGCACGGGTCACGTGGTGCGCGGATCGCTCCCCGCGCGGGGTACACCGGTGGCCGACCTCGTGGCGCGGTCGGATACGCCGGGGGCGGTGCGCGTGGGGACGGACGGCGAGGAGGCCCGCTTTCTCTGTGGCGGCTTTCGGTTTGCCGCCGGCCCCGAGCATCCGCTGCTTTCCGCGCTCCCCGCGGTGATCCACGTCTCCATGCGGGACGCCGAGTCGCATCCGTGGCTCACGACGTTCCTTTCCGCCATGGAGTGCGAGTCCACCGCCGGGCGGCCCGGCGCGGAGATGGTGATGTCGCGGCTGGCCGACATCCTGTTCGTGCAGGCGGTGCGGGCGCACTTGGCGGCGCTGCCGGACGGCGCGCGCGGGTGGGTGGGCGCCCTGCGCGATCCGACCGTGGCGGCCGCGCTGGCGCTCATCCACCGCAATCCCGAGATGCCGTGGACGGTGGAGTCGCTGGGCCGTGCCGTGGGGCTGTCGCGGTCGCAGTTCGCCGCCCGCTTCTCGCAGACGGTGGGCGAGCCGCCGGTCGCGTACCTGGCGGGATGGCGCACCCACCGCGCCAAGGCGCTGCTGCGCGAAGGCACCACGCGCGTGAGCCGCATTGCGCACATGCTCGGCTACGGCTCCGAGGCGGCGTTCAGCACCGCGTTCCGGCGCTGGACCGGCACGTCGCCCGGCGCCTACCGCCGCGCACTCCGCGCGGGGGACACGGAGGACGTGCTGGCCACGGCGGTCGCCTCGCCCGGACGTCTGATCGTGGAGAGCGCGGGATGAACGGGTCGCCGCTGGAAGCCGCGTTCGGCCGGCGCCAGGAACGGGGTGCGGCGGCGACGCGGGTGAGCGGCGCCTTCCGCGGGATCCGGGTCGGGCCGATCGTCCGCTGGGTGCTGCTGGGCGTGAACGCGGCGCTCCTCGCTGTGAGCGGCCTTGTCGCTGGCCTGATCTGGCTAGTCATGGCCACCGCGAAGCCCGGCCCCGGTCCAGACTGGTTGTTCTGGGTGGCTGCGGTGCCTCCCACCCTGTGCGCCGCCGGTTCACTCTGGAACTGCTGGCAGCTGACCTCTCACGCCCGCTGCCCCTGGGCTGTGCAGGCGACGAGTGCGACGGCGTTTGTCGCCACCTTCGCGGCTCTGCAGACGCTCTCCGTGTGAGCCGGACACCCATTCGGGGCCCTTCCCACCGATGATCATCATCACGCAGGAAACGCGGATCGCCGCGCCGATGGAGCGCGTGTTCGATCTGGCGCGCAGCATCGACTTTCACAGCCGGTCGCTGGCGCACACGGGCGAGGAGGCGGTCGCGGGGCGCACGGCGGGGCTCATCGAGCTCGGCGAGACGGTGACGTGGCGGGCGCGGCACCTGGGAGTGCGGCAGCACCTGACGGCCAGGATCACCGCGTTTGAGCGGCCGAGGTTCTTTCAGGACACGATGGTGCGCGGCGCGTTCGCCTGGATGCAGCACGACCACCTCTTTGCACCCGCGCCGGACGGCGGAACGGTGATGACGGATGAACTGCGCTTCGCCGCGCCGCTCGGCATCCTGGGCCGCATCGCCGAGCGGGTGCTGCTCCGGCGCTACATGACCCGCTTCCTCCAGGTGCACAACGCGGAACTGAAGCGCGTCGCGGAGTCGGACGCGTGGCGGGAGTTTCTGGGGATGTAGTCGGCGCGGTCGTAACGAGTCCGGCGCGGGGCCAGCGCCGACGGAAAAGACGTAAAGGTACAGAGGAACAGAGAAAGGCCAGAGGAACAGAGGACGGCGGATGGTTCCTCTGCATCTCTGGCAGTTCTCTGTTCCTGTGCAATTTCGCTGTTTCAGCAGCAGGGCGGCGCGGAGTCCCGGCGCCGCCCCGTTCATGTCCGTGCGGTGGCGGGAGATATCGCTTGTGGATCGGTTCACGCATATCCGATATTGGTGACACGATCCTTCACTGACCACCGAGGGCGGGGCGAGATGCTGACCGTGAAAGAAGCCGTGCACCACGCGCATCAGTGGGTGAGCGAGCTTTATCCACAGGGGGAGTTGCGCCACCTGAGGCTGGAGGAGGTGCAGCTTTCCAGCGACGAGCGGTATTGGGAGATCACGCTGGGCTGGCTGGAGCCGGCCATCCGCGAAAACACCTTCGCCGCGTCGCTGAGCTCCGACGTGCGGGTTCTGCCCCGCGTCTACAAGACGCTCGACGTCGATGTAGAGACAGGCGAGGTGAAGTCCATGCGGATCCGCGACGTTGCGGCATAGGAGTCCCGGGGCTGCGCTCTTATGCGCCGCCCCGCTCTTCGCCCGTATCCGCTACTGATATGTGAGCACGTCCACGATCTCGTCCTTGAGGTCGGCGCAGAAGGGGGCGTCGTAGTTGCTCAGCACGATCACCGTCCAGCTTCCGTCGGCGAAGTAGTCGCTCTGGTCGCAGATGGCCACGCCGCGCGGCCCCCCTCCGCTGTGCCCGAACACCGTGCGTCCATTCACCCTGCGCACCTCGAAGCCGAACACGTAGCGCTGTCCCTGCTCCGGCGCGTCCGCCGCACCGGTGAACTGGTCCACCAGGCCGCGGTTCACCAGCCGCCCGCCCAGCAGCGCGCGCCCGAAGCGGAACATGTCTTCCGCCGTCGCGTGGCCGCCCCCCGCGCCCCCTCCGCTGATTCCGCGTGGAACCATCACGCGCGGCCGCAGCCCCAGCACGTCGCCCTCGGCATGGGTCTGCGGAAACACCCGGCGGTCCAGCGTGTCCGCCAGCGCATCCACACGGATCTCCCGCATCTGTGACGGCGCAAAGACGTTGCGCGCGACGTACTCGTTGCGCCGCATCCCCGTGAGCCTTTCCACGACGGCGCCCAGCGTCTCGAATCCCTCGTTGCTGTACGCGTACCGCTCGCCCGGCGCGGAGGCCAGCGGCAGCGAGGCAAAGATCGGCAGCAGCTCCGCCGAGGTCGCGTAGACGTAGTTCTCGCGGAAGCCAGCACGGTCGAACAGGCCGCCCAGCCCCGCGCGGTGCGAGAGCAGCTGCCGCACGGTGATGCCGCGCGCCTGGGGCGTCCACGGCTCCTCCGGCAGCAGCGCGCCGAGCGTGTCGTCCAGCGAGAGCCGCCCCTGCTGGATCAGCTGCGCGATGGCGACGCTCGTGAACATCTTGCCCATGGACGCGATGTGAAACCGGCTCGCGGGGGTGATGGGCGTGCGCGTCGCCAGGTTCTCGGTGCCGAACGCGCCCTGGTACACGATGCGGTCGCCGCGCCCGATGAGCACCACGCCGGAAAACCGGTCCGCCGCGGCCAGCCGGCGCAGCTCGTCATCCAGAGCGCGCACGAGTTCGCCTTCCTCCATCCGGGTGCGGGGAAGCGGGCGGATCGTGCCGCCGGGCCGCAGCGACGCCCGCAGGGAGAATCGGGCCAGGCGCCCGGGCGCGGCCGTATCGGCCCCGACGAGCAGTTCCACGCCCGCATCCGCCCGCCGCGCCCACAGCTGCACGATGGCGGAACCGGCCGGCGTCGTGCGGGTTTCGCCAAGGGTGACGCCGCCGCCCTGGTCGCGCAGGCCGCGCAGGGTGGCGAGCACCTCGTCCCGCTGCCATGCGGAGGGCCTCGCCGCGTCCACCGCGCGGGTGATGGCCGCGGTGTCGGGGCTGTTGACGGCGTCCACCAGCCGTCCGGCGAGCGCGCCGGAAGCGGTGGCGGGAAGGGCAGGCCCAGCCGGGCGCGGACCCTGGCCGTAAGCGTCGGCGGAGAGGGACAGAGCCGCGGCGAGTGCGGCGCGGAAGAGCGGCGTTCTGTTCATCGGTCGGATGCGGATGCGGGGAACCGCGGCGTGCGCGGGCCTCGTCGCACGAGGCACATCCAGTCTACCCGGCCGGGGAGGGGCGATGGCGGGGATGCGGTACGGAGGTTGTTCGCGAGTTGTAAGGCCATTGACGGCGGATTCCCGCCCGGACGATGGACCGCGTCAGCGCTGCAGGCGGTAGCCTTTCTTCCACACGGTGAGGATGTGGCGCGGCTCGGCGGGGTTGTCTTCCAGCTTGCGCCGCAGCTCGGCGACGTGGATGTCGACCGTCCGCGTGAGGACGGCTGCGCGGTGCCCCCACACCTCGCGCAGCAGGTCGTGCCGCGAGGCTACGCCGCCCGCGCGGTCGTACAGCGCCACCAGCAGGTCGAACTCGCGCGGCGCCAGCGCGACGGGCTCGCCGTGGCGCGTCACCGTCCGCGCGTCGCGGTTCACCTCCACGCCGCCGAAGCGGTCCGGCGCCTTTTCCCCCACGGGGTCGCCGCCCGCGCGGCGCAGCAGGGCCTCCACCCGCGCCAGCAGCTCCAGCAGCCCGAACGGCTTGGTGACGTAGTCATCCGCGCCGCTGCGAAAGCCGAGCACCTTGTCGGCTTCTTCGCCGCGCGCGGTCAGAATGAGCACGGGGACGCGGATTCCGTCCGCGCGCAGCGACCGCAGCACGCGGTAGCCGTCCATCCCGGGGAGCATCAGGTCCAGGATCACGAGGTCCGGCCGCTCTTCCCGGGCACGGCGCAGCCCCTCCAGTCCATCCTCCGCCACCGCCGCGGCGTAGCCCTCGATCTCCAGCGTGGTGCGCAGCCCGAACGCCAGGTCGGGATCGTCCTCCACGATCAGCACGCGCTTCATCGGCCGGCCCCCTCCGCCATCGATCCCGCCTCCTCCTCCGCCCCCACCTCCACGGCCGGGAACTCGGCGGTGAAGTGCGCGCCGCCGCCCTCCGCCTCCTGCACCCAGGCACGGCCGCCGTGCCTGCCCACCAGTTCGCGCACCACGTGCAGCCCGATGCCGCTCCCGCCCACCACGCGGTCGATGTCGCGGTCCAGACGGTGGTACGCCTCCCAGATGCGCTCGCGCTCCCCGGCCGGAAGGCCCGGCCCGGAATCGCGCACGGAGACACGGACCGCGTTCGCCGCGCGCTCCACCGCGACGGCGACGGTCTGCCCCGGCGGGCCGTACTTGACGGCGTTTTCCAGGAAGTTGAGCAGGATCTGCCGGAACCCGCCGCGGTCCAGCGCCGCCACCGCGTCCGCCTCGCCGCGGGTGACGACCTGCATCCGCCGCGCGTGCGCCACCGGGGCGAACTCCTCCACGATTTCCGCCACGGCGGATGCCACCCGCACCGGCCGCGGCGCCACGGCCAGCGTTCCGCGCGCGCCGCGGCTGAAGTCCAGCACGTTCTCCACCAGGTACGAGAGCCGCCGCGCCTCCCGGTCAATCAGGCGCAGCGAGCGGCCGCGCTCCTCTTCCGTGCGCAGCCTGCCGCCCAGGAGCAGCTCGCTGAACATGCGGATCTGCGTGAGCGGCGTCCGCAGCTCGTGCGACACGCCGGAAACGAAGTCCGCGCGCAGGCGGGCAAGTTCCTGCTGCCGACGCATCTGCGCAAAGGCGATCCCCACGGTGGCGGCGGTGAGCGACAGCAGGCCGAGCAGGAGCGGGAGGGGAGAGGCCGGAAGCCCGCCTTCCACCAGGCGGCCCACGGCGCCGGGGCGCAGCTCCACGCGCGCCACCAGGCCCGCGAACTCGCCCGTGAACGGTTCCTCGGCGGCCGGCGCGGTGCGGTCGGCGCGTCCCGTGCGGAACAGCACGCCCCCGGGCCCGCGGACGGTGACGACGAGCAGCGAATCGTTGGGAACGCCGCGCAGCACGGAAGCGGGAAGCAGCGGCACCCGCCCCGCGACCCGCGCAAAGACGGGCGTGGTCACGGCGGTGGCGTCATCTGCCAGGCCGTAGACGGCGCGGGGCCGGTCCGCGTCGTCGAACGCCACGGTGTACAGCAGCGTCCGGGTGCGGCCCGCGATCACGCGCCATCGTCCCACGGACTGCCCGATCCGCATCTGGTACTCCGACGGGCCGTAGCGCCCCTCCGCGCTGCCGTACAGGTTCACGCTGGCGTCGCGCGGCGACCGGACCAGGCGCTGCACGGAGGCGTCCACCTCCGTGCGCACCCAGCGCTCCGTCGCGCCATCCAGGGCTGCGCCGGCCACCTGGAGCGATCCGTCGCGCATCGTCATTCGAAAGAAGCCCTCGGCCCGGGCCAGGCACTCGCACCAGGTGTCCTGCTCGCGAACGGTGCGCCGGTACACGGCGGCGTCCATCAGCGGCGTGCTCTCCGGGCGGCCCTCCACGGTGGCGGTGGGCGAGTAGTTCAGGGTGATGAAGCCGGCGTGCAGCGTGGCCTCGGCACGCCGGACGAACTCCGCGGCGGCGTACGCGGCGTGGTCGCGCAGCAGGCGCTCGGTGGCGGCGCGCTGGGCCCGCGCCGCCCGGTACGCCTGGTACGCCACCGCGCACGAGAGCAGCAGCGCGAGCGCCAGCAGGGCACCCGTGGCGGCGGGCCCGCGAGCCATGCGGTCCAGTGCGCGGCGTGTGGACATCAGGAGGCGCGATGCGGGCGGAAAACGTGGTTCGGGGACGATGGAGGAATGTAGCCCGCCGCGGCCCGGAAAGGGTCAGCGGCGGATAAAAATCCCGTAAGGAAAGTGTAAGGACGCGGCCCTCGCGCCGTCCTCTTCATCCTGGCGAAGCGGAGCGGTCACCCGGCGCGGCGGTCGGTGATCCAGCGGCGCACCTTGGCGCGCAGCATGGGGAGGGGAAGCGCGCCGTCGTTCAGCACCACGTCGTGAAAGGCGCGCAGGTCAAACCGGTCCCCCAGCGCGGCGCGTGCCTCGTCGCGCAGGGCGACGATCTCCAGGTACCCCGTCATGTACGTCACGATCTGCCCCGGCGTGGCGGCGTGCCGGTCGGCGTAGCTCTCCGCCTGCGCGCGCGGGCGAATGGAGATCGCCGTCATGGAATCCACCGCCGCCGCGCGGCTCATTCCGAAGACGTGCAGCGACGGATCGATCTCCATCCCCACCAGCGCGTCCACCAGGTGCGCCAGCAGCCCCGCCCGCAGCAACTCGTCATCCACCAGCCCCGCCTCGTACGCCAGCCGCTCGGCGTACATCCCCCAGCCCTCCACGAAGGCGCCCGTGCTCAGCAGGCGCAGCGCGGGGTGCTGGTCCGGCCGCCGCCCCGTCCACACGATCTGCAGGTGGTGCCCCGGCCAGGCCTCGTGCGTGACGGACGAGGAGATGTCCATCCGCGGGCTCCCCTCTGCGCCATTCAGGTTCAGCACGTACTTGCCGGGGCGCGACCCGTCTACCGCGGGCGGCTCGTACCAGGCGGGCGGGCTGGACCGCTCCCGGTACGCCGCCGCCGCCTCCAGCACCAGCGAGTCCGGTCGCACGCGGCTGAACACGCGCGGAAGCTGGCCGTGAATGCGGGCGATCAGGGCGCGCGTGGCGTTCATCTTGGCCTCGCGCGTGTCGAACAGA
>NZ_DASVTX010000028.1:0-1817 GCF_036387355.1 Longimicrobium sp.
CGGCGCGGGCGGTGCGCGCCGCCAGCCGCGCGGCGCGCACCGCGGCGGCGCTCCCCTCCGCGTGGCGGCTGTACCGGGCGCTTCGCCCCGTGCTGGCCGGCGGCGCCGCGCGGGGCGCCTGATCCACCGCGGCGGGTTGCCGGGGCGCCGTCCCGCGCCTATGTTCTGGCGGTTTTATCCGTGTGGTGCACTCCCCCAGCGGCCCTGTTGATGAGCACGATGACGCCGGAGCCCCCGGTAGAGCAGCGCATCGCGCGCGGCAAGGAAGCGCTTGCGCGAGGGCAGTACCTGTCCGCGCTGGCGGACCTGGAGGCCGCCGCCGCGCAGCGCCCCGCCTTTGCCGACGTGCACAACCTCATGGGCCTGTGCCTTTCCATGGTGGGGCGCGCCGACGAGGCGCTGGCGGCGTTCACCCGGGCGACGGAGGTGAACCCGGACTACGTGGAAGCCCACGTGAACCGGGCCATCACCCTGAACGACCTGGGGCGCACCGACGAGGCCGCCGTGTCGTTTCAGCGCGCCGCCGAGGCCGACGAGGCCAAGGGCGGCGGCGGGCGCTTCGGAAGCGCGGCGGCGGCGCGGCTGGCCAACCTGCACCGCGAGCTGGGCGACGCGTACGAGCAGGCCGGGGCGGGGGACGAGGCCGTGCAGCAGTACCGCCAGGCGGTGCAGCTGCGCCCGCAGTTCCTGGACATCCGCACCCGGCTGGGCCGTGCCCTGATCGAGCTGGGCCGGACGGACGAGGCCGTGGCGGAGCTGGAAGCGGTGCTGGACCACAACCCGGGCTTCGTGCAGGCCCGCGCGCACCTGGGGCTGGCCCGGTTCCGCGCCGGCGACCTGGCCGGGGCGGGGGACGAATGGCGCCGCTGCCAGGCGCAGCAGCCCGACAACGCCCAGGTGTCCGCCTACCTGGGAATGCTGGAGCGGCGGGGCGGCGGCGCCGCGCCCTCCTGACTTCGCCACGACTCTGAACCTTGCGGCCTGTCCGCGGGTACATGCAGGCCATGACCGAATCTCACGCTTTCCGCCGGGCGTTCACCGCCCTCGCGGCCGTCTCCGCACTGGGCGGCTGCTCCATCTTCCGCACCCCGCCCACGCCGACCCCCGAGTCGTCGTACGCGCAGGGAATGCAGGCGTACCAGGCCCGCCGCTACGGCCGCGCCGCCGAACTGCTGGGCCAGTTCGTGACCGCCACCGGCTCCGACGTGCGGCTCAAGCCCGCGCTCATGGCCATGGCCCGCAGCCACATGGAAACCGGCGAGTTCGTCACCGCCGGCTCCGAGTTCCTGCGCGTGGCCACCGAGTTCCCGTCGGACCCGGAGGCCGTGGAGGCCCGCTTCGGGCTGTGCGACGCCTATCACCGGCTGTCGCCCCGGCCGCAGCTGGACCAGGACTACACGGTGGCCGCCATCAGCTACTGCGAGTCGTTCGCCGGCCTGTACCCGGGCGAGGCCAGCGCGCGCCAGGCCACCGAGTGGGTGGGCGAAATGCGCGAGAAGCTGGCCACCAAGTCGTACCAGAACGGCTTCTTCTACTTTCGCCGCGGGCTCTACGACGCGGGGCTGGTGTACTTCAACGAAGTGCTGGAGCAGCACCCCCGCAGCACGGTGGCGCCCACGGCGCTGCTGCGCGTGGTGGAAAGCTACCAGCGCATGGGGTACCGCGAAGAAGAAGCGGCCGCCCGGCAGCGGCTGCTGGCCGAGTACCCGCAGAGCGCCGAGGCCCGCCAGGCGCAGCCCGCGCCGCCGGCCGCCGCCGCCGCGGCCCCGCCCTCCGGGGGCTGAGGCCCGGTCCGTGCGGCTGGGCGTGTACGGGGG
>NZ_DASVTX010000029.1:0-9223 GCF_036387355.1 Longimicrobium sp.
GGGCGACCGGCTGTACCACGGCGGCGTGACGGACTACATCTACGTGCACGTCTTTCCCTTCATCTTCAACTTCGCCGACATCGCCATCACCGTCGGCGGGGTGATCCTGGCCGCGCGCATGCTGCTGGAGCGCCCGCAGGACGAAGCGTCCGCCCCCACTCACGCCTGACCGGGACCGCCCGAACCGATGCCCAAGCTCGCCCGCCGCTTTCAGAGCCTTCCGCCGTACCCGCTCACGGACGTTCCCGCCATCAAGCGCGAACTGCGCGCGGCGGGGGTGGACGTGATCGACCTGGGGACCGGCGACGCCGACCTGGCGCCCCCGCCGGCCGCGGTGGAGGCGCTTCGCGCGGCCGCGCAGGACCCCATGAACTCGCGCTACGCCTTTCAGCTGGGGCTGGTGGAGTTCCGCGAAGAGATCGCCCGGTGGATGGAGCACCGCTTCGGCGTGCGGGTGGACCCGTTCAAAGAGGTGCTGCCCCTGATCGGCAGCAAGGAAGGCATCTTCCACCTCCCGTTCGCCTTCCTGGAAGAGGGCGACGTCACCATCATTCCCGACCCGGGCTACCAGGCGTACCTGGGCGGCACCGTGCTGGCGGGCGGAACGCCGTACATCGTCCCCCTGCGGCCGGAGAACGACTTTCTGGTGCCGCTGGACGAGATCCCGGCGGACGTGGTGAGCCGCGCGCGCATCCTGTACCTCAACTATCCCAACAACCCCACGGCCGCCGCCGCGCCGCGGGAGTACCTGGTGCAGGTGGTGGAGTGGTGCCGCCGCCACGACGTGATCCTGGCGTACGACAACGCGTATTCCGAGATCGCGTTCGACGGGTACGTGCCGCCGAGCATCCTGGAGATCCCGGGCGCCGGCGAGGTGGCCATCGAGTTCCACTCGCTGAGCAAGACGTACAACATGACGGGCTGGCGCGCCGGGTGGGCGGTGGGCAACCCGGAGCTGATCGGCGCGCTCACGCGGGTCAAGACGTTCAGCGACACGGGGCTGCCGTTCACCATTCAGCACGCCGGCGTGGCCGCGCTGCGGTCGCACGCGGACTGGGTGCCGGGGAATGTGGAAACCTTCCGCCGCCGCCGCGACGCGGCCGTGGACGCGCTGCGCGAAGCGGGCTTTGACGTGCCGCGCCCGCAGGCGTCCATGTACCTGTGGGTGCCCCTGCCGGAAGGCGTGCAGAGCGAGCCGTGGGCGCGGCGGCTGCTGCTGGAGCAGGGCGTGGCGCTGCTGCCGGGCAAGTCGCTGGGCGAGGGCGGCGAGGGCTTCGTGCGCATCGCGCTCACCTGCTCGGAAGACCGCCTTCGGCAGGCGGCGGCGCGCATGGCGCACATGCTGGAAACCGCCCCGGCCTGATCGTCCTGTCCACTGGAACCCCGACGCCCTCCCCGGTTCTCCGCGGAGGGCGTCGCGCGTTGTGCCTGCTCCGTTAACGGCAACCGCGTCTCTCACGGAGGTCGCTGAGGTTCACGGAGGTCACGGGGGAACAGAAACAGATCACCGCTCACACAGACACACGGAGGAGAACCGCAGGGCGGGGAAGCCGGTCTGTTCCTATTCCCTATTCCCTATTCCCTATTCCCTATTCCCTATTCCCTGCCGTTCCCCGGAACAGCGGCCGCACGCGGGGGTTACACCCTGCAATGACTTCCCCCGCTGTCGCCGACACGCCGCTGGATGCGGCGCCCTCGCAGCCCCAGCCGGCCGCGGCGGCGCCGCGCGTGCGTGCCCCGCTCAGCCGGCCGCGCCCGCCGCGCCCCGCGCTGGTCAGCAGCCGCGCGGTCGCCATCTCCGTCGTGCTGCACGCGCTACTGGGCATCGTGGTGTTCTCCCTCCCGGAGCGCCAGCCGCCCGCCGTGGCCGCGAGCGATGGGCGCGCGGGGGAGACGGTGCAGTACATGGACGTGAGCGAGTGGGGAGCGGTGGCGTCCGGGGGCGAGGCGGGCATCCCCAGCGGCATCCCCGCGCCCGAGATCAGCGCGGGCGCCATGGATTCCGTGCTGGACGGCACCCGGGCAGCCATCGCCTATCCGCGGACCACGCCCACGGGAATCCCGGGCGGCGTGGTGCGGCCCGGCGCGGCGGGAGCGGCGAGACCGGCGGGCGGAGCCGCCGGCGGGCGCGGGCAGGGAGCGCAGCCCGGCGCCCCGGCGGGAACGGCGGGAGGAACGGGGCAGGGTGCGGGGGCGGGAACGGGGCGCAATCCGCGCAGCATCGAGTACGGCGACCGGCGGCTGGTGGTGCGGCCGGAAGCCATCCCCGAACGCCCCATGAGCCGCGAAGAGCGCTACCAGCGGCACTTCGAGTCCGCCATCCACGCCATGAACGACAGCATGGCCGACGCCGCCGCGCGCAACCGCCCGCCCAACTGGACCTTTGGGCGCGAGGGCAAGAAGTGGGGGATGGACGACCGGGGCATCGTCGTCAACGGGGTTCACGTTCCCACGCCGCGCGTCGGTGTCGGCCGCCCGTCGCGCGAGATCGAGGAGGCGGCCCGCACGGAGCGCACGCAGCGCGCGGCCATCGACCGTCAGTCCGACGACATTGACCGCGACCGCAACCTGCGCGAGCGCGGCCGCGCCACCCGCGAACGCGAAGACGAGCGCCGCCGCCGCGAGCGCGAACAGCAGAACCCGCCACCCGCCACTCCCTGACCGGGACCGATTCAGGGGACGGGGGAGCACCGGAGCCGCATGGGAACGCGAATTGCTTTCCCGTGCGGCTCCAATCGTTTGTCCCGAAACGCGTTCAGGACCATGGCAGAGCAGAAATCCAAGCGCCCCAATCGTGAGTACGTGGTAGAGCTGGAAGAGCCGAGCAGCTCGCGCGGCCTCGTCTACGCGCTCGGCGCGCTGGGCGGGCTGGTGATCGCGGGCTTCCTGGCCCGCGGGGCGGGGGCGGAGATGGTTGCCGAAGTGGGGCAGCGCCTTCGCGACCGCGCCCGCCCCGCGCCGTGGGACGAGGGCGGCGACGAGGCCCCGCAGCCCGCGTTGGGCAGCCCCGGCCGGCTGCGCCGCGACCCGGAAGAGGACAGCGCGCTCATGGAGCTGGAAGACGAGGTGCTGGACGCGTTTCTGGACGATGAAGTGCTCTCCGCGCGCGGGATCGACGTGGGCGCCATCAGCCACGGGATCGTGGAGCTTTCCGGCGAGGTGTGGACGCGCGAGGATGCGCGGCGCGCCGTGGCGGTGGCCCAGAGCGTCCGCGGCGTGGAGACGGTGATCAACCGCATGGAGATCGGCGAGGAGCGCAGCCGGCTTCATGGACGGGAGAGCGCGGGATACGCCTTTTACGAGGATGGGGAAATGAGCGGATCGGAATGGAGCGGCGGCCACTCGGGAATGGGCGGGCGCCGGCAGGGCCGCGAGACGGACCCGGACCGGAGCGACGACTCGCAGCACATGCGCGAGGTGGAGATTGAAAAGGCCGACCGCGCGCAGTTTGCGGACGAGGGCTACCACAACCGTCCGCGCAACGCCGAGCGCGATGAGGTGCAGGAGGCCAACCGCACCAACTTCAGCGAGGACGAGCTGGACAACCAGAGCCCGTACGGCAAGCACGCCATCCCGGTGCCGGAGCAGCCGCAGGCCATGAACTCGCAGTCCCGCGTGGGCGAGGGCATGAAGCCCGGGGTGGAGCTGCGCCTGGAGCAGGCGGACGTGCCGGTGAAGCCGCACCAGCGGCAGCCCGGCGACGAGGACCGCGGCGTCTGACGGCGCGCGTTCCCGGATCCTGATGGACACGAAGCGCCGGAGCCCCGCTCCGGCGCTTCGTCGTTGGCCGCGGGGGAGCGCACGCGGGTTGACCGGCGGGCGAGGCGGGGCGTAGCTTGGCGCGCCGTTCATCCCCATCCGGAGAATCCCCGTGGCCACGTATCCCAACCTCACCGTCGTGGGGCATCCGCTGATCCGCCACAAGCTGGCCGTTCTGCGCGATGCGCAAACCCCCACCAAGCAGTTCAAGGAGCTGGTGGACGAGATCGCGATGCTGATCACCTACGAGATCACGCGCGACCTGGCGCTGGAGGCGGTGGAGATCGACACGCCGCTGGAGCGCACCACCGCGCACATGCTCGCCGGCAAGAAGCTCACGCTCGTCCCCATTCTGCGCGCCGGGCTGGGGATGGTGGACGGCGTGGCGCGGCTGATCCCGTCCGCGCGGGTGGGGCACATCGGCCTGTTTCGCGACCACGAGACGCTGCAGCCGGTGGACTACTACTTCAAGATCCCCAGCGCTCCGGAAGCGCGCGACTTCATCGTGCTGGACCCCATGCTGGCCACGGGCGGCTCGGCGTCCGCCGCGGTGTCGTCGCTCAAGCGCAGCGGGGCCACGCGGGTGCAGCTCGTCTGCCTGGTGGCGGCTCCGGAGGGTGTGCAGCGCATGCTGGAGGACCATCCCGACGTGCGGGTGTGGACGGCGGCGCTGGACCGCGAGCTGAACGCGCAGGGCTACATCCTTCCCGGGCTGGGCGACGCCGGCGACCGCCTCTTTGGGACGAGGTAGGAAATGAGCGCACGCGCAAAGTGGATCACCACGCTGCTCATGCTCGGCTTCGTGGGGTTCATGATCCACAGCAGCATTCCCCGTTCGCCGAACTCGTGCGAGGTGTGCCTGCGGTTCGGGGACCGCAAGGTGTGCCGCAAGGGCGCGGGCGAGACGGAGGCGGACGCCATGAAGGCGGCGCAGGAAAGCGCGTGCGGCGGCAACGCGCACGGCATGTCGGAAAGCATCGCCTGCCGCAACGCCACACCCGTCAGCGTGAACTGCACCGGCGAGGGCTGACCCGTCCCCATCCAGTGTCCGGTGGATAAACGAAAGCCCCGCGGGCAGGTGCGCTCGCGGGGCCTTCGCCGGTCCGGGGCGGGACTACTGCGCGCCGACGATGCCTTCCGCCGTCTGGCCGCCCGCGGTCGCGGTAATGATGGCGCGTCCAGGGCCCGCGCGCCGCACCACGCCGGCGGCATCCACGGTGGCCACGCTGCGGTTGCTGCTGGACCATGTCGCCTTGAAGTTGGACAGGGGCAGCCCGTTGGCGCCGACCGCCGAAATCTCGAACTGGCGCGGCTGGCCGGCGACTAGAAAGATGCTGTCCGGCGAGAGCGAGAGATCGGCGATGGAGGACTGGGCCGGAGTGGGAACGCCGTTCGCGTTCCCCTCGCAGGCGGCAAGGCCGGCGAGCGCGGCGCCGCAGACGATCAAGCCGCGGCCGAAGCGCGCGGCGGAATGGGACGGGATGATCACGTATGAAATCCTCGGATTGGGAGTCTCTGAATCATAACGGCGCCCCTCCCGGCCACCAAGCCGGTCCCGATCACAGGAGCCCCCCGGGCGCATGGTCCGGGGGGCTCCTGTTCCTTCGTGGGAGCCGCATGCTCCCCGTCACGGGCGATGGGCCGTGTGGGGTTCGAACCCACGACCGATGGATTATGAGTCCACTGCTCTAACCGCTGAGCTAACGGCCCGATGCGCGGAACGCGCCGCACGGTTCGGCGGCGTGTTCAGCACACGGAAAGTAGCATCAACGGCGCGCGGCATCAACGGGGTATGATCACGCCGTACGTGGCGCCAAACGGGAGCGTCTTCCTCCGCGCGGCCGCCGCGGTCCTTCACGGCCGGGGGCGCCCGTACCGCGGCGAGGATCTTGAAGCGACAGGACGCGCCTGCCCTCGATCCCCGAACCGGATGCCGGTCGACGATGCCTGATCGTACAAGGCGGTGCGCGTGAGCAGAAATCCCATCGTGGCGCGGGTACAGAGCCGCGCGCCCGAGCCCGCGAGCGAGGCGGAGGCAATCAAAGACCTGCTGCGCGAGGCGTTCGCGCGGTGGGCGTCCGGCGTCACCGTGGTGGCGGTGGATGACGGCGACGGCGTGCAGGCGATGGTGGCCAGCGCGTTCACCCCGGTTTCGCTGGACCCGCCGCTGGTGCTGGTCTGCCTGAACAGGCACGCGGGCATCCTTCCCAGCATCCGCGAGACGGGGAGTTTCGCCATCAGCGTGCTGGGCGAGGAGCAGCGCGGCGTGGCGTCGCGCGTGGCGAGCGGCATTGCGCTGGATGCCTCGCTGCTGGAGGGCGGGGAAGCCCCCGTGCCGCGCGGCGCACTCGCATCCATGGTCTGCACGCTGGAGGCGGTGCACCCCGGCGGCGACCACGAGATCGTCGTGGGCGCGGTGACGCGGGTTGAACTCGGGACGCCATCCGCGCCGCTGATCTACCACGCCCGCGGCTATTCCCGGCTGGCCGAGTAAGCCGCGGGCGAGAAGCACGCAGTCGCCGTTCGGATGAAAAAGGAAGGCACAGAGAACCGCGCGGTCTCTGTGCCTCCGTGTCTCTGGGTGAGACGCGCTTCACGTTCCGGGGGTGCTCCCCGCCTCTTCATCCACCTCCGACGTACTCTGCGCGGCCGGGGCGGCCGCCTGCTTGGGCGGGCCGGCGAGCGGCAGGGAGATCAGAAAGCGCGTCTCCCCCGGGCGCGAGTCCACACGGATGGCCCCCCCGTGGCGGCGCTGAATCACCTTGCGCGCGATGTCCAGCCCCAGCCCGGAGCCCTCGCCCACCCCCTTGGTGGTAAAGAACGGCTCCCAGATCTTGCGCTGGATGTCCGGCGGAATGCCCGGCCCGTCATCCGCGATCTCCACCTGCGCCTGGTCGCCGTCCACCCAGGTGCGGATGCGCAGGTGCCCCTTGCCCTGCATGGCATCCACCGCGTTGTCGATCAGGTTGGTCCACACCTGGTTCAGCTCGCCCGGGTACACGCAGACCCGCGGAAGGGCGTCGTCGTACTGCCGCTCCACCTCCACCCCGTGCTTGAGCTTGTGCTGCAGCAGGGTGAGCGTGCTTTCCAGCCCCGTGTGCAGGTCCACCTCCTTGAGCTCGGGGGCCTGGTCCATGTGCGAGTACTGCTTGATGGAGTGCACCAGGAACGAGATGCGGTCGGCGCTCTGCACCACCTCGCGCAGCAGCGTGGCCGACGCCTGCGTGGAGGCCAGCCAGCGCACCGTGTCTTCCAGCCGCGCCTCGCCCATCGTCTCCGCCACCTGGTCCAGCCGCCGGGGGGTAACGCCGCCCGCCACCAGCACCTCGGCCAGGTTCCACCCCTCCGCGATCCCGTGGTCGTCCAGCCAGTCGCTCACCTCGTCCTCGTGCGCGCTGCGCTGCAGCGGCGTCATGGGGAGCGCGGCCACACAGAAGGCGCGCGACTCGCCGTGCAGCGATTCCAGAAGCGCCAGCTGCTCCGGCTCCAGCGGGTGGGCGTGCAGCCGCAGCGAGGCCACCTGCGCCTGCGCCACCGTGTCGTCCAGCTGGGCGGCGGCGCGGCGCACGGCGGCGGCGGGGTTGTTCAGCTCGTGCGCCAGCCCGGCCGCCATCCGCCCGAGGGCGGCGAGCTTTTCCTGCTGCTGCATCTGGCTGTCCACCTCCTGCCGCCTCCCCACCAGGGCGGGGAGAATGACCTCCGCCACCGGCTGGCAGCTCACCACCAGCTGCCGCAGCCGGTCGCGCGGAATGCGGATCGCCTCCACCTCGCCCGTCGTCGTCGCGGTGGCGATGGCGGGGGAGCCGCTGAGGATGGAAAGCTCGCCGCTGAACTCGCCGGCATGATGCACCGTCAGCAGCAGTTCATCACCGGCCGCCATCTTGGTGACGCGCGTTTCGCCGGACAGCAGGACAAAGAAGTCGTAGTCCGTATCTCCCTGGCGGAACAGCGTTTCGCCGGGGGCGAAGCGCACGCGCTCGCCATAGTTCGCCAGCAGCGCGATTTCGGCTTCGCTGAAGCGGGGAAAGAGCCGCTCTTCCTGCGGGTCGTGAAGCATCCGGCTATCGCTCGGCAAACGGGGGATCAAAGGGAATCCGTACCTCGAACACGGTGCACCCGGGGCGGCTGCGGAACTGCAGCGTGCCGCCGTGCTCCGCCACCACGCGAAAGGCGGTGGAGAGCCCCAGCCCGGGGCCGCGCCCCACCTCCTTTGTGGTGTAGAAGGCGTCGAACACGCGCGGCTGCACCTCCGCGGGAATGCCGGGGCCGTCGTCTTCCACCTCCACCCGCGCTTGGTCGCCCTCGCGCGCGGTGCGCACGAGCACGCGGCCGCGGCGGCCTTCCAGCGCGTCGGACGCGTTCTCCAGCAGCGCGCTCCACACCTGGTTGAGCTCGCTGGCGTAGCCCCGCACGGCGGGGAGCGCGGGGTCCAGCCGCTGCTCCACCGCCACGCCGGACAGGCGCGGCGCCAGCACGGTGAGCGTGCTGCGCAGCGCCTGGTTCACGTCCAACTCCGTGAGCGCCGCCTCGCCCAGGCGCGCGAACCCCTTGACCGCGTCCACCACGGCCGCCACGCGCGCCGCCGCGTCCGCCGCGGTGCGGGCAAGCGACGCCGCCCGCAGCCGCACCTCCAGCCAGGCCACCGCGTGCGGCAGCGCCTCCGCGGGGAGCGCGTCGCGCAGCCGGTCCAGGTCCGCGGGGGTAATGCCGCAGTCCGCCAGCCCGGCGGCCAGGTGGTCGCCGGGGATCCGCGCCTCCGCCAGCCACTCCGCGCAGGCGTCCTCGGCCGCCATCCGCTCCAGCGCGCCCGCCGGCACCGCGCCCGCGTTCCCGCGGAACCCGTCCAGCAGCTCGCACTGGTCGTCGCGCAGCAGCGAGCCCAGCCGCGCGGAGTGCTCGGCCAACTCGTCCATGGACGCCTCCATCTCCGCGGTGGCGCGGCGGGCGGCGCTGGCCGGGTTGTTGAGCTCGTGCGCCAGCCCCGCGGCCAGCGTCCCCATGGACAGCAGGCGCTGGTGGCTCTGCGACACGGCCTCCAGCGCGCCCAGCCGGTTGGCCATCTCGCGCATAATGCCGATCCCCGCCTCCGGGCAGGTGGCCAGCAGCTCCCAGAACGCCGGGGCGGGCACCTCCAGCACCCGCGTGGGAGCGGTGGCGCGGCTGGTGGCCCAGAACGTGGTGCTCCCCATCATCACCGGAATCTCGCCGAACAGCGTGTCCGCGCCGTAGGTGGCAATCACCCGCTCGCCGTCGCCGATGCGCTGGGTGATGCGGATTTCGCCTTCCAGGATCACGAACACGCAATCCACGGGCTGGCCGTCCGCGCGGTGCACCTGGCCCACGGGGCGGTGGACCACGCATCCGGCCTCCGCGAAGCGCGCCAGGCACTCCTCGGGGAGATCGGCCAACAGCGCCACGCGGCGCAGTTCCTGGACGATGTTCATGGCGTCGCGGGTGATTCTGT
>NZ_DASVTX010000030.1:0-13085 GCF_036387355.1 Longimicrobium sp.
GGAGGTGGAACTGCTGGTGCTGTACGGGGCCGCGCGCGAAAGCAACCGGGCGTGGCGGCTGGAGGCGAGCAAGGGCTACCCCTACCAGGTGCTCCCGGGGCTGACCCTGGCCGGCTCCCTGCACCTGAACGCCGGAATGAACCGCGCGATCCGCCGCTTCGCGCCCGGCGTGGCCGTGCTCACCGGCTCGTACACCATGCCCGCGGTGCAGGGGGCGGCCGCGGCGCTGCGGGTGCGCCGCGTCCCCTGGGTATACTGGGGCGAGGAACTGCTTCACGGCCCCGCCCCGCTCCTGCGCCGGATGCTGCGGGATGCCCTGCGGCGGCCGCTGCGCGCCGCCCGGGGGGTGCTGGCCATCGGCTCGCGGGCGCGCGAGTCCTACGCCCGCGCGGGGATCCCGCGGGAGCGCATCGCCGACTTTCGCTACTACGCCAACACGGAGGCTTTTGCCCTCGCTCCCGCCGCGCGCGAGGCCGCCCGCGCCCGCGTGCGCGGGCAGCTGGGGCTCCAGGCCGGCGCCGCCGTGTTTCTGTTCGTGGGCCAGCTCATCCCGCGCAAGGGGGTAGACACCCTGCTCCGCGCCGCCGCGCACGCGCCCGGGGCCACGGTCGTGGTTGCGGGGAACGGTCCGGAGGGCGAGCGGCTGCGCGCCCTGGCCGCGGAACTCGGCGTCGCGGACCGCGTGCGCTTCGCCGGCTTCGTTCAGCCGGCCGAACTCCCCGGCCTGTTCGCCGCGGCGGACGCGTTCGTTCTTCCCGCGCATTCCGAGGGGTGGGGGGTCGTGGTTCCCGAGGCGATGGCCGCCGGGCTCCCGGTGCTGGCCACCGACCGGGTGAACGCGGCCGCGGACCTGGTGGCGGACGGGGAGAGCGGGTTTCGCTTCCCCGTGCACGACCACGCCGCGCTGGGCGCGCGCATGGAGGAACTGTGCGCCCGTCCGGAGCGGCGGGCCGCGATGGGGCGGGCGGCCCGGACGGCGGTGGGGGGCGAGGCGCCGGCCGTGGCGGCTCGGCGGCTGGTGGCGCTGCTGGAGGCGGCGCGGGCCGGGGCTCCCCTGGCGGCGCTGTGACCGCGCCCGCCCTGGCGCCGGGCGCGCGCCTCTGCTTCGTGGCGGACGGGCGCAGCCCCATCTCGCGCAACTGGATCGGGTACTTCGTGGCGCGCGGCTTCGAGGTGCACCTGATCAGCACCTTTCCCGTGGACGCCGCCGGCATGGGGCTGGCCTCGGCGGAGGTGGTGCCCGTCGCGTTCGCGCGGTACGCGGGCGCCAGCTCCGGCCTGAGCCCGGCCCCCGCCGGGGCGCCGGCAGGCATGCCGGCGTGGGCGCGGCGGCTTCGCACCCGCGCGGTGGGTGCGCTCTTTCCCACGGTGTTCGGCTGGCTGGCGCCGCCCGAGGTGGCGCGCCATGCGGCGCGGGTGCGTGCCCTGGTGGACCGCGTCGACCCGGTGCTGGTGCACGCCATGCGCATTCCCTTCGAGGGGGTGGTCGCCGCGCGCGCGCTGGAGGGCTCGTCGCGCCCGCTGGTGGTTTCCGTGTGGGGAAACGACCTGGAGCTGTGGGCGTCGCGCTACCCCCTGGTGTCGCGCGCCACCCGCCGTGCGCTGGCCCGCGCCACCGCGCTGCACCCGGACTGCGCGCGCGACCTGCGGCTGGCCACCCGGTGGGGGTGGAACCCGTCCCGCCCTTCCGTGGTGCTTCCCGGCAACGGGGGGGTCCGCGCCGAGCGGTTCCACCCGGGCCCCCCGTCCGCCGAGCTCGACCGGCGGCTGGGCATTCCCGAGGGCGCGCCCGTGGTGCTGAACCCGCGCGGGTTTCGCGAGTACGTGCGCAACGAGGCGTTCTTCGCCGCCATTCCGCGCGTGCTGGAGCGGCACCCGCACGCGGTGTTCGTGGGGGTGGGCATGCAGGGCAACCCGCGCGCGGCGCGGTGGATCGCCGAGCTGGGGATCGGGCACGCGGTGCGGCTCACCCCGCTGCTCACGCCCGACGAGATCGCTTCGCTCTTCCGCCGGGCCACGCTGGCCGTGTCGCCCTCCCAGTTCGACGGCACCCCCAACACGCTGCTGGAAGCCATGGCGTGCGGCGCCTTTCCCGTGGCGGGCGACATCGCATCCGTGCGCGAGTGGATCGAGGACGGCCGGAACGGGCTGCTGTGCGACCCCGCGGACCCCGCCGCGCTGGCGGACGCCATGTCGCGCGGGCTGCGGGACGAGGGCCTGCGCCGGGCCGCGGCGCAGCGCAACGGGGCGCTCGTGGCGGAGCGGGCCGAGTTCGGCGGGGTGATGCGCCGCGCCGAGGCCTTTTACGCCCGGGTGGCGCACGCCGGTTCCGCCCGCTGAGCCCCGCGGGCGGGGGACCCGGGGCGGCGCGCCGGGGGTGACCGGCGCGCCGCTTCTTCGTCTTGATCGTCTGCCGCCGCGGGCGCCCTCGCTTGTTCGGGGTCCGCGGCGGGTATAGTTTCAGGATTCCTCCGGACCCGCGGGCCACGTGCTCGCGAGCGGTGGAAGTACCGGGCGCGAGCCGCCGCCCGGGCGACGCGGAAGCGACAGGAACAGGGCCGATGTGCGGAATCGCGGGGTTCGCGGGGAGCTTTGACCCCGCGGTGCTGGGCACCATGATCAGCTGCGTGGCCCACCGGGGGCCGGACGGCGAGGGCCGGCGCGTGCTGGAGCCGGGGGGTGAGCGCCGGCGCGTGGGGCTGGCGCACCGCCGCCTCTCCATCATCGACCTGTCGCAGGACGGGGCGCAGCCCATGGGCGTCCGCTGCCCCTGCTGCGGCTCCGACGCGCGCGAGGGCGACCCGCACGCGGGGCTGTGGCTCACCTACAACGGCGAGATCTACAACTTCGCCGAGCTGCGCCGCGAACTGGAAGGCCGGGGGCACCGCTTCTCGTCGCGGACGGACAGCGAGGTGCTGCTGCACCTGTACGCCGAGCAGGGCCCGGCCATGCTGGGCCGGCTGAACGGCATCTTCGCCCTCGCGCTGTACGACGGCCGCCCCGCGGGGCAGCGCGAGGGCATGCTGCCGGGCGACGTGCTGGTGGCCCGCGACGGAATGGGGGTCAAGCCGCTGTACTATGCGGCGCTCCCCGAGGGCGTGCTCTTCGGGTCGGAGATCAAGTCGCTGCTGGCCACCGGCCGCGTGCCCCGCGATCTGGACCCGGAGGCCATCCACTATCACCTGGCCTACCTGTGGGCCCCCTCGCCCCACACCGTCCTTGCCGGCGTGCGCAAGCTGCGGCCCGGCTACGCCCTGGTGCTGCGCGAGGGCGCCATTGCCCGCGAGTGGTGCCACTACGACCTGCCGTACGGCCGCGCGCCGCTGGCGGGATCGCGCGAGGAGGTGGCGGCCGAGCTGGCGCGCCAGGTGGAGGCCGCGGTGGACCGGCAGATGGTGGCCGACGTTCCCGTGGGCGCCTTTCTTTCCGGCGGCCTGGACAGCAGCGCCGTGGTGGCCATGATGCGCCGCGTGCGCCCGGACTACCGGCCGCGCTGCTACAGCATCGGGTTCCGGGGCGACGAGGACGTCGAGGGCAATCCGGCGGACCTGCCGTACGCCCGCCGCGTGGCCGCGCACCTGGACGTGGACCTGTGCGTACTGGAGATCGAGCCCGACGCCATCCGCCACCTGGAGCGGATGCTGTACCACCTGGACGAGCCCCAGGCGGACCCGGCTCCCATCAACGCCCTTCTCATCAGCGAGCAGGCGCGGGCCGACGGCACCAGGGTGCTGCTGAGCGGCGCGGGGGGCGACGACCTGCTGTCCGGCTACCGGCGCCACTACGCCCTGGGGCTGGAGCGCACCTGGTCGTGGCTGCCCGGGCTGCTGCGCGGCGGCCTGGCGGCGGGCGCGCGCTGGGCCGGGCAGGGAGGGCTGGGGATGATGGACCGCCCCGCCCTGCGCCGCGGGGCCAAGGCGTTTGCCTACGCGGACCTGGACGCCGACCGGCGGATGGCCAGCTACTGGTGGTGGACGGGGGAGGCGGTGCGCCGCACCCTGTACACCCCCGCGTTCGCCGAGGCCACCCGCGGCGTGGACACGGCCGGCCCGCTGCTGCAGAGCCTGGCGCGCATTCCCGGCGAGACGGATCCGCTCAACCGGATGCTGTACCTGGAAGCCAAGCACTTTCTGGCGGACCACAACCTGAACTACACCGACAAGACGGGAATGGCCGCCGGGGTGGAGACGCGCGTCCCCCTGCTGGACCGGGAACTGGTGGACTTCGCCACCCGCATTCCTTCGGCGTACAAGCAGCGCGGACGGGTGGGCAAGGCCATCTTCAAGCAGTCCATGGAGCCGTTTCTGCCGCATGACGTCATCTACCGTCCCAAGACCGGGTTCGGTGCGCCGCTGCGCGGATGGCTGCACGGCGAGCTGCGCGAGCTGCGCGAAGACACGCTGGGCGCCGCTTCGCTTTCCCGCCGGGGGTGGTTCGAGCCGCGCGCGGTGGCGCGGCTGGTGGAGCAGGACCGGCGCGGCGAGGTGGACGCCGCGTACACCCTCTTCGCCATGATGTGCATCGAGCTGTGGTGCCGCATGTTCGTGGACGCGCCCCTTCCCGCGAGGGCCGCCGCCTGATGCCCTCGCTGCTCTGGGTGAACCACTTCGCCGTTTCGCCCGAACAGGGGGGCGGAACGCGCCATTTTGAGCTGGGGCGCGAGCTGGTGCGCCGCGGGTGGGACGTGACCATCGCCGCCTCGGACCTGAACCTGCACACGCGCACGTATTCGCGCCGCGCGGGCCCCGGCGACGCCGCCGCGCGCGACGAGAGCATCGATGGCGTGCGCTTCCGCTGGCTGTGGGCGGCGCCGTACCTGCGCAATGACTGGCGCCGGGCCCGCAACTGGCTTTCCTTCAGCCAGCGGGTGTGGCGGTGGACCGGGCCTCGGCCCGACGTCGTGATCGGCAGCTCGCCGCACCTGTTCGCGGCGCTCGCGGCGGAGCGGTTGGCGCGCCGGTGGCGGGTTCCGTTTGTCTTTGAGGTGCGGGACCTCTGGCCGGAAAGCCTGCTGGCCGGGGGCGACCGGGCCGGGACGGCGTACCGGGTGCTGGGCCGCGTCGCGGACTACCTGTACCGCCGCGCGGACCGCATCGTGGTCCTGGCGGGGGGATCGGGCGCGTACCTGCGGGAACGGGGCATTCCGGCGGAGCGGCTGGTGCACGTGCCCAATGGGGTGGACGTGTCGGCCTTTGCCGCGGTGCAGCGTCCCGCCCGCGAGGGGCTCACCCTGGTGTACACCGGCGCGCACGGGCCCATGAACGGGCTGGAAACGGTGCTGGACGCCGCCCAGCTGCTGGCGGACCGGCCGGACATCCGCTTTCTGCTGGTGGGCGACGGGCCCGTGAAGCCGGCGCTGCGGGCCGACGCGGAGCGGCGCGGGCTGCGCAACGTGGAGTTCCGCGACTCGATCCCCAAGACCGCCATGCCGGCGCTGCTGGCAGAGGCCGACGCGGGGCTCATGGTGCTGCGCGAGGCGCCGCTCTTTGCCTTTGGCGTAAGCCCCAACAAGCTGTTTGACTACTTCGGCGCGGCCCTTCCCGTGGTGTGCAACGTTCCCGGCGAGGTGGCGGAAATGGTGCGCGCCGCCGGAGCGGGGGAGCAGGCGGCGGACGCGTCCGCCGCGGCGCTGGCCGGCGCCGCCGTCCGCATGCTCGCACGGACGGCGGACGAGCGGCGGCGGATGGGGGTTGCGGGGCGCGCCTGGGTGTCGCGCGAGCACGACCGCCCCGTGCTGGCCGACCGGATGGACGCCATGCTGCGCGGACTGCTGCCGGCCCATGCTTCCCGTTAGCCGGTGGCCCCGCGCCGCGCACACCCTTGCGCGCACCTTCGGGGCGCGGGGCGCGGGGCTCCGCGCGCTGCACGAGGGGCGGCGCGCCACGGGGCGGTTCCGGCGGGCACCGCGCTACACGCCGTCGATTCTCGCGGCGCCGGAGCCGCACCCGTTCCGCGTAGACGCCGGCCTGCTGCGCACGGCCACGGACGCCGACGCCGCCGTCCGGCGCGCCGGCCGCGTGGCGGACGGGTTTCACCACGCGTACCGGTGGACGTGGCTCCCGCTTCCCGCGGGCCCGGCCGCGTGGACCACGCACCCGGGCACCGGGCACGCGCACGGGGCGGAGGCGCCCTGGTGGACGGTGCCGCACCTGTCCGCCGCCGCGGGCGACATCAAGGACCTGTGGGAGCCGGGGCGGTTCGGCTGGGCATACGACCTGGTTCGCGGCCACCTGCTGACCGGAGACGCGCGGTACGCGGATGCGTTCCGTGCCCGCCTGGATGCGTTCCGGGCGGGCAATCCCGCCTTTCGGGGCCCGCAGTGGGGGTGCGGGCAGGAAGCGGCCATCCGCGCCTTTGCCCTGCTGTACGCGGAGGCCAACCTGCCGCCGGTGCCCGGGCTGGCCGAGACGCTGGCGGCCTCGGGCGAGCGCATCGCCGACGCCATCGGCTACGCCGTGTCGCAGCGCAACAACCACGCGATCAGCGAGGCGGCGGGGCTGGTCGCGCTCGGGGCCCGCTTTCGGGGCGCGCATCCGGAGGCGGAGCGCTGGCTGCGCACCGGGCGCCGTCTGCTGGCCCGGCTGGTGACGGAGCAGTTCGCGGAGGACGGATGGTACGTGCAGCACTCGTTCACCTACCTGCGCGTGGCCCTGGACCAGTGCGTGCTGGCAGAACGGGCGCTGCGCGCGGCCGGGCTGGCGCTTCCCCGGCCGGCGGTGGACCGGATCGCCGCGGCGGCGCGGCTGCTGCTGGCCGTCGTTCACCCGGACACGGGAACGGTGCCCAACCACGGGGCCAACGACGGCGCCTTCGTGCATCCGGTGACGCTGGCGGAGTACCGCGACTTCCGCCCCGTGCTCACGGCGGTGTGCGCCACCTGGGGGCTCCCCCTTCCGTCCAACGTGCGCGCCTGCGCCGAAACGCTGGCCTGGCTGGGAATGGCCGCGCCGCCCGCGGCGCCGCCGCTGGGCGACGGGGTGTGGAGCGGGGCAAGCGGATGGGCGGCGGCGCGCGTGGGCCTGACCCAGGTGTTTCTGCGCGCGGGACGCTACGGCGCGCGGCCCAGCCACATGGATCCGCTGCACCTGGACGTGCGCTTCGGCGCGCGCGAGGTCGTGGTGGACGCGGGAACGTTCGCGTACAACGCGCCCCCCCCGTGGAAGAACCCGCTGGTTACGGCGCGGGTGCACAACGGCCCCGTTCTGGACGGGCGCGAGCCGGGGGTGCGGGGGCCGCGCTTTCTGTGGTACCTGTGGCCCGAGGCCGACCTGCTGCGCGCCGCGCGCCAGGCGGACGGCTCCGTGGCGCTGGAGGCGGAGGTTCCCGGCCGCGTTCGCCGCACGGTGCACGTGGCGGACGGCCGGGTGGAGGTGACGGACCGGATCGAGCCCGGGGTGGCGCGCGAGGCGGAGGTGCGCTGGCTCCTGCACCCCGGCGCGGACCCGCGCGGCGTGCGGGTGGACGGGCCGTCGGAGGTGACGGAAGCGGCCGAAGGCAGTCCCGTGGGGTGGTATTCCCCGGCGTACGGCGTTCGCCTGCCCTCGCGCGCCGTGCACGCGCGGCGCGACGCCGCGAACGGCGCGCGGTTCCAGACGACCATCCTGGCGGATTGATTTCCCTATGAAGCAGTTGCTGCAGCAGTTGAATACCGGCGAAACGCGTCTGGTGGACGTACCGGTGCCGCGCGCGGGGGGCAACACCCTGGTGGTGGAAACGCGGGCCACCCTGGTGAGCGCCGGAACCGAGCGCATGCTGGTGGAGTTCGGCCGCGCCAACCTGCTCGACAAGGCGCGCAGCCAGCCCGACAAGGTCAAGCAGGTGCTGGACAAGGTGCGCACCGACGGCCTGGCCCCCACGCTGGAGGCGGTGCGGGCCAAGCTGGACGCGCCCATCCCCCTGGGCTACTGCCAGGCCGGCGTGGTGGTGGAGGCCGGCCCCGGCGCGGGCGGCTTTCGCGCCGGAGACCGGGTAGTGACCAACGGCAGCCACGCGGAGTACGTCCGCGTTCCCCACACCCTGGCCGCACGCGTTCCCCAGGGCGTGACGGACGAAGCCGCCGCCTTCACGCCGCTGGCCGCCATCGGACTGCAGGGAATCCGGCTGGCCGCGCCCACCCTGGGCGAAACGGTGGTGGTCTACGGGCTGGGGCTCATCGGGCTGCTCACGGTGCAGCTGCTGCGGGCCAACGGGTGCCGGGTCATCGGCATTGACCGCGACCCCGGCAGGCTGGCGCTGGCCGGGCGCTTCGGCGCCGTGGCGCTGGACGGGGCGGCCGGCTCGGTGAGCGACGCGGTGCTGGCGCAGACCGGGGGCGTGGGGGCCGACGCGGTGCTGCTCACCCTGGCCTCCGACAGCGACGACCCCGTGCACCAGGCCGCGGCCATGGCGCGCAAGCGCGGCCGGCTGGTGCTGGTGGGGGTAACCGGGCTGAACCTGCGCCGCGACGACTTCTACCGGAAGGAGCTTTCCTTTGCGGTGTCGTGCAGCTACGGCCCCGGCCGCTACGACCCCTCGTACGAAGAGGGCGGGCAGGACTATCCCCTCCCCTTCGTGCGGTGGACGGAGCAGCGCAACTTCGAGGCGGTGCTGCAGCTCATGGCCGACGGGGCGCTGGACCCGCTCTCGCTCGTTACCCACCGGTTTCCGTTCGACCGGGCGCCGGACGCGTACGAGGTCATTTCCGGCGGCGAGCCCAGCCTGGGGGTGGTGCTCACCTATCCGGACCGCGGAGGGGTGCTGCCCCGGCCCGCGGAGCGCGTTCTGGTTCCCGCCGCCGCCCTCACCGGCGCCGCGTCCACGGGGGTGGTGGGGCTCATCGGGGCGGGGAACTTCGCCGTCCGCACCCTGCTTCCCGCCCTGCGCGAAACGGGGGCGCGGCTGCACACCATCGCCAGCAGCGGCGGTACCAGCGGCGCCGTGGCGGGGGAAAAGTTCGGCTTCGAGCGGGTGACCACCGACGTCGACGCGCTGCTGGCCACGCCGGAGATCGACACCGTGTTCGTGCTCACCCGGCACGATTCGCACGCCGGGCTGGCGGAGCGCGCGCTGGCCGCCGGCAAGAACGTGTTCGTCGAGAAGCCGCTGGCGTTGCGGGAGGATGAGCTGGACGCGCTGGCGGCCCGCGTGGCAGAATCGGGAAAGCTGCTGACCGTGGGCTTCAACCGCCGCTTCGCCCCGCTGGCCGCCGAGGCGGCGGGGCTGCTGCGGGGGCGCGCGGGGCCGGTCTCCATCGTGGCCACGGTGAACGCGGGGATGATTCCCCGCGACCACTGGACGCAGGATCCTCGGACCGGCGGCGGCCGCATCACCGGCGAGGCGTGCCACTTCATGGACCTGTGCCGCTTCCTGGCCGGCGCGCCCATCGCCGACGTGCGGGTGACCCCGGCGCGGGGCGCGGACGGGCGGCCCATCGACGACATCGCCCACCTGAGCATGGCGTTCGCCGACGGCAGCACGGCGGTGGTGCACTACCTGTCTTCGGGCGCGCGGTCGTATCCCAAGGAGCGCATCGAGTGCTTCTGGGACGGAAAAACGGTGGCCATCGACAACTGGCGGCGCCTGCAGCGGTTCGGCGTGCCGGGGCCGTGGTGGGAGCGGGGCCGGGCCATGGACAAGGGCCACGCGGAGGAACTTCGTGTGTGGATGGACGCCGTCCGCGGCGGCGGCGCCCCGCCCATCCCCCTGGACCAGGTATGGGAGGTTTCACGCTGGGCCATCCTGGCCGGCCGCATGGCGCGTGACGCGGGATGACGGTGCTCAAGCGGGCGCTGGACGTGGCGGTGGCGGGCGTGGTGCTGCTGGCCGGGCTGCCGGTGCTGGCGCTGGCGGCCCTGGCCATTCTGCTGGAGGACGGGCGGCCGGTGACGTACACGCAGCCCCGTGCCGGGCAGGGCGGGCGCGTGTTTACCGTGTTCAAGTTCCGCACGATGCGGGTGCACGACGTCCCCGCGCACCACATGCCGCAGGTGCGCGGCGGCGATCCGCTGGTCACGCGCACGGGAGCCATCCTGCGCCGGCTCAAGATCGACGAGCTTCCGCAGGTGCTGAACGTGCTGCGCGGCGACATGACGCTGGTGGGGCCGCGCCCCACCCTGCCGGAGCAGGTGCGCGAGTACGACGCCTTCGCGCGGCGCCGGCTGGAGGCTCGCCCCGGAATGACGGGGTGGGCGCAGGTGAACGGGGGAACCGAACTCCCGTGGCGGGATCGCATCCTGCTGGACGTGTGGTACGTGGACCACGCGTCGCTCTGGCTGGACCTGCGCATCCTGGCCCGCACGGTGGGCGTGGTGCTGCGGGGCGAACGGGTCCGCACGGGCCCCCTGGAAGAGGCGCGGTTGCATGCGGACGGTGCTGGTCGGCGCGGTTGAAAGCACGCGGGTGGCGCTGGAAGCCATGGCGGCGGCGGGGCACGCCCCCGAGGCCCTTCTCACCCTGCCGCCCGAGCGGTCACGGCGGCACAGCGACTACGTGGACCTGGTCCCCACGGCGGAGCGGCTGGGGGTGCGCGTCATCCACGCGCCGGACGTGAACCATCCGGACGCGGTCGCGGAGCTGCGGCGCATGGTTCCCGACCACGTTCTGGTGATCGGGTGGTCGCAGATCTGCCGTGACGACTTCCTGTCCGTTCCGCGGCGCGGGGCGCTGGGCTACCATCCCTCGCTGCTGCCGCGGAACCGGGGGCGCGCCGTGATCTCGTGGACGGTGCTGCAGGGGGTGCGCGAAACCGGCTCCACCCTGTTCTGGCTGGACCAGGGAATGGATTCCGGCGACATCGCGGCGCAGGTCCGCCTGGCGGTGGCGGAGGACGAAACGGCGTCTTCCCTGTATGCGCTGCACATGGACGCGCTCGCCCGCATGCTCGCGGAGCTGATGCCGCGGCTGGCCGACGGAACGGCGCCCCGCGTGGCGCAGGACCATTCCCAGGCCACGTACTGCGCGCGGCGCACGCCGGCGGACGGGCTGATCGACTGGACGCGTGACGCGGACCGGGTGTGGGCGCTCATTCGCGCCTCGGGCGATCCATATCCCGGCGCCTTCACCTTTCAGGGGGGCGAGCGGCTGGCCGTGTGGGAGGCCGACCGGGTTCACGACCCGCGGTACTGGGGCCTTCCCGGGCAGGTGCAGGCGATGGACGAGGATGGAGTGCTGGTGCAGTGCGGGGACGGCGGCCACGTGCGGCTGCGCATCGTGCAGCGTGGGGGGGGAGAACGGGTGAAGGCGAACACGGCGCTGCGAATGCACGAAAAGCTGGGGATGGACTGGGCCGCGCTGTACGCGCCCGCTCGCGGGGGCGCGTCGTGAACGGGCCCGTGCTGGTGCTGGCCCCGCACCCGGACGACGAGGTGCTGGGCGTGGGGGGCACCATGGCCCGGCTTTCCACCGCCGGCGAGGAGGTGTACGTCGCCATCGTCACGCGCGGAATGCCGCCGCACTGGGACGAGCCGTTCATCGAGCGGGGGCGGCGCGAGGCCGCCGAGGCCCACCACGTCCTCGGCGTGCGCGAAACGTTCTTTCTGGACTTTCCCGCCGCCGCCCTGGACACGGTGGCGCACCGCGACCTGAACGCGCGGATGGGCGAGGTGTTCGCCCGGGTGCGGCCGCGGACGGTGTTCGTCCCCTTTCTGGGCGACATTCACGCCGACCACCAGGCCGTGTTCGCGTCGGCGCTGGTGGCTTCGCGCCCCTCCACCCCCGCGCCCCCCGAGCGGGTGCTGGCGTATGAGACGCTCTCCGAAACCAACTGGAACGCGCCGTACATCACCCCGGGGTTCGCGCCCAACGTCTTCAGCGACATCAGCGGCTGGATCGACGACAAGATCCGGGCGATGGAGTGCTTTTCGTCGCAGCTGAAGCCGTTTCCGCACGAGCGCAGCACGCAGACGCTGCGCGCCCTGGCCACTCTGCGCGGAAGCACGGTGGGGACCGCCGCCGCGGAAGCGTTCGTCCTGGTACGGCACGTCTGGTGACGGCCTTTCTGGTGTGGGGCGGAGGCGGGCACGGCCGGGTGGTGGCCGACCTGGTGCGCGCCGCGGGGCACACCGTGACCGGGTTCGTGGACCGCGACCCCGCCAAGTGGGGCGCGGTGGTGGAGCCGGGCGGCGCGGCCGTGGTGGCCTCCGAGGCGGAGCTGCTGCAGGCCGTGGCTGCGGGCGCGCCGCTTCCCGCCGGCGCGGGGGCGGTGGCGCTCGCCGTGGGGAACAATGCGGACCGCGCCCGCTGCCTGGCGGCCCTGGGCGGCCGGGCCGCGCCCCCGCTGGTGCATCCGTCGGCCGTCCTGAGCCCCTCCGCCGTGCTGGGGCGGGGCACCGTGGCCTTCGCCCGCGTGGTGGTGAACGCGGCGGCCGTGGTGGGCGACGCGGTGATCCTGAACACCGGGAGCATCGTGGAGCACGACTGCCGCGTGGGCCACGGGGCGCACCTTTCGCCCGCGTCGTCGCTGTGCGGAGGGGTGCATGTAGGCGACGGCGCGTGGATCGGCGCCGGCGCCACCGTCATTCCCGGCGTGCGGGTGGGCGCCGGAGCCGTGGTGGGGGCCGGCGCCACCGTGGTGCGCGACGTGCTCCCGGGGGCCACCGTCGCCGGGGTCCCGGCGCGTCTCTTGTCCGGAACCGCGCCCGGCCCGCCGGGCCCGGCGCATCCCTGAACGGGTGAAACCGATGTCCGATCTGCCGCCGCGCATCCTGCTGTCGTCGCCGCACATGAGCGGCCGCGAGGCGGAGTACGTGGCCGATGCCTTCGCCAGCAACTGGATCGCTCCGCTGGGCCCGCACGTGGACGCCTTTGAAGCGGAGTTCGCCCGCACCGTGGGCTCGGCGCACGCCGCGGCCCTGAGTTCGGGGACGGCCGCGCTTCACCTGGCGCTGCAGCTGGCCGGGGTGGGGCCCGGCGACGAGGTGATGGTGAGCTCCCTCACCTTCTCCGCCAGCGTGAATCCCATCCTGTACCTGGGCGGCACCCCCGCCTTCGTGGACAGCGAACCGACGTCGTGGAACATGGATCCGGCGCTGCTGGCGCGGGCGCTGGACCAGCGGGCGCGGGAAGGGCGCCTTCCCCGGGCGGTGGTGGTGGTGCACCTGTACGGGCAG
>NZ_DASVTX010000031.1:0-4196 GCF_036387355.1 Longimicrobium sp.
CAGCACGCGGGGTGAGGGCCACAGCCCGCGGCCGCGCGAACTTCGTACCCACCGCCCGTGTCCCAGGCCCGCCGCGCCTTCCTCGAACGACGCGGCCCGCACGCACCGCCGTGATGGGTAGAATGACGGATTACCGACACCGCGCGAGCTCGCAATCTTCCCTCGACCGCTTTTTCGCGCACGACCATCACGCACCCCGACCCGACCTCATGCGCAGCCGGATTCTGCTTGCCTTCATGGCGGCCTTCCTGTCCTTTGCGGCCCAACCCGCGCACGCCCAGTCCGTCCGCATGACGGGCATCTCGCCCGCGGACAGCGCGGCGCTCATTCAGCTCGCCGCGGCGGCGGACGCGGAGTGGAATGCGGCGGACGCGGACGGCCTGGCCGCGCTCTGGGCCCCGGACGGGCACAACCGCATCATCGGCGCGGACGCGGACCTGCGCGGCCGGGAGGCGATCCAGCGCTACTTCGCCGCGTCGTTCGCCAACCGCCCCGCCGGAATGCGCCACCGCACGCTCGTGGAAGAAGCGGTGATGATCGCGCCGGGCGTGGCGGCGGTGGACGGGCAGGTATGGGTGGAGCGCGAGGGATCGGCGGCGCCGCTACGGCACTTCATCATGCATGCGATCGCGGTGCGCACGCCGGAGGGATGGCGGATGCGGATGAACCGCGTGCACCTGGTCCCCGCCGCGCCGGCGACGGCCAGCCGGTAGGCGGACGCCCACGGCTGGAAAGCGGGCCCGGTCGCGACGACCGGGCCCGCTGTTTACGCCATCAGCCGGCCACCGCGGAACACCCGCAGGCCCAGGCTGCCGCCGTGCAGCAGCAGCCGTGCGTCGCGTGCCCCAAAGGTGCGCATCAGGTCCTGCATCATCGGCTCCTCACCGGTCCACGGGTAGCCGTACACTACGTCGAAGTCGTCCAGCGCGCGGCCCAGTTCCGGGTACGCCGAGTCGCCCGTGCCGATTGTGCCGATGCGGGCGTCGCCGCCGCCGCGCGGGCGCCACCGGTAGCTGTTGGGCAGAAAGCTTCCCGCCACGAACGTCGCCTTGCTTCCGTGCCGCGCCGCGAGCCCGCGCGCGATCTCCACCAGGCTGGCGTCCAGCTCGATGCCGTACGCCTCGAACCCCAGCATGTCGGCCATGATGGTGATGACCCCCGTGGCCGAACCCCACTCCAGGAACCGCTGGCCGGGGGCGCGCAGCGGAAGCAGCGCGCGCAGCACCTTTTCGTAATCCGCCGCCACGAACGGGTGAAAGTCCTGCGAGCGCACTTCCAGGTCGAACTTTTCCCAGATCTGCCAGCCCTCGTCGATCAGCGCGGCCAGCCGGGTGCGCGTTTCGTCGTCCAGCCCGGGCATGTTCGCGATCGAGTGCAGCCCCTCATCTACCTCCGGCGCTTTCGGAATCTTTCCCATCCCCGTGGTCGTCTGGTGCGCGAAAGCCTGCTCTGGTCCGCCCCGGAGTGCGAGCGCCGACAGGGAGCCTGCACAACGCGGTCCGAAGCGGACGACGCGGGGCGCCTTCGCGGGGAACTGCTTCACATGCAGAGGATGCGAGGGGGGCGGAGGTCGCGGGAAAACGGCATCAGAAGAGCTTCACGCAGAGACGCGGAGACGCGGAGCGGAAGATCGAAACGCAAAGACGTGATCATCTTCTCTCCGTGTTTCCTTTTCTCTGTGCCTCTGTAGTCTCTGTTAGAGATTGCCGTTGCCCTTCCTCCGTGAACCTCCGTGCCACCTCCGTGACCTCCGTGAGAGACGAGGTTGACGGACTCTGATGCCGGCGGGTTGTCCGCCGGAACCGCGAGGCCTATACTCGCCCCCATCACCCAATCCACCAACGCACATCAGGACCAGCGTGGCAGCACGCCGCCTTCCCCGCATCGCCATCACCCTGGGCGACCCGCGCGGCATCGGCCCGGAGGTGACGGCCGGCGCGCTCGCCGACCCGGAGATCGCCGGCGCGGCGGAGTACGTGCTCGTGGGTCCGGAATCGCTCCTGCGCCCGGGGAAGAACGACGTGTCCGCGGGCGCGTGGTCCCCGGACCAGGGCGCGGCGGCGGCCGGGCGCGTCGCGGGCGAGGCCATCCGCATCGCCGTCGGGATGGCGATGGACGGCACCGTGGACGCGCTCGTCACGGCGCCCATTGAAAAGAACGCCTTTCGCGCCGGCGGATTTCACTATCCCGGCCATACCGAAATGCTGGGCGAGCTGTCCGGCGCCGCGGAGGTGGTGATGATGATGGCCGCGGAGCGCACCGCGCTGGGCGGCCCCCTGCGCGTCGTCCTCGCCACCACGCACCTGGCCCTGCGCGACGTTCCCGCCGCGCTCTCCGCCGATCTGCTCGTCCATCAGGCCACCATCACGGCCCATGCGCTCCAGCGGCAGTGGGGGATTCAAACGCCGCGCGTGGCGCTCTGCGCCGTCAATCCGCACGCGTCGGACGGCGGGCTGTTCGGCGACGAGGAAGCGCGCATCGTCCATCCCGCGCTCGAACGGCTGAGATCGGCCGGGGTGGACGCGTACGGGCCCATTCCCGCGGACACCGTGTTCACCCGCGCCGTCCGCGGCGAGTTCGACGCCGTCATTGCGCCCTACCACGACGTGGGGATGGCGGCGTTCAAGACCGCGGCGTTCGGGGCGGGGGTCAACGTCACGCTGGGGCTGCCCTTTCCGCGCACCTCGCCGGACCACGGCACCGCGTTGGACATCGCCGGCACCGGCCGTGCCGATCCCTCGTCCATGAAGGAAGCCGTGCGCCTCGCCCTGCGCCTCGCGCGCTTTTGACAGCGGGGCCGCCACGGACTAAATTGTTCCTCTCTCCGCGCTTGCATTCAGTGCGACCTCCTCTCCCGCGGAAGTTTCTCGCGTGATCAGGCTAACCTCCGTATACAAGGAGTATCCGCGCTCCGGCACGGCACTCCGTGACGTCACCCTGAACGTGGGCAAGGGTGAGCTCGTGTTCCTGACCGGCCATTCCGGCGCGGGCAAGAGCACCGTCATGCGCCTGCTTCAGATGGCGGACCTCCCCTCGGGCGGCGAGGTGCGCGTCTCCGGCTTCAGCTCCAAGCTCATCCGCCGGCGCGAAATCCCCCTGCTTCGCCGCAAGATCGGCGTGGTGTTCCAGGACTTCCGCCTGCTGCGCGACCGCACGGCCGAAGAGAACGTGGCCTTCGCCCTGGAGGTCACCGGCACCAAGCGCGCCCTCATCGGCCCGCGGGTCAACAAGCTGCTCACGCAGGTGGGGCTGGCGCACAAGGCCCGCGCCTACCCCGACGAGCTGTCCGGCGGCGAGCGCCAGCGCGTGGCCGTGGCCCGCGCGCTGGCCAACGAGCCGCTGGTGCTGCTGGCGGACGAGCCCACCGGCAACCTGGACGAGTGGGCGGCCAAGGGCGTGTTCGAGCTGTTCCGGGAAATCAACGCCATGGGAATGACCATTCTGATGGCCACCCACGACCTGGACCTGGTGCGCGCCCACCCCGAGTACCGCGTGGTGGAGCTGGCCCAGGGCTCCGTGGTCTACGATTCGGCCGCCGCGTCGGTCGAGGCGGGGAGCGCCTGATGCCGTACGCACTCCGCGAGGCGCTCAGCGCCATCCGGCGCACGCCGCTGCTCACGCTCCTGTCCGTCTTCGCCATCGCCTTCGCCCTGTTCGTCATCGGCCTGTTCGGGCTCACGGCGTTCAACATCCGCCGCGCCATCGAGCAGGTGGAGGAGAAGGTGGAGATCGTCGCCTACCTGACGGACGCCACGACGGACGCGCAGCTCAAGCAGGCGCAGTCGGAGCTGGCCGCCATCCCCGAGGTGGAGCGGGTGCAGTACGTCACCAAGACGGAAGCGCTCGCCACGGCCATGGCGGAAATGGAGGAGTTCCGCGACGTCTTCAGCGACCTGGAGCAGAACCCGCTTCCCGCCTCGCTGGAAGTGCGGATGAAGCCCGGCAACCGCGGCCCCGCCCAGGTGGAGCGCGTGGCCAAGCGCATTCAGGCGTACTCCTTCGTGGAAGACGTCCGCTTCGGGCGCGACTGGCTGGCGGCCATCTTCACCATCCGGCGCATCGCCGCCGGCGTGGCGATGGTGATTGGCGGGGCGTTCGCCATCGTCGCCGCCATCGTGATCGCCACCGCCGTGCGCATCACCGTCTTCGCGCGGCGCGAGGAGATCAGCATCATGCGGCTGGTGGGCGCCACGGAC
>NZ_DASVTX010000032.1:0-5403 GCF_036387355.1 Longimicrobium sp.
GAGAGGCTGGAGCGCGCCGCGCCGGCCCGCGGCGCCGCGGATGCTTCGGTCCGGGATTCTTCAGTCGCGCATGGCTCCGGCACCGGGGAGGGCGCGGCGCACGCTCCTTCAGAATGACGCCTCATACGAACCGGCAAGAAGTTCGTGCCTGCCAACGGACCACTCCGAACGAGCCACGGTCGTTGATCTAGCGGGGGAGGAGCGGCGCCTTCCTCGGAGCCGTATAAGTTGCCCTTCGTCCGTGACATCCCTCTCAAAACCGCCGTGCCGTCGGTGAGAAGCGGTGGTTAGCCCGGTCAACTGCCGCACGGATGCTTGCCCCCACCTTGCCCATCGCCGCACGCGCTCGCATCTTCGGCGCTCGCACAACGATCGTTCAAGGAGCCAGTCCGTGCAGGCATTGATCATCATCGGCCACGGGTCGCACCTGAACGCCGAGAGCAGCGCGCCCGTCTACGCCCACGCCGCGGCCATCCGCGCCACGGGGGCGTTCGACGAGGTGCGCGAATGCTTCTGGAAGGAAGAGCCCTCCATGCGCGAGGTGTTCGACCTGGTGGAGGCCGACGAGGTGTACGTGGTGCCCCTGTTCATCTCCGAAGGCTACTTTACCGAAGAGGTGATTCCCCGCGAGCTGGGGCTGAGCGGGCCGGCGCCCTCCGTCACGCGCAAGCTGGGCAGGACCATCCACTACGCCGGCCCGGTGGGCACGCACCCGGGCATGGCCTCCATGATCCTGCGCCGCGCCGAAGAAACGGCCGGGCTCTCGCACGAGCAGGCGCGCGGCGCGGGGCTCATCATCATCGGGCACGGCACGGAGCGCAACAGCAACTCGGCGGAGGTCATCTACCGCGTGAGCCGCGAGGCCGGCGAGGCGGGGATCTTTGGCCATGTGCGCACCGGGTTTCTGGACCAGGAGCCCGAGGTGGGCGAGGTGCTGGAGGCCATGGAGGAGGAGCGCGTGGTGCTCGTTCCCTTCTTTGTGGCCGAGGGCTGGCACACGCAGGAAACCATTCCCGACGACCTGGGGATCAACCGACCGGCGGTGAGCACGGTGACGGAAAAGGACGGCAAGGTGATTTTCTACGCGCCCCCCGTGGGCACCTTTCCCGAAATCGCGGACATCGTGCTGCAGCGCGCGCGCGAGGCCGGCGCCCGCGTGCCCGAGGGGCTTTCGGTGGAGGCCGCCGGTGTCTGACGCCCGGGAGGAGCGGGGGAGCCACGCCCCCGGCGGCGTGGCCGAGGCCCGCGCCGCCCTGCTGGCCTGGGTGGACGAGGCGGGCGACGCGGGGCGCGAGTTCCTGGAGGCCCGCATTCGCGCCGTGGGGGAGGGGCGATACGAAATCCGCCACTGCCGCGACGAGTTCCGCTCGCTGGAGGCGGTGGCGATGGTGAGCCCGGACCCGTTCGCCGCGCGCGAAATCGCGCAGACCACCTTTGCGGGCGAGCACCGGCCGCTCAAGACGGCGCCGTCGCTGCGGCAGGGGTGGGCGCTGGTGGATCTGGACGGGCGCGGGGTGTGGACGGCGCTGGACTACCTGTACCCGGCCTGCGCCCTGCACTGGTATGCCGGCCGGCAGGGCACGCTGCGGGTGACGCACTGGCGCGAGGTGGCGGCGCGGCAGACGGGCATGTACGGCGCCGTGAAGCTGCTGCCGCCCGAGGTGGTGCGGAACACGGTGCGCGCCTGCTGCGGCGACGCCGTCTGCCTGCGGCGCGTGGCCTGGGACGTGGACGCGGACGTGCCGCTGGACCTGGCGTCAGAGGGCCCGGTGACGGGCGACGCCCCGGTGCCCTGCCCGGAAGCGTGCTCCATGTTCGTTTCCTTCGCCCGGCAGGTGCTGGTGCAGGAGCGCTCGCCGCGCTACGAGCTCACCGGGCTGGGGCGGCTGGGTGCGGACGAGATCGCGCAGGTGCGGGAGATCGTCGCCTCGGCGGCAACGGGAACGGTGGGGCTGGCGCGCGAGGGCGAGTTCAGCGAGCCGACCAATTCCCGCCGCATGCGCTACCTGGCCCTGCGGCTGGCGGAAGAAAAGGAGCGCATCGGCGACCTGGCCGCGCCGGAGCTTCCCTGCGAGGGCTGTCCCAAGGCGGTTCCGTGCCGCGGCTGCCCCATGGCGGCGTAGGCGGTGGAGGCGTTCGCGCTCACCCCGCCAGCCGGCGGAGCAGCGACGCCAAGGCCGGGACGTCCGGGCCCAGCACGGCGAACATCCGGGCGTCCGCTTCCTCCACCCGCACCACGGCGCGGCCAGCCAGTTCCTTGCCCGGCGCGGTGGGCCGGAGCGCACGGGCGCGGGTGTCGGTGGGGTGCGGCTCGCGCACAACCAGCCCGCGCGTCTCCAGGGTGCGCAGCACCTGCGACGTCATCATCACGTCGGTGCGGGCGTGGGCGGCCACACGCGCTTGCGTGAGCGGCCCCTCGCGGTCGTACAGCCACACCACCGAGGCGAGCAGAACAAACTGCACGTGCGTAAGCTGCAGGTCGGCGAGCGCGTCGCGCTGCAGGCGCTGCCACGTGTTCGCCACCTGCCAGAGCAGAAAGCCGGGACTCTCTCCGGGAGTGGAAAAGGCCGGCTGGAACGGCTCGCTCATCCCGCCATCCCCGCTCCTCGTGACGTCCCGGCGCTCTCCCGCGCGCCGCCCTCGGCCATGCGGGCCAGTGCGTGCACCGCGTGGGGAAGGCCGGCCGCCAGCGTTGCACCCAGGAGGCGGCTGAGCAGCGGAGTCAGCACTCCGCGCATGCGCACCTGGTGGCGAATGCGCACGCCCCCCGCGGCCAGCGGCTCCAGCGTGTGTTCAAACTCCAGCGCCGTGAGCGGCAGCCGCGCGACCGTTGTGAAGGCTCGCTCCGGCACGGCCCCGGTAATCACGAACGCCACCGCGGGGCCGCCCGCCGGCCGGAGCGTTCCCCGCGTCCCAGCCCGGAACGGGCCCTGCACCGTGCACCGTTGTACGCCGGGGTCCCATGCGTTCCAGGTGGATGGGTCGGACCACAACCGCCAGACCTCGCGCGGCGTGGCGCTCGATTCCGCGACGGCTTCGGTGCTCCAGGTGAACATGGGCGGTCCGGGTTTGGGGGGAGCGAGTGGGTGCGCAGAACGATAGTAAGCGCGCATATGATTCGTCAAGTCCGCCGCCGCTCTTGACAGATCTCTCCGCGACACCGATTCACAGATCCAGGCACGCATCCCGTTCCCCGTCCCCGGCCGGCCATGCCCGCGTTCACCCGCACCGACTTTGAGATCCGCGCCGCCGGCGGCGGCCCGCCCGTGCGCGGCGACGTGCGGGTGCGCGCGGGGCTGCGGCCCACCGCGGCGCTGGTCATCTGCCACGGCTTCAAGGGCTTCCGGGGCGCCAACTTCTTTCCCAACCTGGCTCGCGCGGCGGCGCACCGCGGGCTGGCGGCGGTGACGTTCGACTTTTCGCGCAACGGGCTGGGCGACGACGGGGTGGACTTTTCGGCGCTGGACCGGTTCGCCGAGCAGACCCACAGCCGCAACGTGGCCGAGATCCGCGCCGTGCTGGACGCCGTGTCCAGCGGCACGATCCTTCCCCGTACGCCGCGGCGCATCGGGCTGCTGGGGCACTCGCGCGGCGGCGGCGAAGCGCTGCTGGCCGCCGCGGACGACCCCCGCGTGGACGCGCTGGCCACCTGGGCCGCCATCGGCGACGTGGACTCGCGCTGGACGGCGGAGCAGATCGCCACCTGGCGCGCCGGCGGCACCGTGCAGGTACAGAACACGCGGACCAAGCAGATGATGCCCGTGGGGCCGGCGTACTGGGCCGACTGGGAGGCCAACCGCGCCCGGCTGGACATTCCCGCGGCGGCGGCGCGCCTTTCCATCCCCTGGCTGATCGTGCACGGCGATGCGGACGCCACCGTCAACGTGGATGAGGCGCACGCCCTGTTCAACGCCGCGGGCGACGACGCGGAGCTGCTGGTGGTGGAAGGCGGCGACCACACCTTTGGCTCCAGGCACCCGTACGCGGGCGCCACGCCGGAGCTGCGGACCGCCGTTGACGCCACGCTGGAGTGGTTCGGCACCCACCTGGCCTGAGCCCGCTCGAACGTTCGTTCGACAGCTTTACAACCGGATGGGTGCTTGTTACGTTGTCGCTCTGCCGGCCCGAGTGCCGCGAACGACGCCCAATCCCTGACCTCTGGCTGGAGACCGATATGCCGTACGTGATCGCCGAACCGTGCGTCGGAACCAAGGACGCGAGTTGCGTGGAAGTCTGCCCGGTGGACTGCATCTACGAGGCGAACGACCAGTACTACATCAACCCCGACGAGTGCATCGACTGCGGCGCGTGCGAGCCGGAGTGCCCCGTGCAGGCCATTTTTCCCGACACGGACGTGCCGCCGGAGTGGACGGACTACATCGCCAAGAACCGCGATCTGTCCGGCGGCTGAGCCGCCCGCGCGCACCGGAGACGCACAGAGGGGCCGCATCCAGCCGGATGCGGCCCCTCTCGCGTTTCTGCTCCGGACGGCAGCTACTCGTCGCGTCCCAGCACCTTGCCGGCGTAGCCGTTGTCGGGGTCGCCGCCCCGGGCCAGCACGCGGTCCACCGTACCGGTGCCGCGGTTGTACGCGGTCAGCGCCAGCTCCACGTCGCCGTGGTACCGGTCGATCAGCTCGCCCAGGTAGCGGAAGCCGATGCGCAGGTTGGTGCGCGAGTCGCGCAGGTCGTCTTCCGTGACGCCCTTCTTGAACCAGCGGGCGGTGGGCAGCATGAGCTGCGTAAGGCCAATGGCGCCCACGTGGCTGGTCGCGTAGTCCTTGAACTCGCTCTCGGTGCGCACCAGGCCGAACGCCAGCTCGGGCGGCAGCTCGTTTTCCACCGCGGCCGTGTAGATCTCCGTGGCGAGCTGGTCGGGGATCTGGTAGCCCTGGTCGCGGTAGCGGTTGGCCAGCGCCTGCGCGGGCGAAGCGTGCACGGCGCCGGTGGCGGCGGCCAGGCGGGCCGGGGCGCTGACCACGTTGGGCGCCAGGTGCAGCGCCACACCCTCGCGCACGGCGTTCTGCACCACG
Source organism: Longimicrobium sp. (assembly GCF_036387355.1). GTDB lineage: Bacteria > Gemmatimonadota > Gemmatimonadetes > Longimicrobiales > Longimicrobiaceae > Longimicrobium. The sequence continues at coordinate 5,033 of NZ_DASVTX010000032.1, forward strand.
CCGCGGCGGGGCTGTCCCTCACTGTCGTGTGCGCCGCCGGTAAAGCCCACGGCCGCGTGAACCGCGGCGGTGCCCAGCAGCAGCCCCTGAACCGCGCGCGAGCGGATCAGCGAGCGAAAGTCGTTACGCAGCGGGGTGTCGCGACGCTTCACCGGCTGGTTTCGGCTCTCGTTCCGGGTCACGATGCAAGTCTACTGGTCCTGCGAAGGGGATGCGCCGGCCTGTTCCGGCCGCATCCCGTCATCGCTCCGCTTCATCCAACCCGTTCAATCTAGGGCTCGTAACCCCATGTGTCAATTTGAGATAGCATTTCAGCACCGTGCGAGCACCCCTCAAACCCGCATGCCCGCTGGAGTTTTGGCCCCTCCGTC
>NZ_DASVTX010000033.1:0-10816 GCF_036387355.1 Longimicrobium sp.
GCGCATGGCGTACACGAGCGGCTCGTCGGCGTTCAGCACGGCGTGCCCCTCGCGCTTCACCACGGCGGGAACCACGGACTTGACCTCCGCGAGCTGCTCCAGCGTGTTGATGCCCCGCAGCCCCAGGTGGTCGGCGCTCACGTTCAGCACCACGCCCACGTCGCACTCGTCAAAACCCAGCCCCGCGCGAATCACGCCGCCGCGCGCCGTCTCCAGCACCGCCACTTCCACCGTGGGGTTGGAGAGGATGATGTTGGCCGAGAACGGGCCCGTCATGTCGCCCTCCATCACCATGCGGTTCTGGAGATAGACGCCGTCTGTGGTGGTGAAGCCCACCGTCTTGCCCGTCTGGCGGAACAGGTGCGCCGTGAGCCGCGTGGTGGTCGTCTTGCCGTTGGTGCCCGTGATGGCGATGACGGGAATGGTGTAGGGCGACCCCGGCGGGTACAGCATGTCGATGATGGGCGCCCCCACCTCGCGCCCCTGCCCTTCCGACGGATGCGTGTGCATCCGCAGGCCGGGCGCGGCGTTCACCTCGATGATCACCGCGCCGTTCTCGCGGAACGGCACGCTGATGTCGGGCGACAGCACGTCGATGCCGGCGATGTCCAGCCCCACGATGCCGGCCGCCATCTCGCACGCCGTGATGTTGTCGGGGTGGATCTCGTCCGTGCGGTCGATGGAGGTGCCGCCGGTGGACAGGTTTGCGGTGGCGCGCAGAAACACCGTTTCGCCCTGCGCCGGCACGTGCTGCAGCGAAAGCCCGCACGAGGCCAGGTACTTTTCCGTCGCGGCGTCCGCGGGCAGGCAGGTAAGGGTGCGCGAGTGCCCGGTCCCCCGCCGCGGGTCGCGGTTGGCGATGGTGATGAGGTCGGCCACGCTGTGCTCGCCATCGCCCACCACGTTGGCGGGAACGCGCTCCGCCACCGCCGCCACCTTGCCGTCCACCACCAGGACGCGGTAGTCGCGCCCGGTGACGAACTGCTCGATCACCACGCGGCGCGAGAACGTGCGCGCCACCTCGAACGCCGAGGCGACGGCCTCGTCGTTCTCCAGCCGCCCGCTGATGCCGCGGCCGTGGCTGGCGTCCAGCGGCTTCACCAGCACCGGCCAGCCGATCTCGTGGGCCGTCTCCAGGATGCCGTCCAGTGTGCTGGCGACGCCCCCCTCCGGCACCGGCAGGCCGATGGCGCTCAGCACGCGGCGGGTGTCGTCCTTGTCCTGCGCGATCTCTACCCCGATGGCGCTGGTGTAGTCGCTCATGGCGGCCTGCACGCGGCGCAGGTTGATGCCCAGCCCCAGCTGCACCAGCGAGTGGCTGTTCAGGCGGCGCACGGGAATGGCGCGGCGGCGGGCCTCCTCCACGATGGCGCCGGTAGACGGCCCCAGGCGCACGTTCTCCAGCAGGTCGTGCAGGTCCTCCACGGCCTTCTGCACGGGGTACTCCTCGCCGCTCATGCAGGCGCGCACCAGCTTTACCGCGTCGCGCACGGCCTGCAGCCCCACCTCTTCCTCCTCGTACGCCACGATGAGCCACCACACGCCCGGGTCGCCGCTTTCCACCACGCGGCCGAACGAGACGTCGGTGCCCGCCAGCGTCTGCATCTCCAGCGCGACGTGCTCCAGCACGTGCGGCAGGTGCGTCCCTTCGCGCAGCCGCTCCACGAAGCCGCCCTCGGTGCCGCGCGAGCAGGGGTGCTCGTACAGCGTGGGCATGGCCGCGAGAAGGCGGTCGTTGAAGCCCGGGATGTCGGACGTGGGCACGTCTTCCAGCGACCCCAGGGTGACGTCGCACGCAATCACCGGCGCCAGGCGCCAGAAGTTGGGGCCGCGCACCGCGCGCAGGCGGCTCACGCGGAGCTGTTCAGGATCGAACTGCCGGGCGGGAGCCGTGGGCTCGCTCATGGCCTGAGACATGTGTGAGGAGAAAACGAAAAGGGGGCCGAAGCCCCGGTGGTGGAATCAGATGCCGGAGACGCGGGTGCGCTCCCACCCGGAGCTGTCGCGGGCCCCGCCGCGGGCGGTGTAGCCGTCCAGGCGCCTGTCCCGGCGCATGTCGCAATCAATCCGCCGCGCAAACCGCCGCTCGTCGCCCGAGGCACGGATTGCCTGCGGCTGAAGCTGATCTTCGCTGATTTCTGTCCTGAACGCCATGGTGCACCTTCAGAGTCCTCGTTTCCAACGGCCGCTGCATAGGGCGGCGCGCACGGCAGGGCAAGGCAGGAGGCATGCCAGTTGGCGGGGACTTGCGGAACACCGCGCGCGGACTGCTACGCTGTGCACTTCGACAAACCCTTGATGTGTACGTGTGCCGCAAGTGCGTCCGTGGCAGCGCCTTTGGCGAGGTACCCTGTTTGGCGTGGGTGGGCGCCGGGCCGGCCTACCAGTCCGCCCCCGCGGCCACCAGCACGCCGAAGTCCGGGCTGAAAGGCGTGAATCCGCGCACCGCTTCCGCCTGGATCCACCGCCGCCCGCCGGAACGGAACCCAACGCGGACCTCGCCAAGGGACTCGTTGCCGCGGATTTCGCGGTGGCCGGAGCCGACCTGCTGGCCCAGCACCGTCAGGCGCGGGCGGACGGGGCCGAGCGCGGTTTCCGCGCGCAGGGAGTAGGTCAGCAGGTCGTCCTGCTCAAAGCGCGGCTGGCGCGTGCCCACGATGGCGAGCCCGGCCTCGGCCTGCAGTTCCGCCGCGCCGCGCCGCGTGCGCCCGGCGACGCTGGCGAAGAAGTCCGTGGCGTCGCGGTCCAGCCCGGTGGTGTTGTCGGTGGTGGGCAGCCGCGTGCCGAAGCGCAGGGCGGCGTGTACGCGGGCGCGCTCCGGCGTAAGGCGCACGGCGGTGAGAATGCGGTAGTCGCCCGCGTCGTGGCGCTTCCCGCCGTCGGAAGGGAGGACTTCGGGCTCCGCGGCGGCGAACCGGCTCTCCTCGTCAAAGAAGCGCTGCACGGTGCCGCCGGCCTCCAGCACGACGCGGCCGGTGCGCCAGAACGCGCGCCAGTTCCCGGCTTCCACCAGCGTCCCCTCCGTTCCCGCCAGCGACGCGCGCTGCCCCGAAAGCCATCCGCCGCCCACCTGCGCGGAAACCGTCGGCCGCCCGTCGAACATCCGCCACTCCAGCGGCTCCAGCGGGCGCAGCTGGGCGTGCGCGCCGGCGGCGGACAGGTACGCGCAGAGCGTGTGCAGAAGGGCGGCGCGAACGCGGCTGCCCGCCATTACACCTCGCGCATGGTGACCACCGCGCCCAGGCGCTCGCCGTTGTCGGCGTACACGGGGCGCGCGCCGCCTTCCAGCAGCACTTCGGACCCGTCCGGCCGGCGCACCCGCCACCGCACGCCGCTCACGGTTTCCTCGTGCAGCACGGCGCGGGCAAGGGGGAGCTGGTCGTCGGGGTACGGCTCCCCGCTCTCGGTGAACAGCTGGTACTCGCGGGCATACGCGTCCGTCCCCACGCCCAGACGCGCGGTGCCGTGCATCCGCTGCGCCTGCTCGTTGATGAAGCGGATGTGCCCCTCCGCGTCGGCCACCACCACGCCCTCGTCCAGCTGCGCCAGAATGGCGCGCTGGCGGGCGGCCTGCACCTCCACGGCCTTGCGCTCCTCCACCAGCTCCGTGACGTCCAGGCTCATGCTCAGCACGCCGGAAACCCGCCCGTCCGCCTCGTACAGGGGCTGGTAGATGACGTTGAACCAGCCCTGCACCATCTCGCCTTCGCCGGTGCGGTCGTACGTCACCGGCATTTCGCTGCCCACGTACGCTTCGCCCGTGCGGTACACCTCGTCCAGGAGCTCAAAAAGGCCCTGCCCCTCCAGTTCGGGGAGGGCCTGCCGCACCAGCATGCCCTCCAGGTCGCGGTCGCCGATCAGGCGGCGCGACATGTCGTTCACCACCTCGAAGCGGTGCTCGGGCCCGCGAACGATGCTGATGGCCACCGGCGCCTGCCGCACCACGTTGCGCACGGCCTCGCGCACCGCCTCGGTGTGCTGGCGGCGGGCCACTTCGGTGATGTCGGCGATGATGAGCGCGGCGCGGTCGTCCGGAAGGGGCACCACCCGGATCTTGTGCCAGACGTACATGGACGGGTAGAAGTGCTCAAAGATCCGCACCAGCCCCTGCGACATGGCCGTCTGCACCTCATCCTGGAACTTGCCGTCGCCGATGTCGGGGATGGTGTTCCAGGCGTTCTTGTGCAGCAGCTCCGTCTTGCGCTTGCGGAACAGGGTTTCGGCGCGGCGGTTGACCTCCTGGATCCGGCCTTCGGCATCGATGACCAGAACGCCGTCGCTCAGGTTGTCGAAAATGGTCTGCTGCATTCGGATCTTTGCGTCCAGAGAGTCCAGCTGAGAAGCGGATCAATGTTCACCCCAGGGCGTTGTCCCGCAACTCCCGGCCCACCCCCCGGCGCAGGAAGGGCAGCACGCCGGGAACTTGTCCGCGGCCGGACCGCGAGGCACGGAGCGGCTATCGCCCGTACGACTGCAGTGCCCAAAACAGGCGGTCGCAACGCGGTGCGCGGGCACGAACGCGAGCCGGGCTGAGGTTCGCCAGAAGCTGAGGAGCGTGCTTCGTCTTGTGGTACGCGCCAGGCCGCGTCTGACGCGTCGCCGACGCGAGAGCCTTCTCCACGGTGTTCTTGGGCACTTGCTCCACATCGGGCGACGCGGGGAGCGCGGATACCCGGAAGCCATGTCCGTAGAACTGCTGGAGTGCATCGGGGTCCGCCAGGAACCACGATTCCATCATCTGGGCCATGAGGTGGATCTGGTTCTGCCGCGCGAACGAAAGATCCCAGCCGTCCACCGACAGAAGATGCTCACGCTCAGGCTGCGTGACGGGAGCTTCGGCGTCCACGAGCATGAGAACGACGGCCGACGTGTGCTCCCGCACCGCCATCCGGAAATCCTCGTACGTGCTCTCGCGCGAGCCGCACATCACCACGCGGAGCGAAACCGGCTTCAGGGTGGCGGATTGCAGGAAGCGCGAGAAAGCCAGGCGCAGCGCTGCTTCATGCCGCCGCCCTCGACGTACAGACGGATCTCCGTCACAGCGAGTTCCCTCCGATCTCCCCCATGCGCCAGAGTTCGTCCAATGTGTACTTCTCCAGCCAGCTTGCGAGCTCCTCGGAATCCAGCCGCCGCAGTGTAGTGGAATCGTCGGAACGCTCGCAGACCAGCACTGTTTCCGGTTTGTGGGTAAGGGCGCCCACGAGTGCGTCGGAATGGGTGGTCACAAAGACCTGGCTTCGTTCCGACGCGCTCAGGAGCAGTTCAGCGACCGTCGGCATGATGTCCGGGTGCAGCCCGAGTTCCGGTTCTTCGATGGCGATGACTGGCGGAGGGTCGGGGTTGCACAGAATCGCGAGCAGACACAGAAAGCGAAGCGTCCCATCGGACATCCGCGTGGGAGGAACGACAGAACCGTCGACCTCCTCCAAGAAGGGTTGGATCGTGGAACCGTAGATCTGCGAACTGAGATTCTCCGTACGCGGATAGAACGTCTTGAGATGAATCAGCAGGTTCCGGCGGTTCCGCGCCGTCATCGTCGCCCCGTGGAGCACCAGCCCCAGGTTGCTCCCGTCCGGCAACAGAATGTCTGCTGGCAGATCGGTGGGTTGCGGAAGTCGTACAGGAGACTTTCGGGCAACGTTCAGCTCGTGGTAGAGGCTGATGTTTCTGAATACGTCATACAGAAACGTCAACTCGGGATGGGATTCCGGGTCGCGTAACTGTGCGATGATCGACTGGTCGATCCGCAGCGAATCGTACATGGCGCCCGGTTGGGCAGCCGTACGCTTGTACAGGGCTTTCTCCATGTGGCGATCATAGAGCGGGACGTCTCCACTTGCGGTGACCACTTCGAGGATTTCACCGAAGATGGAAACGCGGCTTTCCTTCCCGATGAGCGCAAGTGTAAGCCGCAACGGGGGTTTTTCCGCAGGCTGACCCACTGTGACGCCCAGGTAGACCGGCTCATCCGGCCCCGAGCGCTTCCACCGATACTCTTCAAACCCTCCACCGCCGCGGATCGCTGCCGCCAGATCGGTCGCGCTCGCGCGAAGCAGGGAAAGCGCCTCGAGAAAGTTGGATTTTCCTGAACCATTCGGGCCGATGAAGACGTTCAGCGGCAGGAGGTCGACGGAGGTCGGCTCCGCTCCGTAGGAGAGGAAGCGGGTCAACGTGATGTTCTGCAGAAGTGGCTTGTTCGCCATCCGAAAGCCTTGAAGCGCGGTTGTGGGATCCCGCAATATGGGCGGCCCGGACACACGGGGACAGGGCCGCGGATCAGCGCCCGATCCACCGCTCCAGATTCGGCAGCACGCTCGCGGCGCGGGTCAGGACGCCGTCGGGGTAGCCCAGGGCGCGCTTGATCTCGATGTCGCGCTGCATGCGGTTGCGGATGCGCTCCAGCCGCGCCACCTCGCCCATCCCCAGCCGCCGTGCGTACCAGAACGCGTTGGACGGCACGGGAAAGTCGCTCCCGTGCAGAGTGCGCGCGACAAGGTCCGCACTGCGCGCGTACCGCGGCAGGTGCTGAAAGCGGGAGGGGTTCGCCATCCCCGAGTTGTCCACCCACAGGTGCGGAAACTCCGCCATCATCGTGCGCAGCAGGGGCACCTGGTCCGGGTCGCGGGCGTAGGCCACCGGCGCGCCCGTGTGCGCCACGATCATCGGCACGCCCGCGCGCAGGGCGGGCAGAATGCGGCGCAGGTCCTTGAGCGCGGGCGCCACCTGCGCAAAGGTGCCCTCCGTGCCGCCGGAATGCGTGAGGATGGGGAGCCGGGCCTCTGCGCAGCGCCGGTAGAAGGCGGCCAGCGCGGGGTCCGCCGGATCGATGCCCTGCGTGGCGGGAAGCCACTTGATGAGCACGGCGCCGCCCTCGATGCACTCCTCCAGCCGTTCCAGCGCGTCCGCGCGGTGCGGGTTGATGGACGGCCCCGGCAGCAGTTCCGGATGCGCGCGGCAGACGCGGAACACCCACTCCGCCGGCACCACCATCTGCGTGCGGCCGCGGTCCAGCCTCCCGTGCCGGTACACGCCGTCAAAACCCAGCACCACGGCGTGCGTCAGCTCGCTTCCGCGCACCCGCTCCGCCACGTCCGCCGCCCAGTCCGCGTCCGCCGAGGCGCGCGACGCCGACATCCCGTGCCGCATGCGCAGCAGCCGGAAGGTGATGCGCTTTTCGAACGCGGGCGAGATCCAGCACCCGGAGTCATCCGTCCCCACGCCGGCCAGGTGCACGTGGCAGTCGATGCGCGGCGCCCCCAGGCCTCCCGTCATCGCGTGGCCACGACGGGTGCGGCGGTCCACTCCGCGACGGAGGCGAGCGTTCCGTCATCGAACGGAAGGCTGTAGTGCGACGCGGACCGCAGCGACACCAGCCGCGCGGCGCGAATGCGGGCGGCCAGGCGTTCGCCCTGCGCGTGCGGCACCAGCGCGTCGCCGCGGCTGTAGACCAGCAGGGTGGGGGTGCGGATGGATTCCACGCGGCGCTCCAGTTCCATTTCCGCCAGCAGCCGCCCGACCGCGGCGACGTAGCTCCAGCTTCTGCCATCCGCGTCCGCGCGGCGGAACGGGTACGCGCCCCGGCGGACCGGCCCGAACGCGGGCACGAGACCCCACAATCCGTAGTCCGCCCGCTGCCCCAGCGTGGCAATGCGAAAGAACCCGCCCAGCTCGCCGAGCACGGTCCGCACCCCGATGCGCACCTCCACCGGCGCGGACAGGATGGAGGCGGAGGCGCACTCCACCGAACCGACCGCGAGCGCATCCAGCACCAGCGCGCCGCCCAGGCTGTGGCCCACCAGGTGCAGCGGCAGTGCGGGCCGCCCATCCCGCGCCACGCGCACCGCCGCCGCCACCGCGCGGCGGACCGAATCCGCCGCAAACACGGTGGTGCTCCCGCGCCCGTGCCCATCCACGTCGAACGAGAACACCTCCGTGTCCGCCGCCAGCAGGGTGCGGAAGAGCGCGAGCAGGGGAAAGATGGCGTCGTTCCCCGCCCCGTGCACCACCACGGCGCGCGCGGCGGTCCGCACAGGCGTCAGCCGGACGGCCATCACCTCACCGCGCGCCTCCGGCCGGGGGTAGCGCACGTTTTCCACGCGCACCCCGGCCCGCCGCGCCCACGCGCCGAGCCGCCCCGCGTAGTCCGCCCCGCTCCCCGTCACGCGCCGGCCACGCCGCGCCACCCGAACCCCGCCCCCGCACACTGAACCGGGCCGCCGCGCCGGCTCCCCCTATTCCCCATTCCCTATTCCCTATTCCCTGCAGTTCCCGCCTGCCGCACATCCCCGCCCATCCACCCCGGATCCTCGCCATCCCCGGGCGCCTGTTGCCCCTGCGCGGCGGCGAGCGCGGCGTCGCGCGATGCGGGCCGGCCCTCCGACAACGGCTGCGAATGCCCCTCCGGCGTGCCGATGGGCTTGCCCGCCGGCGCGAGCACCGCGCCCGTTTCGCCCGTGATGAGCCGCGCGCCGCGCTGCCAGGTGAGGTAGTTCCACGCCCACTGCATCATCACCACGATGCGGTTGCGAAAGCCGATGAGCGCGTAGACGTGGATGATGAGCCACGCCACCCAGGCGAACCACCCCTTCATGCGGATGCGGCCGGACTCCATGACCGCCGCGCGCCGGCCGATGGTGGCCATGTTGCCGCGGTCCTTGTAGCGGAACGAGAGCGGCGGCTCACGGCGGATGTCGCGGGCGATGTTCTGCGCGGCGTGCGCGCCCTGCTGCATGGCCACCTGTGCCACGCCGGGGAGCGGGCGCCCGCCCGCGTCTTCCAGGTTGGCCAGGTCGCCGATGACGAACACTTCCGGATGGTTGGGGATGCTGAGGTCCGGGCGGATCAGCACGCGCCCCACGCGGTCTGTGGGCACGCCCAGCGCCTTGCCCAGCGGCGACGCCGTGACCCCCGCCGCCCACACCACGTTGCGCGCCGGGATGCGTTCCTCGACGATGGAAACGCCCTCCGCGTCGATCCCCGTCACGATGGCGCCCGTGCGTACCTCCACCCCGATGCGGGAGAGAGCGCGCGCCGCGTAGGCGGAAAGCTTTTCGTCGTACGCGGCCAGCACGCGCGGGCCGCCCTCCACCAGGATCACGCGGGCGCTGCTGGGGTCGATGTTGCGGAAGTCGCGCACCATGGAGTGGCGGGCGATCTCCGCCATGGAGCCCGCCATCTCCACCCCCGTGGGCCCGGCGCCCACCACGACGAAGGTGAGCAGGGCCCGGCGCCGCTCCAGATCGCTCTCGTTTTCCGCCGCCTCGAACGCGAGCAGAAAGCGCCGGCGGATCTCCGTGGCGTCCTCCACCGTCTTGAGGCCCGGCGCCACCGGCTCCCACTCCGGGTGGCCGAAGTAGGCGTGCGTGGCCCCGGTGGCCACGATCAGGTAGTCGTAGGCCAGCGCCTCGCCCGAGGCGAGCATCACCCGGCGCGCGGCCAGGTCAAACCCGGCCACCTCCGCCATCTTCACCTCCGTGGTCCGCTGCTTACGCAGGATTCCGCGGATGGGCGCCGTGATGTCTGCCGGGGACAGAGCGGCCGTGGCCACCTGGTACAGCAGCGGCTGAAAGAGATGGTGGTTGCGCCGGTCCACCAGCGTGGCGCTCACCGGGGCGCGGCGCAACCCGCGCGCCGCCGACAGCCCGCCGAATCCGCCGCCCACGATGACCACGTGCGGCACCCTGATGAACTGTGTCTGCTCCGTCATCCCGCCTCCCGGGCCATCGTTTCACCGTCCGGACCTCCGTTCCGCCGCCATAATCGCACCGCGCGCAGAACAGGCAAAGGGTTCAAGATAACCATTCGGTTCTGCTACAGATATTGTAGCAGCAGTTGACCCCACGCGGATGTTCCTCTAGATTTGGCGTAATCTCCATGGAGAGAAACAAGTTAGGAGTGCACATGACGACGCAGACAGCCATACCTGGATACGGGTTGGCGCCCCCGTCCAAGGATGACGCGCTGGCCTTTCTGGCGCGCGGCGTGGGTGCCGACCAGGCGGCGGCGCTGTGGGTGCGCGCCTGCCGGGAGAGCGGCGCGTCCGCCACGGCACGCGACCTTGGCCCCGAGACCTTGATGAAGGTGGCGGAATGGCTGGCCAGGCAGAGCGGGATCGTGGGAGTGATCGGCACGTCGCTGAGCGTGCGGCTGCGCACGTACCGCCTGCTGACGGCCAACCGCGGCGTGGGAGGGGGCCAATGACGGAATGCGCCGGCACCCCGGACGGGGTGCAGAGCACGTCGCGGCTGGCGGCCATTGCCCGGCTGGGCCTGGACCGCCGCACGACGGACCCCGTTCTGCAGCAACTGGTGGAAGAAGCGGCGGAGCGGCTGGAACTCCCCATCGGGCTCGTGAGCATCGTGCTGGACAGCGCGCAGGTGTTTGCCGCCCAGTGCGGGCTGGGCGGGTGGATCGCCGAAGCGAACGGCACGCCGGTGGAGTGGTCGTTCTGCGCCAACTCCGTGCAGAGCGGCCAGGAGTTCGTGGTGCAGGACGCCGCGACGCACCCGCTGGTCAGGGACAATCCCGTGGTGACCATGGAGGGAATCCGCTGCTACGCCGGCATTCCGCTGGTGGTGTCGGGCGGCGAGGTGGTGGGCAACCTGTGCGTGCTGGGCAGCGAGGCGCGCACGTTCAGCGAGGCGGACCTCCAGATCCTGCGCGGCCTGGCCGCCCGCGCGGTGGAGCGCATCGAGTCCCGCGAGCACTGAGCACCGGCAGTCGCGGCGGATCGCGGAGATCCCGCCGGATCGCTGGAAACCGCGCTTTTCCCGCAGTCCACGGAAGCGCCACGGAGGTCACGGTACCGCCCGGTACC
>NZ_DASVTX010000034.1:0-3613 GCF_036387355.1 Longimicrobium sp.
CGCGTCTCAGCGCGGCCGGGTGAGGGCGCGGCCGGGTGAGGGCCACACCGTCCGCGCACACCCATCCCCTCCGAACCCACCTGGCCGACGGGGCGGCCTCAGAAGTGGTCCCGCATGATCTTGCGGCCGTAGTACAGCCCCAGCCCCGTTCCCACCATGCTCCCCATGATGGCGGCGAACATCCCGAACGGCTGCCCCACCACCCACCCGATCCACCCGCCCGCGAACGTACCGATGAACACCAGAAGCTTTTCCATCCCCGATCCTCCCGTGTGATCCGGCGGTCAGCGGTATTCCAGTTCCTGGCGGGTCCACACCTCGCCCGAGCGCACCACCAGCCGCACCGAGCGCAGGTTGGCCACGTTCGCCAGCGGGTCGGCCTCCAGCACCACCAGGTCGGCGATCATCCCCGGCCGCAGCGTGCCGATGTCCGTGCGGCCCATGGCGCGGGCCGCCGTCCGCGTGGAGGCCACCAGCACCTCCATGGGCGTCATGCCCGCCTCGGCCATCGCATCCATCTCGCGGTACACCGAGGCGCCGTGCAGCGTCAGCGGGTTGCCCGCATCCGTTCCCATGGCGATGGGGATTCCCGCCTCGCGCACCCGCCGCAGGTTCTGGAACATCATCGCGCGGTCCCGGTCCAGCGTCTCCCCGAACGCGGCGGGCAGGTTCAGGCGCGGCAGCGAGTCCGTCAGCGCCGCGCGTGCCCGGGTGCCCGGGTCCACGCAGGCCATGGGCACGCCCGTGGTGTCCAGCCGCCGCTGGTACAGCTGCCGGTATCCCTCCACCACCGTGAGCGTGGGGACGTAGATGGCCCCCGCCTCGCGCGCCAGCCGCAGGAACTCGTCATCCACCGGCCTGTCTTCCACCGAGTGCACGAGCAGCTTCGCGCCGGCCCGGAGCGCGTCCTTGGCCTCCCACAGCCCCGTGGCATGCACGATCATGGGAACGCCGGCGCGCCTCGCCTCTTCCGCCACGGCACGGATGCGGGCCTTGAGCGCCACCGTGTCCGGGTTCTGCCCTTCCACCAGGTACCACACCTTCATGGCGTCGGACCGGTTCAGCGCGATCATCCGCGCCGCTGCGTGGGTGGCGGAGTCGCTGGCGGTGAAGACGAACTGCCGCGCGGCCGGCGTGTTCACCCAGTGGTCCCGCGTGGAAAGCAGCGGGCCCGCCGCGGCCACGTGGGGCGCGGAGGTGCTCGCTTCGGCCCGGGAGCGCAGCCCCCACGTCCACGGATAGCCGCCCACGTCGAACGTTCCCGTGACACCCGCGCACAGGTAGCTGCGGTAGAAGCGCTCCGGGTGCGCCTCCAGCTGCGCCACGGTGCTGTCGTACGAAAAGCGGTCGCGCACGTCCTGGGCGTCGGGTCGTCCGTCCGCCCACCCCGTCTGCGAGTAGTGCACGTGCGCGTCGATGAGCCCGGGGATGATGTACCTGCCCCGCGCGTCGATGCGCTCCACGTCCGCGCCCGGCGTGCAGGCGCCCACGCACTCGATCCTGCCGCCGCGCATGACCACCGTGGCGTTGCGCAGGGGCGCGCCGCCCATCCCGTCGATCACCGTGGCGCCCGTGAAGGCGAACGCGGGCACCGGCTGGTCTCCCGGCGAGCCGAACGCGGTGCTCACCGCCACCTTCCAGCTCCCGTCCGCCTGCCGCACCAGCACCCGTTCCGACACGCCGCGCGCGCTGGTGCCGCCCTGGGCCACGCGGTAGCGGTACACGCCGTACGCCACGCCCGGGGCCACGGGAACGACCTCCACGTGCGAGGCGACGAGCGTGTCCGGCCACGAGTTGGGGTCGCCGGCCGCCATTCCCTGGTAGCCGTACTGCACGCCGGCCGGCCCGGTGCGCGCCAGCCGCGGGCTCTGCAGGTAGTTGCGCAGGTAGGAGGCGCGGTCGCGGCGGTGAATGGCTTCGATGTTGCCGCGAAAGGCCGCGAGCGCCTGGGCGGAGTCGCGGGCGCGGTCGGCGGCGGGGTACGTCTGGGCCTGCGCCGGGGCGGCCGCGGACGCCAGCAGCGCGAGCAGGGCGGCGGTGCGGGTGGTTGCGTTCATGTGGATGGAAGGCGGGAGCGGGTTGGCGAGGACAGGCGGTCAACAGTACCTTGGCGGCCCGGCCGGGTCAAACACGGTCCGCGGGCTGGAACCTCAACGGGAGAACCAACGTGGCGGATGAGGGGATGACGACGACGCCCTCCGGGCTGCAGTACCACGACGAGCAGGTGGGCACCGGCAAGGAGGCCCGGGCCGGCCAGCGCGTTCGCGTGCACTACACGGGCACGCTGATGAACGGCACCAAGTTCGACAGCAGCCGCGACCGGGGCACGCCCTTTGAGTTCGACCTGGGCGCGGGCCGCGTGATCCGTGGCTGGGACGAGGGCGTGGCGGGGATGAAGGAGGGCGGCAAGCGCCGCCTGGTGATTCCGCCGGAGCTGGGCTACGGCGCGCAGGGCGCGGGCCGGGTGATTCCGCCCAACGCCACGCTGGCGTTCGACGTGGAACTCATCAGCGTGGGCTGATCGGGGTGCGCGCCGGCGGTTGCGGCGCGGTTCACGCGGAGATGGCGGGGGTCGCGGGGGAACGGCGGAAGAACTGGCGCTCCCCCGCACCTGTTCGGGTCCCTTGTTTTAGATCAATTTAAATCGCATGTTCAGGCACGTTGCTGATCCTCCTCTTACGCTGAAACGGAATCCGATGCGCTTCGCCCCCGTTCCGCTGGCCGTCGCGGGCCTGCTCGCACTCGCGCCGTCGCTCGCCGCGCAGCGGCCGCACGAGCCGGGCGCCATCGAGGACAACAGCTTTCTACTGGAGGAGGCGTACAACCAGGAAAGCAACGAGGTGCAGCACGTGCTCACCTTTCAGCGGTCGCGCGACGGCGGCGAGCGGGAGATCGCGTTCACGCAGGAGTGGCCGCTGTGGAGTGAGCGGCACCAGATCAGCTACACCGTCCCGTACCTGCGGACGCCCGCGACCAGCGGCTTCGGCGATGCGGAGGTCGCGTACCGGTACCAGCTTTCGCAGAGCCGTGCGTGGGTGGCGCCCACCCTGGCCGTTACGCTGCCCACGGGGCGCGAGCTTCTGGGCGGCGGCCGCTCGGGGGTGGAGGCGCTGGTTCCCGTGAGCCTGCACCTTACCGACGCATTCGCCGCGCACACCAACGCCGGCGTGCACGTTCTGGCCGGGGTGGACGATGGGGAACCGACGCGCGGCGTGTCGCTGGGGCAGAGCCTGGTGTGGCTTGCCCATCCGCGGGTGAACCTGATGGTGGAAGCGCTCTGGGAGCGCGACGACACGGATGGGGAGGTGGAGGAGGAGTTCTTCGTGTCGCCCGGCGTACGCGGCCTGTTCACCGTCGGGGGTGCGCAGGTGGTGCCCGGGATCGCCCTGCCCATCGGCGTGGGCGCCAGCAACGGCGACCGGCAGCTCTTCGTCTACCTGAGCGTGGAGCACGCCTTCCGCCGCGGGAACTGACGGCAGCTGCCCTCACGGAGGACGCGGGAAACCGCGCGGAGCAGCACCAGATCAGGCTCCACGGCTCGGGGGATAAGGACGGGTACATCGGCCCCGTCCTATTCCCTATTCCCTATTCCCTATTCCCTATTCCCTGCCGT
>NZ_DASVTX010000035.1:0-5933 GCF_036387355.1 Longimicrobium sp.
CACGAGCGTCATCTGCGCCCACGGGTCGCCGAAGAACTCCGCGGCCGCGAACGCCGTGGCCCGCCGCCCGTCCGTCACGGCGATCTGCGGGATGGGGATGGATGCGTCCGCGCGCTCCACCGTCGCCCCCGCCGCCCCGGATTCCGCCACGGCGGGGAGAAAGCGATGGCTGTCGCTCGCCGTCCCCACGACGGCGCAGAAGAGCGTCCCCGCCTTCGCCGCGCGCGAGTCCCCGGTGACGTCATCCACCTCACGCGCCGCATCCGCGGTGGACAGGCGGCTTTCCGGACGCAGCAGCCCCTCGCGCTCCAGCCGCGCCTCGATGGCGCCCAGCGTGGTCCGCCGGTTCATCGAGCGTCTCCCTGGATGACGACGGTGTCGCCGCGAGTGGCGGTCTGCCCGGCGGCCGGCAGCGTGCCCGCCACCGACCCCGCGCCGCGCACGCGGACGTGCATCCCCAGCGCGTGCAGACGCCGCGCGGCGTCGCGAAGCGGAAGGCCGGCCAGCTCCGGAAGCGGCACCGCGCCGCCCGCCGGGGCCTCCCCGCGCGCCACCCCGTCCGTCTGCACGAACACGTACACGCCCTCGGAGCCCACCGGGGGCGCGTCCTCGCGCACGGGGCCGGGCGCGGCGGGCGGTGCCTGCGCGGGAAGGCGCGTGGCCAGCAGGCTGCGGCGGTCCAATCCGGGAGACCGCGCGGCCAGAATGGCCTGCAGCGTTTCGCGCGTCACGGGCGCGGCGGTCAGGCCGCCGTAGTAGGCGCCGCTGGGCCGGTCCAGGCGCACCAGGATGGTGAGCTGCGGATCGCGGGCGGGAAAGAATCCCACGAAGGTCGCGTTGTACTCCCCCGCGACGTAGCGGCCGTTGGCCCCCGTCCGCCGCGCCGTCCCCGTCTTTCCCGCCACCTCGAAGGTCGAAAGCGAGGCGCGCGTCGCCGTTCCGTCCTCCACGACGGATACCAGGACGTCGCGGATCTGGTGCGCCACGCCGGCGGGAATCACGCGGCGCACCTCGCGCGGGTCGCGGCGCTCCAGCGTCTGCCCGTTGCGCCCGCGCACCTCGCGCACGAGCCGCGGCTCCATCAGCGTCCCCCCGTTCGCCAGCGCGCTGTACGCCAGCGCGAGCTGCAGCGGGGTGACGGACATCTCGTATCCGGTTGCCAGCGAGGCCGGCGTCATGGCCGACCAGCGGTCCGGGCGCGGCAGCCGCCCCGACGACTCGGTGGGGTACTCGATCCCCGTGGGCGTGCCGAACCCGAAGTCGCGCAGCACGCCGAACTGCTGCGCGGGAGTCAGCCGCGGCGCGAACTTGACGAGGCCGATGTTGCTGGACACCCGCAGCGCGTCGCGAAGCGTAAGCCAGCCGTAGGGATGCACGTCGGTGTGCACCCGGCCGGACGGGTCCGCCCACACGCCGTTCTCCCCGTTCACCCGCTCGCCCAGGTTGGCGCGGCCGGTGGACAGGAGAGTGCTGACAAAGAAGGGCTTGAGGGTGGATCCCGCCTCGTACGGCTCGATGAAGGCAGATACGCCGCGCGCGCCGCCCTGCCGCTTGCTGACCGCGGCGAGGATCTCCCCCGTGCGCGGATCCAGGAGAAGGAGGTCGCCCCCCTTGGCGCCCGTGCTGTCGATGGCCTCGCTGAGCGCCGCGTCCGCGATCTCCTGCAGGTCGAAGTCGATGGTCAGGTACACGTCCCCCCCATCCACCGCGGGCGCCACGGGGAGCGCCACCGACGCCTCCTTGCGCCCCCGTCCGTCGCGGCGAAGGATGCTGAACCCGTCGCGCCCGCTCAGCATGCTGTCCAGCGCCTGCTCCATCCCGCCCAGCGCGCGCCCGTCGCCGCTGATGCCGCCCAGCACCTCGCGCCCCACGCTGCCCTGCGGGTAGAAGCGCTCCAGCCGCCGCTCCCAGTGAAAGCCGCGCGCGTCGCCCAGCGTGCGCCGCTGGTCCGCCGTAAAGCTGCCGGGAAGCACCACCCAGCGCCGCCGCGGGTCCGTCGCGCGGCGCGCGCTGGCGCGGGGAAGCTTGAGCACGTCCATGAGCGAGCGCACCGCCTCGTCCCGCTCCGCCAGTTCGTTGGGCGCGAGGGAAAGGCGGAACGTTTCGCGGGTGAGCGCCAGGGGAACGCCGTCGCGGTCCAGAATGGCGCCGCGGCGGGCCGGCAGCGCCACGCGGGCCTGCTGCTGCTCCGCCGCTTCCGCCCGCCACTTCGCCCCTTCGAACCCCTGCAGCTGCACGGCGCGGCCCACGACCAGCACGGCCGCGATGCCGATGGAGGCCACCAGAAGCCGCCGCCGGCCGCGCAGCCGCTCTTCCGTATCCCACGCGGTGGCGCGGCTCACGGCGCCTGCTCCATGGCGGAGGCGGCGACGGGAAGCAGGATCACTTCTTCATCCCGCGCCACGTGCAGCCCCAGCCGCTCGGCGACGCGGGTGATGCGGGCGCGGGTCTGCAGCGCCTGGATGCGGTTGCCCCACTCCACCCGCTCGGCCTCGGCGATGGAGGTCTCGGCCTGCACGCGCCCAAGCTCGCGCTGCCGGGCCACGCCTTCTGTCTGGCGCCACACCACGGACGCGAGCGAGCCCGCGACGGCCAGGACGAGAAGAAGGCGGCCCAGCGCGGCGCGCCGGCGGGCGCGGCGCTGCGGATCCACCGTGCGCGGCGCCTCCCAGGGCGCGGCGCCGGGACGGCCGCGCGCCGGGCGGCGGGGAGAGGGGAGCGCGTCCGTGGTCACGCCGCGCTCCATCCACGAAGGTGGGCGCTGCGCGCGCGCGGGTTCGCGGCGATTTCCTGCGGGGTGGCGCTCATGGGTTTGCGAGTCATCAGTCGTCCCAGCGCGCGCCCCCGGCACCGGCACACCGGCAGCCCGGGCGGGCACACGCACTCCTGGCTCCAGTCGCGGAACGCGTTCTTCACCAGGCGGTCTTCCAGCGAGTGGTAGGCGAGCACGGCAAACACGCCGCCGGGCGCCAGCGCCTCGCGAAACGCGTCCAGCGCGCGCTCCAGCGCCTGGATTTCACCGTTCACGGCGATGCGCAGCGCCTGAAAGATGCGCGCCTTGTCCGCCGCCTCGGTGCGCGGCCCCAGCGTGCGGGTGATGGCGGAAAGGAGCTGGTCGCTCGTGGCGAACGGCTCCACCGCGCGCATTTCCAGGATGATGCGGGCCAGCTTTCGCGACCGCTTTTCCTCGCCGTAGCGGTAGAACAGGTTGGCCAGCTCCTGCTCGTCCATCTCGTTCAGCAGGTCCGCCGCGCTGGGTTCGCCGGCCGTGGCCTGCGCCATTCGCATGTCCAGCGGCGCGCCGGGGCGAAAGGTGAAGCCGCGCGCGTCCCGGTCGATCTGGTGCGACGAGATGCCCAGGTCCAGCAGAACGCCGTTCAGGGTGCCGGGCGCGATCCCCGCGGCCTGCACCGCGTCGGCGAAGTTGGCGCGGACGGGGGTGAACCGCTCGCCGAACCGGGCCAGGCGCTCCCCCGCCTCGGCCAGCGCGTCCGGGTCGCGGTCCACCCCAAAGAGCCGCGCCGCGGGCGCACGCTCCAGCAGCGCCTCGGAATGGCCGCCGCCGCCCAGGGTTCCGTCCAGGTACGTGCCCCCGCGCTCCGGCCGCAGCAGGTCCATGACCTCGCGCACCATGACCGGCGCGTGGTAGCCGGTCGCATGGGGAAGGGTCACGCGGCCGCGAGGGGCGCGGCGTGGGCGCGGGTCACCACCGCGCGGCAGCAGCGGCAGGTAAACCAGTCGGTGCCCAGCCAGTTGCGCAGGGGGTCCACGGCCTCGAACGGGCCGAAGTGGCGGTCCAGGCCGCAGGGGATGGCGCCGCCCGGACGTGCGGGCGACGGGGCCGGTGCGGGGGTCCGGGGCTGAACGATCATGGCGTGACGCGGGGGTTGTGAGGTCAGCCGAAGATCTGGTGCGTAAAGCTTTCCGCCTCGGCGACCGGCTCGGCGGTGGCCGCCAGGAACCGGTCCGGGTTCCACAATTCGATGCGGTCGATGGCGCCCACCACCAGCGCGGAGCCGGCGATTCCCACCGCTTCCTGCAGCCGCGCGGGAACCATGATGCGCCCTGCCTTGTCGGGCGCCACTTCCACCGCGTTGGCCGTCACGCGCAGCACGTACGCGCGGGCCTGCGGGTTCCGGCGCAGCATTTCGCGCAGGCGGGCTTCCACCTCGGCCCAGGTGTGCTGGGGATACAGGGTGAGGGCGTCGGGAAAGGCATGCACCAGGACCATGGGCTCGTCCCCGCCCTCCCGCCGGAACGGTGCGGGAAGGCTCAGCCGGCCCTTTTCGTCGATCTGGTGCTGGTAGCTGCCGAGAAAGCCGTTCACCGGGTCCTGTCAGGCGGGTCCGCCACACTCTCCCACACACCCCCACATCATCCCACTGTGCCCCACAAGGTAATCCGGATCTGCCCGCGGTCAAGGCGAAGATACGCCGAACTGCGGGGGCGCGGGGTGGCGGAGATCTTGCTTCGGGCGGGGTGGAAGTCCGCACACGGACCCTCACTCCGGCAGGCGCTTTCCCGTGCACATCTCCGTCATCATCAACCCCCGCGCGCCCGAGGCGGTGGACGCCATCCGCGCCGGGGTCCTGAAGCTGCGCGAAGCGGGGCACACCGTTCATCCGCGCGCCACCTTCGAGTCCGGCGACGCGCACCGCTTTGCGTGGAAGTCGGCGGAGTACGGCGCCGACCTGGTGGTGGCCGCGGGCGGCGACGGCACCATCAACGAGGTGGTGAACGGGCTGTACGACTGGATCGAGGAGCAGCCGGGGGACGGGCGCCCCAACCTGCCGCGGCTGGGGATCGTGCCGCTGGGGACGGGGAACGACCTGGCGGGGGGGATGGGGATCGAGACGGGCGACCCGGAGGCGGCGGTGCTGGCCTCGGTGGAGGGCGTGGACTACCCGGTGGACGTGGCGCGGGTGAACGGGCGCTACTTTCTGAACGTGTCCACGGGCGGGATGGGCGCCGAGGCCACGGAAGAAACGTCGGGCGACCTGAAGCGCGTGCTGGGGCCGGTGGCGTACGTGGTGACGGGGGTGCGCAAGTTCGTGCAGCTTCGCGAAACGCGGGCGCGCTTTCTGTCCGACGGCGAGGTGCTGTACGAGGGCGGGTTTCTGCTCTTTGCGGTGGGCAACGGATGGCGCACGGGGGGCGGCAACTGGGTGACGGCGGCGGCGGACCCGGCGGACCGGCTGCTGGACGTGTGCATTGTCCAGGAGATGAGCCACGTGGACGTGGTGCGCATCGCCCCGCTGATCCGCGCGGGCAAGCACGTGCACCATCCGCAGGTCACCTACCGCAAGGTGCGGGAGCTGGTGGTGGAGGCGGAGGAGGAGATGACGGTGAACGCCGATGGTGAGCCGCTGCATGCCCGGCGGTTCGCGTACGACCTCGGCCCGCACCAGCTCACCCTCGTGGTCCCCAAGGTGCCCGAGGCGCCGAGCAACCCGGACGAGGTGGAGGGCTCGGAGGATGCCGAGCACGTCCCGGCGAGCGAGCCGAGGTAGGTGTTGGGGGTGAGGTCGAGTCCGAACCTGGACGTCTGACTGCTCAGGCCGCGGCGGCTGAAAGCCTGCTGAGCGAATGAATTCGCCGCAACAACTGCGGAAAGTCCCCCCAGACAGACGGGGGGACTTCACCTGCCTGGAACGGCACGGGGTCGTCACGCAGATCAGAACGTCGCGGGCCGGTGGCATCCCTGAGCGGATAATCCGCCGCTCCGACAGCGGTAAGCCCCGACCCGTGGCCGCTGTCGCGTCCACGTCCGGGGCTTCAACCGCGCAGGGAACACAGCGCGGGCGCCGGTTCGCCGCGTGCGGCGCAGTTGGAACAGGCGGAAAGCAGATCCTTCGTCAGCGCCACACGGCGGTGCGGCCGCAGGTTCGGCCGGCGCCTCCTCAGGATGACCATTCCTGGGTGCGCCCCACTCC
>NZ_DASVTX010000036.1:0-32785 GCF_036387355.1 Longimicrobium sp.
TGCCGGGCCGCCGTCTCGTCCATATCCGGGTTGGCGGTGCGATAGTTCTGCAGCACGCTGGCCTCGTCGCGCAGCCGCCGCGCGTGCTGGTCAAAAAAGGCGATCTCGTGGGATGGCAGTCCCAGCCGCACGCTCCCCCGCTCCGGCCGCAGTTCGCCGGTGATGAGGCGCAGCAGCGTCGTCTTGCCGCTTCCGTTCGGCCCGGCGATGGCGACGCGCTCGGAGCCCGTGATCCGCAGCGACACGCCGTCGATCACCGGCGCTTCCGTCCCAGGATGGCGATACGTCACACCATCCACGTCGACGACGGTCTTGCCGGCGGGCACGGCGGCGGAGGGAAGGTCCAGCGCAAGGCGCGCCTGCTCGTCCATGCGCTCGCGGGCGGCGTCCAGGCGGGCGCGTCCGTCCGCCACGATGCGCGAGGCGGTTTCGCGCACCCTGGCGCCGGTGCCCTCGGCGTTCTCCTTCCTCATCCCCAGCAGGATCTTGGGCATGTTGGCCGTGGCGGCGGCCCGGCGGCCACGGGCGTCCCGGCGGGCCTGCCGCTCGCGCATGGCCTGCGCGTCGCGCCGGGCGCGGCGGGACGCGCTCTCCGCGCTGGCGAACTCGCGCGCGGCGGCCTCCGCCTCCGCCGCCCGCTGCGCCCGGTACAGATCCCATCCCCCGCCGTAGACGCGGGCGCCGGAGGGAGTGAGCTCCACGATGCGGTCCATCCGCCGCAGCAGGCCGCGGTCGTGGCTCACGGCCAGCAGCCCGCCGGTCCATCCCTCGACAAACGCGTACAGCGCTTCGCGGCCGGCGGCGTCCAGGTTGTTGGTCGGCTCGTCCAGCAGAAGAATATCCGGCTCCGCCAGCAGCACGCCGGCCAGCGCCACACGCGTGGCCTCGCCGCCGCTGACGTCCAGCACCGGACGCTCCAGCGCGAGGTGGTGCAGGCCCAGCCGCGCCAGCACGGCCTCGGCGCGCTCGCGCAGGTCCCAGTCGCCGCCCACGCGGTCCAGGTCATGGGCGGAAGCCTGGCCGGCCAGCACGCGGTCCACGCGGGCGAGGCGTTCGCCAATGCCCAGGACGGCCGCGAGCGGCTGGCCGGCGCGCACGCGAAAATCCTGCGGCAGCCAGCCGACGGAGCCCGCGCGCACGACGGTGCCGGCGGACGGGCGCAGCTGGCCCGCCAGCAGGCGCACGAGGGTGCTCTTGCCGGTGCCGTTGGGTCCTGTCAGCCCGGTGCGCTCGCGCCCGAAGCCGAGGGTGAGATCGGAGAAAAGGGTGCGGCCGTCAGCCAGCGAAAAGGCCAGCCGCTCCGCGACGACGCGAACGCCGGTGGAATGAGTAGACAAAGGGGCATGCTCCCGTCCTGACGGTGAAAGTGGGGTGAACACCGGTCAGGAACAGCCGCATGCTTCGTCTCTCGTCGGGTGGGCGGGAACCGCGCCGGATCCGGGCAGTGCCGGATGCGGCGCGCGCGGAGAATATGATCGATCCCAAATCGAAAGTCCACGGTCATCCAACCCCCTCCCCCGCGGCCTCCGTCACTCCCGCGCGCTCCGCGTGAGATGCAGTCGGCACAGCCCGCGGGACACATGAAAACGCCCGTGGCTCCAGAGAAGCCGCGGGCGTTCATCATCCGGCCGAAGGTCGCGTCAGACCGTCTTGGGAACTTCGCGAGACAGGCGGTACATCTCCGCCGCGCGGTCGTGGTTGCCCTTGCGGTCGTACGCGATGCCCATGGCGTAGTAGGCCTTGCCGTTTTCCGGCACCAGGCGCACGGCTTCTTCCAGCGCCTCGATGGCCGCGTCGGACTCCGCCATCTGGTTGAGCGCCTCGCCCAGCACGAAGTGCGCGCCTCCGTGCTCCGGGTCCAGCTCCACCGCGCGGCGCAGCGCCGTGGCGGCCGCGGCGTACACGCCCTTCTTGTAGAGCGTGTGGCCCAGCAGGTAGCTGACCTCGGCGGCGTCGGGCGCCAGCTTGAGCGCGCGCCGGAGCTCCTTTTCCGCGCCGTCGTACTTGCCGGCGGCGAACAGCGCGCTCCCCGCGCCCAGGGCGGCGCGCAGGTTCTCGGGCTGCGCGGCCGCGATGGGCGCGAACGCCTCGGCCGCGTCGGCGTGGCTTCCCGCCGCCGCCAGCGCTTCGGCTCGCTCCAGCTTGGCCGCCCACGGGTCCGCGGACGGCTCCGGGGCCCCGTCGGCCGCGGGCTTGCGGGCGCGCTTGCGCGGGGCCTCCGCAACCGGCGCGGCCTCGTCGTGCTTGGGGGCTTCGTCCTCCGCCATCGTCATCCGAGCCATGTCCGCTTTCAGTGCCAACGGGGAAGGCCGGCCCTTCCGTCCCGCTCCTCAATCAATCCCCCGGCGTCTCGTCCCGCACCCAGCGGCAGTACGGCGCCAGTCCATCCACCACCGGAGCCACCAGAAGCTCCGGAACCTCGTACGGATGCAGCTCGGAAATGCGCTCCCGGAGCCGGTTCACGCGCCCCGGCTGCGTCTTCATCAGCATCAGGACTTCCTGGTCGGTCTGCACGTCCCCGTTCCACCGGTAGATGGACGTCAGCCCGGGAACCACGTTCATGCAGGCGATCAGCCGCTCCTGCACCAGCGCGCGGCCGATGCGCGCGGCGGTGTCGGCGTCCGGCGCGGTGCTCAGGGCCAGCACCACCTCCGGCACAGCGTCCGTCACAGCGGAAGCTGCAGCTCCGGAGACCCCTCACCCTCGCCCGTGAGCTCGGCCAGCGTGGCCCGCGCATGCGACACGTGCCGCGCCGCGTTGGGCACCTGCGGGGGGCGCGCAAGAAAGGCGCGAAGGTGCGCCACGGCCCCGTCCTGCTGCCCCTGCTGCAGCAGCAGAAAGGCGAGCCCGTAGTGGGCGCCCGAGGCGTGCGGCTTGAGCTCCAGCACGCGGCGGTACGTCTTGACGGCCTCGTCGGTCATGCCGATGCGCGTGTACGCCACGGCGATCTGCTGAAGGACGTCGGTGTCGTTGGGGCTCTCGCGCAGGGCGAGCCGAAAGGAGGTGAGGGCCTCGTGGTACTTCTCCTGATGGAGCAGGACCGTCCCTTCCTCGTAGTAATCCGGATCCCGCTCCTCCGGCGCCCCGGAGCGGCCTCCGATCAGGTTCGTGAACCAGGACATGGCCCGAGTGGAGATGGGAAAAGGAGCTGCTTCACGTGCCGCGTGGCCGCGGTGTTCTGCGGGCGGAACCCGTGCCCGGCGGGAACGCGCGCGCGTTCCCCGAGGTCGGCAAAGCTATGCCCGAGGGGCCGTTCCCGCAACCGACAACACCGTCATCCCGGGGGCCGGCGGCCCAGCGGCACGGGACGGCCCGGAGCGCGCGCCACCACGACGCCCGCCTGCTCCAGAAGCACTTCCGCGCCCAGCGCGCGCAGCCGTTCCGCCGTGTCGGCGGGGGCCGGATCCACCACCAGCCGCGCGCCCGGAGCCAGCACCCGCAGCGCCTCGCGCAGCCGCTCGCCCGCCGCGCCGCCGGTGAGCGCGGCGCCCCGCATCTTGTCGTCCCGAAACGGCAGGCGCCCCCCCGCGACCACGCGGCTCACCCCGTTCTCCATCGCAGGCGCGGGATGGGGGTCATCCACCGCGACCACCTCGATCCCGGGGACCAGCGCCGCCACCGCCGCCGCGTGCCGCGCGCCCGGCCCGGCGACCAGCACCAGCCCGGTGGCGCCCGACAGGCCCATCAGCGCGGCGTAGCGCACCGGCGCCTCCGCGTCATCGCCGGCCGCGGCATCCGCATCGGCCGGGCTCTCCGCATCCGCCGAAGCCGGCGCATCGGCCGGCGTTCCCGCATCCGCCGAAGCGCCCGCGTCCGCCGAAGACGGCTCCGCGGCGGGGATGGCGTGCACCACACCGTCGCGAATGGCGTACGCCTCGCGGCAGTTGGGGCAGCCCAGGCGGCCCTGGATGACGCGGCGCTCGCCCATCTGGTCGGCCAGGAGGATGAGGCCGAACTCCGGGCCGCAGCGGGGGCAGGTGAGAACGTCGGTCAGCAGGATGAACATGGCGCGGCTACCAGACGGGGCGCGGGGAGTACTGCGCCCACTGGTTGGGCGTTTCCCACACGCGCACGTAGGCCAGGTGCTCGCCGTCCGCGCCCAGCCGCCGCTGCAGCTCGCCGAAGATCCAGCGCGCCTGGTTCTCCGCGCTGGGCTCCAGTTCCGTAAAGGGCGGAACGTCGTTGATGTTCTTGTGGTCCAGCTCGTTTGCGATGGCGCGCAGGTGCTTCTTGGCCTCGGTGAAGTCGAAGGCCATGCCGCCGGGGCCCACGTCGTCGTACGAGAGCGCGGCTTCCACGACGTAGTGGTGGCCGTGCAGGTTCTCGCACTTGCCGTGGTAGTTGCGGAGAAAGTGGGCGCTGTCGTAGTGCGCCTTGACGTTCAGAAGAAACATGGGCGTCAGCCGGCCGCGTGTACGGCGATGCTGGGAATCAGCACCCCGGCGGGCTGCGCGGCGGCGAACGCCACGGCGCGGGCCACGTCTTCGGGGCGCAGCATGGAGGCGCGCGGCGGAAGGTCCGTCCGCGCGTCCGGGTCAATGGGGTCCCACAGCGGCGTGTCGGTGGCGGCGGGCTCTACGAGCGTGGCGCGCACGCCGGTGCCGCGGATTTCCTGCAGCAGCACCTCGTGCAGCCCGCGCAGCCCGAACTTGCTGGCCGCGTAGGCGCCGTTCTCCGGAAACGCCACGCGCCCGGCGACCGAGCCCAGGTGGATGAAGTGGCCGTGGCCGCGCCGCAGCATGGCGGGCAGAAAGGCGCGGATGAGCAGAAAGGGCGCGCGCAGGTTCGCGGCGATCATCCGGTCGAAGTCGGCGGGATCGGCCTCGTGCAGCCGCGCCAGGCCGAACGCCCCCGCGGCGGAGATCACGAGGTCGGGCGCGTCGCCCAGCAGTTCGGTGACGTAGGTGGCCACGGCGTGCACCCCGGCCGCCGTGCCCACGTCGGCGGGAATGGCGTGCCCGCCGATGTCGGCCGCGGCGCGGGACAGGGGCGCCTTGCTGCGGGCGACGAGCCCCACCCACGCGCCGGCCTCCGCCATCTGCCGCGCAACCGCCAGCCCGATGCCGCTCGACGCGCCGGTAATCACGGCGGTCTTTCCCTTCAGCGCGTCCATCTCGTTTGGTTCCAGGTGCGGATCTGTAGGTTGAGTTGGTGGGGCGCTGGACATTGGGCGTGCCCCTCCGCTGCGCTCCGGGTCGGGCTTCGCGCGCCGTAAGCAACGATACGACTGTTGCTAACGGCGCCGAGCCCCCTCCGTTCCGGGGCAACGATACGGCTGTTGCCCCTCTACTCCGGCGTCTCGGCCCTCCGGGCGCGAATCCCTCACGCGGGGAAGAGCGGTGCGGAGTACGGAGTCCTGAGTGCGGGACGTGCCCAGTACCCAGTGCCCGGACACAGGCGCTCGCGCGCGTGGCGCCCCGACGCCGACGCCGCCCTCCGAACCCTCCCCCCCCAGCCGAACGGCTCCCCCTCGCCGGCTTGCGGGAGAGGGGGCCGAGGAGAGCCGGTGCCTCACCCTGCGCCAGACCGTTCACACCGCACCGAGCCGCCGCTGCCGTGTGCCCCCTCTCCCACATCAGTTCGTGGGAGAGGGGGCACGCGTCTCAGCGCGGCCGGGTGAGGGCCGCGGCCGGGTGAGGGCCACACTCTCCGCCGCGCACGGACCGTCCGAACTGGACACTCTCGTACTCTCGTACTCTCGTACTCTCGTACTCTCGTACTCTCGTACTCTCGTACTCCCGGCGCCTACAGCAGCCGCAAAAACTCCTCGCGGGTGGCGCGATCATCCATGAACACGCCCTTCATGGCGCTCGTTACCGTCTTGCTGTTCTGCTTCTCCACCCCGCGCATCATCATGCACAGATGCGAGGCCTCCACCACCACGCCCACGCCCGCCGGCTCCAGGACCTCCATCAGCGCGGAGGCCACCTGCTCGGTCAGCCGCTCCTGCACCAGCAGGCGGCGCGCGAAGACTTCCACCACGCGCGGCAGCTTGCTCAGTCCCACGATGCGGCCGTTGGGGATGTACGCCACGTGCACCTTGCCAAAGAAGGGGAGCATGTGGTGCTCGCACATGGAATACATCTCGATGTCGCGAACGATCACCATGTTGTGGTGGTCTTCCTCGAACAGCGCGTCGCCAATGGCGTCCCGCACCGTGAGGCCGTAGCCGCGGGTGAGGAACCGCATGCTCTTTTCCACCCGCTCCGGCGTCTTGAGCAGCCCTTCGCGGTCCGGATCTTCGCCCAGCCCGGCCAGCATGCCGCGCACGAACCCGCTGATGTCCTGCACCGCGCCCGCCTGTGTCGCGTCCGCCATCTACTCTCCCGTGTATTCCGCCGAATTGCGCGGCGTTTCCCACAACACCAGCCGGGCAAGGCGCCCGCCCTCGATGAGCGGCGCAATGCGCCTCCACAGCTCCACCACCAGGTTTTCGGTGCTGGGGATCACGTCCCGCAGCCACTCCACATCCAGGTTCAGGTTGCGATGGTCCAGGTCGGCGATGACGCTTTCCGCCGCCTGGCGCACCTTGCCCAGGTCCACCACGTACCCGGTGCGCGGGTCGGGCTGGCCCTCCACGGTCACGTCGAGTTCGTAGTTGTGGCCGTGCCAGTTGGGGCTGTTGCACAGGCCGTACAGGCTCCGGTTCTCCTCGTCGGAGAGCGCGGGGTTGTGCAGCCGGTGCGCCGCGCTGAAGTGCACGCGGCGGGTCACGCGAACGGTGGGCACGTTGTCTCCTGCCAGGCCGTTGGAGCGAAGAAAAAGGCCAGCCCCGCGGGGCGGGGCCGGCCTGTTCCGGGTGGCTGCGGGAAGGATTTTTGAAGCCATGTCAGAGACATGTTGCGGTGGCTTCTCCGCGGCTTTCCGCCTTCCCATGTGGGCGTGGCTTCGACCGCAAAAGGCAGCCCCGGCTTCAAAAGTGTTGGCTCAAAAATTTTTCTCCCCGCCGCCTCCAGACCAGCGGCAAGAATAGGATGCCGGGGCGCCGGGGTCAAGAGCGCCGCGGCCGTGCCCGCGGGGTGTCGTTCCGCGCGGGATGCGGGTAGTTTTGGCGATGACGGGCGAACCCGGAGAGGCAGGGTGGAAGAACAGACGCTGAGCGCGATCCGCGCCCTGGGCCACCGGCTCACGGGCCCGCGCCGGGGCGTGGTGCGCCAGATGGCGCGCGCCGCCGCCCCGGTGACCGCGCGCGCCCTGCACGAGGCGCTGGGCGAGGGCGGCACCGA
This sequence comes from Longimicrobium sp., assembly GCF_036387355.1. Classification (GTDB taxonomy): domain Bacteria; phylum Gemmatimonadota; class Gemmatimonadetes; order Longimicrobiales; family Longimicrobiaceae; genus Longimicrobium. The sequence goes on from NZ_DASVTX010000036.1 coordinate 7,227, forward strand.
CCTGGCCACCGTGTACCGCACGCTGCACTGGCTGGTGGAACTGGGGCTGGCGCGCCCGGTGGTGACGGGCGGCGCGGAGCACTTTGAGCTCGTGTCGCCCGGCGGGCACTCGCACCACCTGCACTGCGACGACTGCGGATCGCTGCGTACCGTGTCGCTGTGCGGGCTCGACCGCGCGGTGCTGGACCGCATCGAGCGCGAGTTCGGGTTCCAGGTCGCCCACCACCGCCTCACCTTTCATGGCCGCTGCGCCGGGTGCAAGGAGGAGTGAGCGGGGCGGAGGGGTATCGCCGCGTGGTAGATGATTATGGCGGCGGAGCGCACATCGCCCGGGCGAATGACGGCGCGTACGAATGGATGACCGCGTGGCGCCCGGCCTCCCTGAGCGGATGAATCCGCCGCTCCAGAAGCGGTAAGCCCCGACACATCGCCCACAGGCGATGTTCGGGGCTTCGACTGCTTCAGGGGGATACGTAGCGTGGGGTTGTTTCTGTGCCAAGCGCGGAGTTGGAACGGGCGGAAAGTAGATCCTTCGTCGGCGCCACAGGTCGGCGCGGCGGAGAATTCGTCCGGCGCCTCCTCAGGATGACAAGTTTCTAGGGCGCAACGGGTTACGAATTCGGACCGCACGCCGCGACGGGGATGCGCACTGAAGCCGCGGCCGCAGTCCGCGCAGGCGGACTTCGTGCGGTTCCAGCGGCGAATTCATTCGCTCTGGACGGCGGCCGCGCCCGACCGCGCTTCCCGCATCCATGGCATTGGCCGCAGTCCGCGCAGGCGGACTTCGTGCGGTTCCAGCGGCGAATTCGTTCGCTCTGGACGGCGGCCGCGCCTAACCCTGCTTCCCGCGCCGGGGTGTCGGCCGCGGTCCGCGGTGGGGAACCGGGTGCTATTCCAGCGGCGAATCAACGCGCTTTGGACGGCCACCGCGCGATGCTCCGCTTCCGGCATCTGACGTTCCGCCGCATTCCGATCCGCCCGGCTCGCCCCTTCCCATCCAGTTGCGAACGACTTGCATTTGCGAGCCGCTTGCGCTATCATCTCCGCCGCCGGGAACGCCTCCGCGTTGCCGGCGGTTCGTGTGAAGCGCACCCGTTCGCAGAGATGTTCTGATGAGTTCCGTTTCAGCGCCCGCCCGCTCGGCGGCGGCGAGTTCCTGGGCGGCGGCGCTGCCGCTGCTGTGCGCGGTGCACTGCCTGGCCGCTCCGATCGTGGCGCTCATCGCCCCGGCGCTGGCCCTGCCCTCCCTGGCCGAGCACGCGGTGCAGTTCGGCTCCGTCGTGCTCGCCGGGACGATGGCGCTGTCCGGGATCCGCGCGCACGGAGATCGCCGCGTGCTGGTGCCCATGGCGCTCGGCGCGGTGCTGTGGATCGCCTCGGACCCGCTCGCCTGGACGGGCGCCGCGCTCACCGCCGGCCACGTGCTAGGAGGCCTGCTGCTCGCCGCGGGCATGGCGTGGAACGGACATCTGCGGCACCAGGCCACCTGCGGCGCGTGCGCGTGCCCCGCGCACTCGCACGACTGACGGTGAACGGCAGGGAATAGGGAATAGGGAATAGGGAATAGGGAATAGGGAACAGGTGGAAACGGGAGCGGCCCCGTCCTCGGTGGGGAGGACGGGGCCGCTGTTCGTTTCCGCCGGTCGCGTCAGTTGACCTGGATGGGGATGGACGGCGAGGTGTAGACGGCCGTGCCCGCGCTGATCAGGTCCACGCGCATGGTGGTGGAGCCGCGCTGGTTGCCGCGCAGCGTACCCGCCTCGTTGCCCGTCCACGAGGCGACGCCGCTGTTCACCACCGTAACCCGCACGGTTTCCGTCGCGGTGGGCACCACCACGCCGCCGTTGGCCGCGCGCAGCACGATGTCATAATCCCGCTGTGAGCCCTGGTTCACCGTCAGCGACCCGGACACGCCCGCGGCGCTCACCGTCACCACCTGGTTCCCGGACGCATCCTCAATGCTGAGCCCGGCCGCGGTGCCGCCATCGCCGCCGGTGAGGTCGCTGCACGCGGCCAGCGCCGCAACGGGAACCAGCAGGGCGGCGCGGCGCAGAAGTCGGTTGGTCATCGGCGGATCGGTGGAGCGGGTGGATCGAGGAACACGGAGCGCTTCGAATACCAATCACCCCGCGCGACGTTCCACATTCTCCGCTCCCTTCCCCCTGATCCGTCGAACCGCCGGGGCCGCCGATGGGGTGTGCACCCTCTCCCACATCCGTTCGTGGAGAGGGTGGACGCGTCTCAGCGTCGATGGGTGAGGGTCGCCGGCCGGGTGAGGGCCACAGCGCCGCCGCGTCAGGCGTCGCCATCCCCGCCCTCACACCATCGCCGGAATCGGAATGCGGCCCACCGGCACGGGCGCGGGCGCGGGCTCCTCCGGCGTTTCGATCTCCGGCGGAAGCAGCTTGTACATGACGGGCGTCACGAGTCGGGCCAGCAGCGTGGACGACACCAGCCCGCCGATGATGACCCACGCCAGCGGCGAGTACAGCGCCGACCCTTCCAGGGCCAGCGGCAGCAGCCCGCCGATCGCCGTCATCGTCGTAAGCACGATGGGGAGGAAGCGCACCTCACCCGCCTTTTCAATGGCCGCGTCCAGCGGCATCCCTTCCTGCCGCAGCTGGTTGGTGAAGTCCACCAGCAGGATGGAGTTCTTGATCTCAATCCCGATCAGCGCCACAAAGCCGATGGTGGCGGTGAAGGAGAGGGTGTAGCCGGTCAGGAACAGCGCCGCGATGCCGCCCAGCACGCCCAGCGGAATCACCGAGGCGACAATGAGCGTGCTGCGAAAGGTGCGGAACTCCAGCACCAGAATGGCCAGCACCATGAACACGGCCACGATCACCGCGTTTCCCACCCCGCCAAAGCTCTCCTGCCGGCTCTCGAACTCCCCCGCGGGCACCCAGCGGTACCCCGCGGGAAAGGTCATCCCCTCCAGCTTGTCCATCACCTCGCGCGTCAGCCGGTCGGTGTTGAACCCGCTCTGCACGAACGCCGTCACCGTTACCGAGCGCTCCTGGTCGTACCGCTGAATCAGCGGCGGCGACGACTCGAAACGCAGCCGCGCGATCTGCCCCAGCGGCACCTGCGCGCCCCCCGCGCCGGCCACGTACACCTGCTCCAGCACCGCCGGCGTGGGCCGCCCCGCATTGGGCAGGCGCACCTGCACCGGGTGCTCGTCCCCATCCCCCTCGCGCACGCGGCCGGCGGCGAGCCCCGATACCGCCAGGCGCACCGTGCGGTCCACCTCCGCCGTGGGAATCCCCAGCATTCCGGCCCGCGCCCGGTCGATCTCCACCCGCAGGTCCGTGCGCGCCAGCCGCACCGGGTTGCGCACGTACAGCGTTCCCGGCGTGGCGCGAAGCACCCCTTCCACCCGCCCCGCCAGCACCCGCAGCGTGTCCAGGTTCTCCCCCGTCAGACGAATGGCGAGCGGCGCGTCCACCGGCGGGCCGTTCTCGAACTCCTTGACCTCGATGCGCGCATTGGGGTACGCGGCGAACCGGGCGCGCATGCTGTCCAGCATCCGCTCCGTGGCCCCGGGCTCGTGCCCGCGCGTAAGGACGAACAGCTGCGCCACGGTGGGGTTCTCGTTGCGCGGAACGACGTTGTAGTAGATCTGCGGATTGCCGTGCCCCACGTTGGCCATCACCGCGCGCACCTGGGGATGCGCGGAAAGCTGCCGCTCCACCCAGCGCGCCGCGCGGTCCGTGGCGGCAAGCGTGCTTCCCTCTGGCGTCTCGACGTCCACCAGGAACTGCGGCGTCCCCGCCTTGGGAAAGAGCGAGAAGCCCACGGCCGGGATCAGCGCCAGGCTCGCCAGAAAGAGGGCGCCGGCCACGGCGAGCGTGGCGCGGGGACGGGCCAGGGCCCGGTGCAGCACCGGCGCGTACGAGGCGCCGATCCCGCGGTTGAGCGCGCGCAGGAAGACGTTCTCGTGCGCGCCGTCCCCGTCCTTGAGGATGATGCTGGCGAGGAACGGAATGATGGTGAGCGACACCACCAGCGACGCCAGGATGGTGTACACCACGGTAAGCGGCATGGAGCGGATGAACTGCCCCGCCGTCCCCGGGAGAAACAGGAGCGGAAGAAAGGCGAAGATCAGAGTGAAGGTGCACCCCAGCACCGCCACGCCGATCTGCCGCGTGGCGCGCACCGCCGCCTCGCGCCGCGAGTGCCCCTCGCGCAGAAAGCGCGCAATGTTCTCCACCACCACGATGGAGTCGTCCACCAGCAGCCCCAGGGCGATCACGAAGCCCACGATGCTCATCTGGTTGATGCCGAATCCCGTGGCGTCCACCAGCGCCAGCCCGATCGCCATCGACAGCGGGATGGACGCCATGACGATCAGCGCCGGCCGCAGCCCCAGCGGCAGCAGCGTGATCACCACCAGCCCGATGGCGATGGCCAGGTCGCGCCCCAGCGTTCCCATCCGCCGCTCCACGTTGGCCGACTGGTCGAACCCGCGCTGCAGCCGCACCCCCGCGGGCAGCCCGCGCTCGAACGCCGCCATCTCCGCGTAGATGCCGTCACGCACGCGGGAAATGTTGCTCCCCTCCTGCATGGTCGCGGTCACGAACAGGGCGCGGCGGCCGTTGAAGCGGGCCAGGTGGCCGGGGTCCGCGTAGCTCCAGCGCACGTCCGCCACGTCGCGCAGCCGCACCAGGGCGCCCGCGCGCCCGCCCACCACCGTTTCCCGCACCTCGTCCACCGAGGTGTAGTCGCCGCTGGTCTTTACGTTGAAGCGCCGGGAGCCCGCGTCCACGCTGCCGCCGGGGATGTTGGCGCTCTCGCTCCCCACCGCGCCCAGCACCTGCGCCGGGGCGATGCCCAGCTGCGCCGCACGGCCCAGGTCCAGGTTGACGCGCACCTCGCGTTCGGGCGCGCCCCACACCTCGGCGTCGCGCACGCCGGGGACGCGCTTGACCCGGTCCTGCAACCGGTCCGCCTGCTCCTGCAGGATGCGGAAGGGCACGGCCTCCGACACCAGCGCCGCCTGCACGATGTTCACGTCCGCGGCGCTCGTCCGGTCCACCGTGAGCGAGTGCAGCTCCGCCGGAAGGCTTGGGCGCAGTCCGTTCACCTCGCGCAGCACCTCCTCGTACTTGCGGTCGGGGTCCACGCCGGGGTCGAACTCCGCGCGGATCACCGCCACGCCGTCCTCCACCTGCGTCTTCATCGTCTTCAACCCGTCCAGCTCGCCGATGGCTTCTTCAACCGGTTCCACCACCAGGCGCTCCAGGTCCGCCGGGGAGGCGCCGGGATACACGGCCACCACGGGGTAGATGGCGATGGGAAAGGTGGGATCCTCCGACCGTGGAACGTTGACCCAGGCGTTCAGCCCCACCGCGGCCGCCATGGCGGTGATGACGACGGTGAACTGCCAGTTCCGGACGGCCAGTTCCGAGATGCGCGAGACGTTCATGGGGCCACCGCCCGGCGCACCGCGGCGCCGTCTTCCAGGTAGGCCGCGCCGTCCGTCACCACCTCGGCCACGCCGTCCAGCCCCCCGCGCACCGCCGCCCGCTCGCCGCGCAGAAAGGCGATGCGCACCGGCATGCGCCGCGCGCGCCCGTCCGGCGCCAGGGTAAAGACCGTCGCCGAGTCGTCGTCCGCCTCCAGCAGCGCCTCCACCGGCACCATGCGCAGCCGCTCGCGGGCGGCCGGCGCGATCTGCACCCGGCCAATGAGGCCGCTGGCCAGGGCGCGCCCGCCCGCGTCCACCGCCACCTCTACCTCGTACGTCCCCGTGCCCGGGCTCGCGGCCGCCGCCACCTCCGACACGCGGCCGGCGAACGACACGCCGGGATAGGCGTCAAAGGCCACCGTGGCCGCGTCGCCCCGGCGCAGGCGGACGGCGTCGCGGTCCGGCAGCCCCACGCGCAGCACCGTTCCCCGCCCCGCCGCGCCCAGCACCAGCACGGGGGCGCCCGGCGGCACCATCTCCCCCGCCTCGGCGGCGCGGCGCAGAATGGTTCCCGACGCGGGCGCCACGATGGCCGCGTGCCGCCGGTTGAAGCGGACGGCTGCGAGCTCCGCGCGCGCCACCCCGGCGGCGGTCGCGGCGTCCTGCATCTGCTCCAGCGTCACCACGCTGTCCGCGTACAGCGAGCGGGCGCGGGCCAGGTCGCGCTCCGCCTTGGCCGCGCCCTGCTCCGCGCGGCGCACCAGGGCGTCGATCTCCCCCGCGTCCAGCGTGGCGAGCGTCTGCCCCCGGCGCACGCGCTGCCCTTCCTCCGCCAGCACGGAGGCCACGATGCCGCCCGTCTTGAACGAGAGCGCCACCTCTTCCTTGTCCGCCAGCGTCCCCGTGCCGGTGACGGGGAGCGTTCCCCATTCCTCGGTGACGGGGGCCGTGCGAATGGCGACGGCGGGATCGGGGGCGGCTTCGCCGCGCGCCTCGGCGCCGCACGCCGCGGCGGCCGTCAGCAGGAGCGGGGCGGCGATGCGCAGGACGTTCACGGGGCCTCCGGGGCAAAGGTGCGAAGTGCGGCGGCGCGCTCCAGCTCCACCCGGCGGAGCGCGTAGTCGTGGCGGGTAATCACCAGGTTCAGTTCGGCGCGGGTCAGGGCCGCGCGAACGTCCAGGTACTCGATCTGCGGCGCGGCGCCTTCCTGGTACTTGCGGGCGACGAGCTCGAACGTCCTGCGCGCGGCGGCCACACGGTCCGCCGCGGTGGCGATGGCGGCACGGGCGACCACGGCGGCCTCGTACGCCTGCCGCACCTCCAGGTCAATGCGCCGCTCCGCGTCCGCGCGGCGCACGCGGGCGGCCTGCGCCTCCAGCGCGGCGCCCTGGCGGCGCGCGGAGGTCTGCCCCCCCTCCCACGGGCTCCACTGCACCAGCACGGAGGCGATGGCGAAGTCGGCGTCGCGGCTCAGCTCGTAGCGGTTCCCCTGGATGCCGTAGTCCAGCGCCACCGACACCGTGGGCAGCCGCCCGGCCGCGGCAATGCGGCCCTGCGCCTCCGCGGCGCGCACCCCCTGCTCGGCACCGCGCAGCTCCTCGCGGCCGGCGAGGGCACGGGCGCGCGCCTCGTCCAGCGTGAGCGGCAGCGGGCCCGCCCACGCCGAATCGTCCGGAACGGCGACGGGCGTATCCAGCGGCCGGTCCACCAGGTAGTTCAGGAAGCGGGCGGCGGCGCCGCGCTGCTGCTCGGCCTCGTCGCGCTGCTGCTCCGCCTCGCCCAGCTCGGCGCGGGCGCGGTACACGGCGTCGGGCGTGGCCTTGCCCGCTGCCACCAGGCGCTCGGCCACGCGCAGGTTTTCCGCGAGCAGGGGAAGGGTGCTGGCGTACACCTGCACCACCCGCGCGGCCTGCGCGTGCCGCAGCCATGCGGACTGAACGTCGGCGGCCAGCTGGCGCGTCGCGGCCCCCAGCTCCGCGCCCTGCACCCCGCGCAGAGAGCGGCGCAGCGCCACGTTGTGGCCAATGGCCGGCCGGTACAGCGGCTGCGCCACCCGGACCCTGGTTTCCTGCGCCAGCGGCAGGCGCGCGTCCACGTTCGTGGGAAAGGCGTCCGTGCCGGTGAGCTGGTTGAGCGCGGCGTAGGCGGGGTTCACCAGGTCGCCCAGGTTGCGCGCGCCGTGCGTCCGCGAGTAGCGCGCATCCAGCGAAATGGACGGACGCCCCAGCGCGGCCGCTTCGCGCACGGCGGCCTCGCTGCGCGCATCCGCGTAGCGCCGTTCCTGCAGCCCGCGGTTGGCGCGGATGGCCTCGGTCACCAGCGAATCCACCGGCCCCGTCTGCGCCGCGCCGGACGCCGCGCATCCAATCACCGCGGCCAGGCTGAACGCGAGTGCGGCGCTTCTCATCGTCCAAACATCTGATGTTGTCCTTTCATCTAACAATGTTAGGTGGCGGACCAAAAAAAAGCGGCTTCCCCCGCGGGGGGCCGGGCGATGGGGCAGCATCATGCTTCCTCCGGGAGAGTGGTTCCGCGCACCAGCACGTCGATCATCCGGGCCGCGGTCGTGGCCATGTCGCGCCAGTCGATCCATGCATCCGACTTCTTGGCCATGTGCAGCGAGATCACACCGTGGATCCCGCTCCAGTGGATCTGGGCCAGTTCGTGGGCGTCCGTGAACTCGGGGCGAAAGCGGCCGGCGGCGATCCCCTCGGCCACGGTCTGCACCAGGAGGCCGTAGGCGTCTTCTTCCGGGTTGTTCTTCTGGATGGAGACGTCGTCGTGATCGTGCGCCGGGGTGGCGGTCATGAACATCACGTGGTAGTGATGCGGGTGGGTGATGGCGAACTGCACGTACGCCGTCCCGATGCGCCGCAGCCGCTCCACGGGGTCGGCGATGCGCACGGACCGGCCCAACTCCACGCCCAGCAGCCGGAAGTCCGCGTGGCAGAGCTCGATGATGAGGGCGTCCTTGTCCTTGAAGTGGTGGTAGATGGCCGTGGGCGTGTACTCGATGCGCTCCGCGATGGCGCGCATGGTGACGGCCCCGACTCCCTGCGTGGCGAACATTTCGCGCGCCGCGTCCAGGATCCTGGCCCTCGTTTCTGCCCGCTCCCGCTCCCGCCGCTCCTTGGTCCCCATCCCTCGCTCCTTCGGTCCGCGCTGTTCGTGAGCGCAACGTACATCGCCCACCTAACAGTGTCAAGTAAGTTGACGATCGTCGCGATCAGGACGTGAGGCGCACAGGCCCAGAGCATGTTCGGCAACCTCTCGCCCCACCGCCTCGGCGCGTGAGTGTCATCGAAAGCGTGTAGCGCCCCCCTCCCCCGCCCATACGCCTCGGCGCGTGAGTGTCATTCTGAAGGAGGCGCCGCGCGGGCCATCCCCGTGCCCACACTCGGGGCGCCGATTGAAGAATCCCGCGCCACCGCATCCGATGCACCCCGGGTTGCGTGGCGTGCGCCGGGGCCTGCGGGCGCCGCGAGAAGGCCGGGGCACGCCGCGCCGGACAGCGGCCGCGCGGATGCTTCGGTCCGGGATCCTTCAGTCCTACAGGGCTCAGCGCGGCGGACGATGCGGTGCGCCGCTCCTTCAGGATAACCCTCGGACGCCGGCGTGGCACGGCCGGCTCGCGTTCTCGGCGTGCACTGAAGGAGGCGCCGCACGGCGTCATCTGCCTGCACCACACTCGGGCGGCGACGGAAGCACCCGCTACACCGCTTCCGGCACGCGACAGGTTGCGTGGCGCGCTCCGGTCCGGGCCGCCGCGGCGAAAAGGCCGGGGCACGCCGCGCCGGACAGCGGCCGCGCGGATGCTTCGGTCCGGGATCCTTCACTCGCACAGGTCTCAGCGCGGCGGACGGTGCGGTGCGCCGCTCCTTCAGGATGACTCTCACAGGCCGAGGTGAATGGCCGGCTGACGTTCTCGGCATTCTCCCGGGCCGGCCTACTCTCCTCCGCCGCCGTCCCCGTCGCCGCCCCCATCACTCCCGCCCGCGTCCGCGCTGTCGAACGCGCTGCCCACGCCGTCAACGGCCTCCAGCACGCCCCCCCAATCCACTTCGCCCAGGATCTCGACAGCGTCCAGCCACGCGATGCGGCGCTCATCCTCGGCCACCCCGTCCAGCATCGTGATCATCTCGGGCATGGTGGGGTTGCCGCGGGCGGCAGCGGCGAGGTCCGCCAGGTGGGGACGCAGTTCGTCCGCGATGAGCACCAGCCCGCCCAGGCGGGCGGATGCGGCGGCGGCGCCCGCGGGATCGCGCCGCAGCAGTTCGGGCAGGTGCCTCGCGGGCTGCAGCGCTCCCTGCACCCATGCACGCGCCGCTTCACCTTGCGCCGTGTGCCTGTAGCGGCGCTGCGGAAACAGGCGCAGCAGACGGTACTCCTCCACCTCCAGCAGCCCGCGGCTCACCAACTCCGGGAGCACGTGGCCGGAGAGGAATTGTCCGTACGAGTATCCGAAGGCCGCCTGCAGGCGTGTCGTCATTTCTTCCGGGGAGAGCGGTTCGTCCGGCTTGGACGGGGGGAAGAGCGCCGCCATCACCGCGGAGAGGTGGCCGGGAAGGGGCGAGTTGCGCGCCGCGCGACGCACGCGTTTGCGGCTGCCGCCCCACCACCAGGGACGCGGAGGCCCGTCCAGGAGGCGTAGATGGCCGGCGCCGGCCAGGTGCATCAGGGCGGTGCGAAGCGCCTTCTGCGGGGGAATGCTGTTCGGCTCCAGAAGAACCTGGGCCTCGGTGGGGGTCAGAGCCTGCCCGGTGCCGCTCATCCACTCCGTACGGTGCGAGGAATCGGGACTGTCTGTGCACGGCAGTACGATAGCCGGCGATGGCGGGTTTCCCGCGCGGGGGTTTGTGACACGAATGAGACGTTCGACGCGGCACAATCATCCGCTCCAAGAGAGGTTGAGACAACGAAGGGTCGCGCTGCGCGCGGACCCCTCCCCCGGCCCCTCCCCGTGCAAACAGACGCACGGAGAGGGGAGAACAGCGGCTTGGGTGCGCTTCGGACGGTGCCGCGCGGTCGGAGAGGCCCCCTCTCCCCGGCCCTCTCCCCCGCTGTCGCGGGAGAAAGGGAGACCTCAGCGCGCGGGCGGCGTTCGGCACTGACCCTCGTCGCCGGCGCAGGTGCCAGCCTCACGGCAGTATCGTGAGGCTTTCAGCCGTGGTTGCGGCGAGTTCACTCGCTCAACCCCCACTCGCCGGATCGATGACTGCCACCCCGCGCCGGGCGATTCGCCGCGTGCAGGTGAAGTCCCCCCGTCCGTTTGGGGGGACTTTCCGCCGTTGTTGCGGCGACTTCCCGTCGCTCAGTGCGCGGGGTTCCATCAACCCTCCCCCAGTCCGTTTTGGGGGAGGGTGGGCCGGTGGTGCCGGCCCGGGTGGGGGCCGCCCTAGAGCCCGCCCGGCGCGTCATCATCATCCCGCACGAGGAACGGGGCGGGAAAGCCCGTTCGCTTCCCCGCCCCGCATCGTCCACCACCCGCCCCGGTCAGCCCGTCGTCCGCCGCACGCCGTCATCCGCCGTCAGAACAGCACGCGGTACACGAGCGACAGATTGCGGCCCGGCGAGGGCACCAGCAGCCGGCTGGTGGGCTCGCGGTACGCCTCGTCCAGCAGGTTGTCGGCGCGCAGCACGATGCTGTGAATGCGCGCGTCCCGCCGCAGGCTGATCCCCGTGCTCAGGTTCACCAGCGTGTACGCGTCGGTTCGGAACTCCACCATGTCGGTGCGGTCCTGCGCGAAGGCGTGGCGCCCGTCCAGGCTCACGGAGTACTTGCCGTCATCCCAGCGCACCGATCCGCCCACCCGCGCCGCCGGCATGAACGGCAGCGCGCCGCCGCCGATGAAGTCGCCGCGCACCACGTCGCCCATCACCCCCAGCACCAGGTGGCGCGCCGTCACCAGCTCCACCTGCCCCTCCACCCCGCGAAGCTGCGCGTCTGCCTGGCGGAACACGTTCAGCGGCACGGTTTCCTCGCCGTGCTCCTCATCCACGATGGTGGTGTCGCCCACCACGTCCGCGGTGATGTAGTTGTCGATGCGGTTGTAGAAGGTGGAGAACTGCGCGTTCACCCGCTCCGATTGCGCACGCAGCACCGCCTCGGCGCCGCGGTTGGTCTCCAGCGCCAGCTCCGGGTCGCCGATGTCGTACGTGCCGACCGCGTGGTGGAACGCGTTGGAGTACAGCTCCTCCACCGTGGGCGCCCGGAAGCTGCGCGCCACGCTCACGCTGGCCGACAGGTTGTCGTTCAGCGGCACGTTGAGCCCCAGCGAGCCGCTGAAGTTGTTGAAGTCGCGCTGCCGCACCCGCGCAAAGCGAGGGTCGTCCGTCTCCTCCGGCGACACGCGGTACGCGTCGTAGCGCGCGCCCGCCTGCAGCGACGGCCCGTTGCGCTCGCCCGAGAGCGCCAGTTCCTGGTACACGAAGGCGCCGCCGTTCACGCTCGCCGCGCCGGGCGTGAGCGCCTCTTCGCCTTCCGGCGAGTAGTCCTTGCGCAGCCCCGACACGCCCAGCGCGCCCGTCAGCCGGCCGTACGCCGTGCGCGCCGTTACGCTCCCCGTCTGCGTGTCCAGCCGGAACCGCGTCCCCACCTCGCCGCCGGACTCGATCTCGTCGTGGCCGTAGCGCTGCGCGCTGCCGTCCACCCGCAGGTTGGTGAAGCCGCTGCGTCCCATGGCCACGTCCAGCCGCCCCGTACCCTCGAACCGGTCTCCGTCGATGCTTACGCCCGACTCTTCGGCTCCGGGAAGCGTGGGAAGGCCGTACTTGAACGTGTAGCCGCCGAACGAAACGCCGCCCTGCACGCGCTCCGTCACGTAGCCCAGCCCCGCCGTGCCGTACAGGTTGCGGTAAAAAGTGTTGTCCAGCTGCCCGCCCCCGCCCACGCGGGTGTCCTGCACGTCGCGGCCGCCGGCGCGGGCCGTCACCGCCAGCGTGCTGCTCACCGGCGCGGTCATTTCGCCCGTGAGTGCGCCGCCAGGGTTCACCGACTCGCCCTGCAGAGCCAGAAAGCCGGAGGTGCGGCCGGGGATGGTGGTGGGGATGTCCGTCGCGATCACGTTCACCACGCCGCCCAGCGCGTTGTTGCCGTACAGCAGCGACGCGGGGCCGCGCACCACCTCAATGCGGCTCGCCGCCAGCGGGTCCACGCTGAGCGCGTGGTCCGCCGACGTAGACGACAGGTCGCCCGTGCGCTGCCCGTTCTGCACCACGAGCACCCGCTCGCCCGCCAGCCCGCGGATCACGGGCGTGCTCGCCGCCGGGCCGCCGTAGCGCACGCTCAGCCCCGGCTGGGTCGACAGCGTCTGGGCCACGCTGGCCCCCACGCTGCGGTCCAGCGCCTTGCCGGACAGTTCCACCGTGGACTGCGTGATGTTGAGCGGATCGGCGCTGCGGGCGCTGGCGGTGACGTTGATCCCCTCCAGCGAAAGCACCGTGCTGCGCATGGTGATCACCACGCGCACGTCGGCGCCCGCCTCGGGCACGGTGACCACGGCGTGGCCGGGCGCGTAGCCCAGCAGCGTAGCGTCCACGTGATAGGTGCCGGCCCGCAGCGAGCGGAAGGTGAACGTGCCGTCGCTCCCCGTGACGGTGGAGCGGTTCACCTCGTTGATGATCACGCGGGCGTTGGCCAGCGGAACGCCGGCAGTGTCGCGCACCACGCCGGTAATGGGCGGCGCGTCGGCGGAGTCGGCGGCCGCGGCGTGGGCGGTGCCGGAACAAACGAGCAGAGCGAGCAGCGCCAGCAGGGCGCCGCGCCCGAATCGGGTCGACATGGGATGGATACTCCTGAATCCGGATGCGTGCGCACCGGGCCGGCCTCCCGCGCGGGGAGCCGTCCGGCCGGTGCGAATGACGGATGCCGCCACGGAGGGCGGCGTGGATCAGGAAAGGGCGGGCGGGGCGCGGGCGCGGGCGTCGCGCGCCAGGCGGGGGGCGGCGGGCCGGGCCGGCGCGCGGAACTCGGCCGGGCCGGCCGCCTCGCAAACGGGGATCTCCGGTCCGTCCGCCGCCAGCGCGGCGTTGCCGGCCGCGTGGCAAAGGACGCAGTGCTGCTCGTCGTGCGGGGGAACGCGTTGCTGCTTGTCGTCGCGCGGCCCGGAATCCTGCGCGGCGCGCTCGACGGCTGACGCCAGCCCCCACGTGTGCACCTCGCGGAGCGCGACCGCACCCAGCAGGTGCAGGCACACTCCCAGCAGCGCCAGAAAGCGGCGCAGAGGCGTGGCGGGGCGGAAGGCGTGTTTCATCGTGTTGCGGCTACCCCGGCGTCAGGGCGCGGGTTCCCCGTCCCGCAGGTACGACCGCAGCCGCGCCAGGTTCATCAGGTCCAGCGAAACCATGTCCTTGGAGTCGTCGCCCTTGGGCGTTTCCAGCACCTTGGGGACGTGGGCGAAGCGCGTGTCCGTCATCAGCCGGCGGAACGGCTCGTCGCCCAGCGAGCCCTCGCCGATGGCCGCGTGCCGGTCCTTGCGGCTGGCGAACGGCGTCGCCGAATCGTTCAGGTGGAACAGGCCGACCTTGTGGAGGCCGACCGTGTCGGCAAGCTGGTTGACCACGCCGTCGTAGTCGCCGCGCAGGTCGTAGCCGGCCGCGTACACGTGGCAGGTGTCCACGCACACTCCCACGCGGTCGCGCGTCGCCGGGTTGATGCGGGCGATCATCTCCGCCAGTTCGTCAAAGCGCGACCCGATCACCTTTCCCGACCCCGCCGTGGTCTCCAGCAGGACGGCGACGGTGCCCCTCACCTCTTCCAGCGCGCGCTCGATCAGTTCGGCGTTCTGCGCCAGCCCGCGCGGGAGGTCGCCGTCCGTGGCGTTGCCGGGGTGGGTGACCAGCGCGTGCAGCCCCAGCCGGTCCGCGCGGCGCAGTTCGCCCACAAAGGCGGCGTAGCTGCGCTCGCGGAGGATGGGGTCCGCCGTGGCCAGGTTGATGAGGTACGAGTCATGGGCGTTGGCGAACACCACGCCGTGCTCCTGGATGCCCGAGCGAAAGGCGGAGCACTCGTCGTCCACCACCTCCACCTCGGCCCAGCGGTTGGGCTGCTTGGTGAACACCTGGATGGCGGACGCGCCGATGGCGGCGGCGCGCGGAGGTGCGTTGCGGCACCCTCCCGCGGTGGAAACGTGGGCTCCCAGCAGCACGATGGATCGGGGTCTCGGGACGGCGGTCCGGGCTTTCGCCGGCCAAGGTAGACGGGGTGCGCGGGGGTGTCAACGCGCGCCCGGCGATGGTATCTTTGCGGCCCGGCGGAGCCTGGTTCCGCCGTGCCCGCCCCTGACCGGAACCGTTTGACGGAGGAGTGATGTTTCATCCCTGGCACGAGCTGGAGCCTGGCCCCGACGCGCCTGACCGGATGCACGTGGTGGTGGAGATCCCCCGCGGCAGCCGCAACAAATATGAGCTGGACAAGAACACCGGGATGTTCAAGCTGGACCGGCTGCTGTACAGCTCGGTGCACTATCCCGGCGACTACGGATTCTTTCCGCAGACGTACGCGCAGGACGACGACCCGCTCGACGCCATCGTGATGACCACGGTGCCCACCTTTCCCGGGTGCATCATCGAGGTCCGCCCCATCGGCATCTTTCGGATGACCGACAAGGACGAGATGGACGAGAAGGTGCTGTGCGTCCCCGCCCGCGACCCGCTGTACGACGAGTACGCGCGGCTCACGGACGTGGCCCCGCACTTTCTGCGCGAGGTGGAGCACTTTTTCAGCGTGTACAAGGACCTGGAAGGCGGCCGCGTGCACCCCATGGGGTGGGAGGACGAGGCGTCCGCGCGCGCGGTGATCGTGGAGTGCATGGCGCGCTACGCGGTCAAGCGCCAAGCCGAGAGCCTGGGCAGGCTGGCCCAGCAGGTCGCCGCCGAGCGCGCCGGCCACGAGCTGTAGGAGCGAACTGCAACTGCGGTTTTACAGAGACACAGAGGAGAAACGGGGCGTCCACGCGGGCGCCCCGTTCTGTTGTCAAATGCACGCCAGGCCGCTACCTTGCAGTTGGTGCATTGGGTACGCATTCAGCACGGGTGCAAGGAGGGCGAAATGAACTACGGATTTGCGGAGGACCGCGGCGGCGGGTCCGGGGGGTCGGACGCGGAGCCGGGCGGCGGGACGAAAAGCCGCGAGGCCGCCGTGGACCGCGCGGACCTGCAAACGACGCTGCGCCGCCGCATTCACGCCTACGTAGACGACGCGGTGAACCGCATGGACGTCCCCGGCCTGCTGCGCGCGCTGGAGGCGCCGAGCGCGATCGGCTCCGTGGCCGCCGTCGCCGCGGAAGCGCCGGACGTACCCGGCGCGGGATCGTCATCCCTGGTCTCTGCGCTGCTGCGGGGCGCGGCCGCGAAGGAGAAGATGCTGGGAGATGCGGGAGGCTTCCTTTCGTCGCACCAGGTTGCCGGCCTGCTGGGCATCTCCATCCAGGCGGTAAAGCAGCGGATGGAGCGGCGGACCATCCTCGCGGTTCCGCTCTCGCGCGGAGCGTGGGCCTTTCCCGCGCGCCAGTTCGACATCGCCGCTGGCGGAGTGCAGCCCGGTATCCCCGAAGTCGTGCGGGCCGCGGCGGACATGAATCCCTGGGTGCTGCTTTCCATCCTGGTGGAAGCGGCGCCGGGCCGCGAAGGCGATACGCTGCTGGACCGCATCGCGGACGATGACGTTCGCGCCGGGCTCGTGGCGCGGCTGGGGACGTACGGAGGGCACGGCGCGGCCTGATGGCGATCATCATCCCCGATGCGCCTCCGTGCGTGGTGGTCCCCGCGGGCACCGTGCTCTGGCGCGTTCACCCCGCCGCGATGGGAGCGGTGTGGTTCGGGCCGGACCAAAGGCGTCCGGCGCGCTTCCGCTTTGATGCCGCCGATCACGAGTTCGGCGTCTGCTACTTCGGCGACAGCCTCGCCGTGGCGTTCCTGGAAACGTTGGTGCGGGGGGCGGGCCGCGTGGTTGCGCACACCGACGCGCTCCAGCGGTCCGCCTCCGCGCTGCCCGTCCGCAGAGACCTGCGCGTGCTGCAGTTCGAAGGCGCCGGGCTGCCGCGCCTGGGGATCGACGCGGGGCGGACGCACGCGGAGCCGTACGCCGAGTGCCAGGCCCTGAGCCGCGACGTCCATCATCGCCATCCGGAGATCGACGGCATTCAGTACCGGTCGCGGTGGGACAACGCGCGGCTCTGCTGGGCCCTGTACGACCGCGCAGAGCCTGCACTCGGCCCGTTGAGCGCCACCCAGCCGCTGGGCGACCGCAACGTGATCGGCCCCGTGCTGGACCAGTATTCAATCGCACTCGTCTGACCTCGCCGGACTTCGAAGCGAGTCCGTGATCATCGAACAACGCCCGTTCGCCGTCTCGGCGAGCGGGCGTTTGTCTTTCTGCAAGCACAACTTGCGGCGCCTGCCCGGATCGCGGACGGCGGTTCTGCCGTGTACGAATTTCGGACAGATGGCCAGAAAGCCCGTCGCGGCGCGCGAACTCGCATCCCACACCGCACCCGCTGTTCGAATTCCGTACACTCCGGCATCGTTGACAATGCGGCATAAACCCTCGTAAATCATATTTTGATATGCACTTAGCGTAACAGGCGCGCCGGGTACGGAGCTGGCCTTGGGAGAGGGCACGACACACCGCGCAGCGATGCGCGGCCCTCCCCGCCGGAGTTCCTGCCATGCGCACCCACGTCCTCGTCTCCGCCCTGTCCGCCCTGACCCTTCTGGCCGCCTGCAGCGGTGGGGGATCCGGCGGCGGTTCCGTGACCGCCACCGACGCCGTCGCCTCGGCGGGGTGCGCCGCGGCCGCCAGCTTTGCGCTGCAGCCGGGCGAGACCCGCGTGCTGACCGAGGCGGAGGCGCGCTGCTTCGCGTTGACGAAGTCGGACGGCGAGTACGCGCTGGCGGGATACGATGCCCGTGCGCTGGACGCCGCGCGCGACCGGCAGGCGACCGGCGGGTTCTCGGAGCCGCGCTACACGGTGGCCGACCAGAGCCGCGGCCCCTCTGCCTTCCGCGCCGCCGCCTCGCGCTCCGCGACGGACGAAGTGGCTCCCGCGGGCGACCTGCACAACAACTCTTCGTCCGCGGGGACGGACGGCGAGGTGTACGCCCGCAGCACGCCGTGGCGCGAGGGTGAGCGCTTTGCGGTCAAGCCGATGACGGGAACGGGAACGGTGCCGGCCAAGGTGGTGGCGGTGGAGGGCCGGTTCGTCCTCGCGGTGATTGAGAGCGACGCGGACGGCGCGGGCGGCATGCTGGACCAGAGCGAAAAGGCGCTGCGCTTTCTGGCGGGCCAGGGCGAGACGGTGCTGGCGGCATCGTTCGGCGGCGATGCGCCGGTAACGAGCACGGCGAGCGGGCAGCTGCTCGTGCTGGCCGCCGCGTGGCCGGCAGACAAGGGCGCCGCGGCCACGTGGACGCAGGACGACGCGTCGGGCACGCGCAGCATGGTGTGGCTCAACACCAACCTGCGCGGCGGCCGCGGCGAGGGCTTCGACATGTACGACCACGTGAGCTACCGCGTAAAGACGCTGGCCCACGAACTGACCCATGCCTGGCAGGTGCGGTGGGTCCGCTCGGCGGGGCACGCGGCTCCGGCGTCGGCGGCGTGGTCGCTGGAAGGCGGCGCGGACCTGATGGGGATGGACCTGCTGCGCCGCTACCTGGAAGTGGGCGTCGCGGCCAACTGGCACTGGACGGACTACCTGGACGCCCGCCGCCCGGGCGTGATCTACGCCCTGGAGCCGGCGGACGCGCGCGGCCGGGTCACCTGGGGCTACTACGACGCCGCCAGCCTGCTGCGCGACCTGCAGATGCGCCTGGTTTCGTCGGGGATGAACGCCGACGCGGCGCTGGCCGAGGTTTCGCGCGGCGCGGTGGAGGGGTGGTACGGCGACGACGGCGAGGGCGGCACGGCGGGGCTGGTGGAGCGGATGCGCGCTCGGATGGGCGGTTCGTGGGATCCCGCGGCGGCGGTGCTTACGTGGACGCTCACCCAGGCCGCGGACGACCGCACCAGCAACCCGGCGTTGAACAACCCCGTGTATCACGCGGTCAGCGGGCCGGACTCGTACTACGGCTGGAAGGCCGCGGCGGAAGTGCGCACCGGGAACGGCGCGGCGCAGGAGTTCACGCAGGTGGCGGGCGGCAGCTTCTTCGTCACCCTCAAGGGCGGCTCGCCGGCCGCGACGCTCTCGGCGACGGCCACGGTGCCGGGGAGCCGCTGGATGATTGCCCGCATCAAGTAACGGGGCCGGCTGAGGTTCGCGGAGGAGCGCAGGGGGACAGGATCGGATGCTCCTTCGCGGCCTCTACCCGGTCCGCGGGAAATGGATGAAGACACGAAGGCCGCCTTGCGAGTGCGAGGCGGCCTTCGTCGTCGCCGTGGATCCGCGGACACGCGGTTTGGGATGCCGGGGGAACGGTGCGAGAGGGCGACCCCGCGCTCTCTGCGCAATCGTTATCAGACGATTTGGTATGAATGTTGCGCGCGTTTAGAGACAGTAGGAACGGACGAATGCCCACCTCAACAGCCGCTTTCCATGACTCGCCTCCGTTTCTGTGCGGCCGCCGGCGCGCTCATGCTTTTCGCGAGCACGGCCTTCGCCCAGCCGGTTCCTACGCGCCGCATCAACGATCCGTCCGCCGCGGGGCCGGTGCTGCGCCTGAGCCAGGTGCTGCGGCTGGGCAGCCTGGAGGGCGAGCACGATGCATTCGGACGGGTGATGGACGTGGCGCTGGACCGGTCCGGCCGCGTGCTGGTGGCAGACGACCAGAGTCACGACGTGCGCGTGTTCGACGCCCGGGGACGGTACGTGGGGACTCTGGGGCGGCAGGGGCGCGGGCCCGGGGAGTTCCAGAGCCCCTGGCAGGTGGCGGCCGATGCCCAGGACAGCATCTGGGTGTGGGACAGCGGGCTCGCCCGCATCAGCGTGTTTTCGCCCTCGCTGCGGTTTGCGCGCAGCTTTCAGATTCCGCCGGAGTGGGTGGTCAACTCGCTGCGATTTCTTCCGGACGGGCGCGTGCTGCTGGCCGCGTATGGCCGCAGCACCCGGGGGAGCCTGCACCTGTTCAGCCGCGCGGGGCGGTTTCAGCGCTCGTTCGGCCCGGTGTTCAACGCGCCGGACCTGTCCGGCTACGAAAGCAGCCTGCTGGGCGGCAGCGTGGACGTTACCTCCAACTCGATCGTCTACTCCACCAAGAGCCCGTACGAAATCTGGATCTTTGACCTGAACGGCGCGCCCCGTCAGAAGTGCGCCGGCAATGCCGCGTGGACCACCAGCCCCACGGCCGTCGTGGAAACCACCGATGCCGCCGCGCAGCTCCGGTGGAACCGGTACGTGCACTCCTCCGCGGTGCTGGACCTGGGCGGCGGATTGCTCCTGAACCAGGTGCTGGACCCGTCCGGCGACCGCACCGTCTTTGACGTCCTCACCTCGGACTGCCGGCTCCTGCGCCGGACGCAGGCCCCCTCGGCCGTCATGCTCGGCGACCGCCGGGGCACGCGCCTGGCCGCCATCCGCAACCTGGAATATCCGGAGGTGATCATCTACGAGCAGCGAATGGCGCCGCGTTGATCGAAGTTTTTTTCTCACCAGCACGCCCGGGAGAAGATCATGAACGCGTGGAAGATCGCAGCGCTCTTTCTGGTCCTGGGCCTTTCGGCCGTTCCCGCCCGCGCCGCCGCGCAATGCCAGTGGGGGTGCGCCTGCACGGGCAACGCGTGTGGCTGCAACAGCAACGGGTCCGGCTCCCGGTGCGACAGCGGCGGAAGCGGGTGCGTCGTCGAGAAGTGCCTGTCAACATGACCTTGTACCAGTTCGCGCCCGACGGATCCCTGATCCGGCTGGCGCGCCACGCCGGGACACACGCGCCGGGCCAGCAACGAGTCGCCGAGCCCAATGAGCGCGCGGCCCTGGCTGGCAGCACGCGGTGGGAATCGGTCCAGCAGGGCCACGAGGTGGAGCGGCACTGCAGCGGAATCGTCGTCGCGCGGCGTTACGATGCACAGGCTGCAGAACGCGTCCGGCGCGCCTCGGAACTCTTGATCCTCTGAGCGCATGCTGGCGGATGGGATGATGAAGGTCGCCTTGCGGGTGCGAGGCGGCCTTCGTCGTTGCCGAGTTCCTGCAACTGCACCGCACGCAGAGGACGCAGGGCTCGCGGAGGTCGCGGGGGAACGGCGTCATGAAAAGAGATGGGGGCAAGCGTGCAGACCGCGGCGCGCGAATCGTGCGTCCCCGCCTCATGTGCCAGGACCGCTCCTCCGACCGACTCCAGTAGATGCGAATCGCGATCACCGTTTCCATGCTGTGCCTGCTCGCGGCTTGCGACGCCGCACCGCGCGGAGAAGCGGCTTCGGGATGGACCCTCACCCGCGACGCCGTCGCCGGCGCGGGCGAGGGACCAGGTGCCCTGACGGAGGTGGGCGACGTCACCCTCAGTGAACAGGGCGACGTGTACGTGACACAGCCGCAGGAGTCCGTCGTCCGATCCTATGACCGCACCGGACGCTTTCTTCGAGCCATCGGCCGCGAGGGCGAGGGTCCGGGGGAGTTCGACCGGATCGGAGGGCTGGGGTGGCGAGGTGATTCCCTGTGGGTGCAGGACTCCGGGAACCGGCGCATCAGCTTCTTTGGCCCGGACCTTCGGTATGTGCGGTCCGTGTCGTTCACGGGAATGGGGGCGATGACGCGGGGCCGGCCCAACATTCCCGGGTACGTCCTCGCCGATGGCTCCGTGCTGGGATACTGGCAGGCGCCGCTCCAGGAGCTTGTCGGGCGCACGGTGACCGACCGGATGGTACGTTTCACCGACGCGGGCGAGCCGCTGAGCGTGCTCGACAGTGTCGAACTGCGCCACCTTTTTTCGGAGGTGCGCACCGCCACCGGGGTCACGTACGGCCCGCAGCCTTTTGCCGACTCACCGATCCAGCAAGTGGCGCACGACGGCTCGGCGATCGTCATCGTCACTCGCACCGCGGCCCCGTCGGGAGACAGCGCCGCCTTTGGAGTGCGCCGGATCGATCCGGCGGGCCACGTCCGGCTGAACCGCCGTTATCCCTACCGGCCGGTGCCGCTGCCGGAGCGCATGGCCGACAGCACACTGGATGCGATAAGCGGCAGGTGGGGCGTGAGCCGGCGCCCCGGCGCTCCCGACGCGGCACTGCGCCGCGAACTCCGGAAAACCGTCTACCTGCCGCGCAATCTCCCCCCGGTAACCATGATGGTGCTGGGCCGGGACGGCACCATCTGGCTGCGCCGCGAGCGGACGGGAGAGCCGGCCTTCCGGTGGACCGTGCTGGACTCCGCGGGCGAGATACTGTCGGAACTCCGGATCCCTGCCCGGACCATGGTGAAATACGCTGATCGCACTCAGCTCTGGGCGGTGGAGCACGACTCTCTCGATGTCCCCACTCTCGTCCGGTATCGAGTGACGCCGTAGGAAGAGTGGATCGCGCCCGCCTTCCCCGCGGCCTGCGCGTAAGGGCAGTTCGCAAAGCATCAGCCCACGGCAAAGGCCGCCTCGCGCTCGCGGGGCGGCCTGTGCCGTGGGTCACCTTCGATCTATGCCGTCATTCAGAAAACGTCGCGCAACGCTCAGTTGCGCGCGCGGAAGTTGACGATGCTTTCGCGGCCGTCCGGAAAGCGCACCTGCATGGACACCACCTGCCCCGGCCTCACCGCCGACGCCGCGGTCCGCAGCGCGGCCGCATCGGCGATCTCGCGCCCGTTCACCCGGCGAATCACCATCCCGCGGCTCAGCACGCCGGCCGCGGCGCCCGACGGGTCCACCTCGGCCACCACCACCCCCTCGGCGCGCGGCAGCCGCAGCTCCTGCGCAATGTCCGGCGTCACCGGGACCGCACGGAAGCCCAGCTTGGACCCCGCGTCCGATACGTCGCGCGCGTCGTCGTCATCCGCCTCGGCGGCGGCCGTGCGCTCGGCCTGGTACTCCTGCAGGCGCACCTCGGCGCGGCGGCGGTCCCCGTAGCGGATCACGTCCAGCGTCACCCGGTCGCCCGGGCGCCTGCGCATCACCGCCTCCATCAGCCCGCCCGCGTCGCGGATCGCCACGCCGTCCACCCCCACGATCACGTCGCCCATCCGCAGCCCCGCCTCACGCGCGGCGCCCCGCGGCTCCGTGCTCACCACCGCGCCGTCCGGCGAGGGGAGGCCGAACACCTCGGCGTCCGCCGGCGAGGCGTCGCGGATCTCCACCCCGATCATGGGCCGGTGCACGCGCCCGTCCTTGATCAGGTCATCCGCCACGCGGCGCGCCAGGTTGATGGGCACCGCAAACCCGTAGCCCGAGTAGTAGCCGGTGGGCGAGGCGATGGCGCTGTTGATGCCGATCACGTTGCCCTGCAGGTCCACCAGCGGGCCGCCGCTGTTGCCCGGGTTGATGGCCGCGTCCGTCTGGATGAAGTGCTCCAGCGGGGCCTCGGCGCCGTTGCGCCCCATGATGCCCAGGCTGCGCCCCTTGGCGCTCACGATGCCGGCGGTGGTCGTCTGCCCCAGGTCCAGCGGGTAGCCCAGCGCCAGCACCCAGTCGCCCACCTCCAGCCGCTCCGCGTCGCCCATGCGCGCCACCGGCAGGTTGCGCGCGTCGATCTTGACCACCGCCACGTCCGTGTTGGGGTCGCGCCCCACCACGCGGGCGTCGAACTCGCGCTTGTCGCCCAGGATCACCGTTACGCGGTCGGCGTTGGCCACCACGTGGTTGTTGGTGAGGATGTAGCCGTCGGCGCTCAGGATGAAGCCGGAGCCGCTGGAGGCCTGCGGGCCCATCCGCTGCCCGCGGAACATGTCCTCGAACGGCGTTCCGCGCATCTCGGGCGGAATGTTCATGCTCACGCTGCGACCCGCGCTGCTCACGCGCACGTGCACCACGGCCGGAAGCGCCGTGCGGCTGGCCGCGCGAAACACGCCGGACAGCCCTTCCGCCGTGGCCACCGCGGCGGGCGGCGCCACCGCCGCGCGGCTGGCCTGCGCGTCCAGGCTGGGCAGCGGGTCGCGCACGATGTCGGCCGTCGTCATGGCCGCGGCCGTCCCCGCCACCAGCACGGCGGGCATCGCAAGCTTGCGTACAGTTCCGTTCATCGTCAGTTATCCTCTCCCTCGGGAATTCGGGCGGCCCCTGCTCCCCACGGCCACCCCGGTGCCGCAGATGGGTACACAGAGGGCCAAAACCCCGTTCCGGACAGGGATTAAGGGACGATTAGGCGTCCCTTAACCGGGCTTAATCCAGGGCACGCATGCGCATTCTGATCGTAGAAGACAATCCGCGGATCGCCGGATTCCTGCAGAAGGGGCTGCGCGAGGAGGGCTACGTGGCCGAGGTGGCGGGCGACGGCGACACCGCGTTCGAAAAGGCGACCACGCAGGGGTTCGACGCCGCGGTGGTGGACGTCATGATCCCCGGCCGCACCGGCGTGGAGCTCGTGCGCGACCTGCGCGAGCGCGAGGTGCGCATTCCCGTGCTGCTGCTCACGGCGCGCGACCGCACGGAAGACAAGGTGGCCGGGCTGGACGCGGGCGCGGACGACTACCTCACCAAGCCGTTCGAGTTCAGCGAGTTGTCTGCCCGCCTGCGCGCCCTGCTGCGGCGCGCGGGAAGCCCCGGCGCCAGCGCCACCCTGCGGGCGGGGGACGTGGAGATGGACCCCGCCACCCGCGAGGTGCGGCGGGGCGGAAAGCCGGTGGAACTGACGCCGCGTGAATACGCGACGCTGGAGTACCTGCTGCGCAACTCGGGGCGCCCCCTGAGCCGCGCGGCCATGATGGAGCACGTGTGGGGAATCCGCTTCGATCCGGGGACGAACATCGTGGACGTCTGCATCAATTCGCTCCGCACCAAGCTGGACGACCGCGAGCGCGGCCTGATCCAGACGGTGCGGGGGGTGGGCTACGCCATCAAGGCGCCCGCGGAAGAGAGCGAAGGGTGAGCCTTGGCCGACGCTGGTCGCTGCGGCGGGAGATCGTCGCCGGGTACTCGCTGATCCTGCTCGTCGCGCTCATGCTCTTCGCGGGCGCCACGTACCTGCTGCTCAAGCGCACCCTGGCCCGCGCGGGCACGCAGTCGCTGCGGCAGACGGCCGCCGCGGCGGAGCGCCTGATCGCCCCCGGCGTGCCGCGCGTCGCGGTAATCGAGCAGCGCATGCCGCCCGCGGAGGGCTCGGTGGAGACCCTGCGCCGCCGCTCGCGGCTGGTGACGGGGGACGAGGTGGAGATCTACGTGGCCCGCACCGGCGACGTGGAGCACCACGCCCTGCGCTCGTTCGCGCTGATCGCCCTCGTCCTCATCCCCGTCACCACGCTGTTCGCCACGCTGGTGGGGCGCACGGCATCCAACCGCATCCTCATGCCCCTGAACCGCCTGGTGACGGCGTCGCGGGAGATCGGCATCGGCGGGCTGGCGCGGCGCGTGGACGAGCCGGAGCGCCCCGCCGAGCTGCGGGAACTGGCGCAGGCGTACAATGGCATGCTGGAGCGGCTGCAGCGCGCGGTGGAGGCGCTGCGCAGCTTTACGGCCGACGCCAGCCACGAGCTGCGCACGCCGCTGACCGCCATCCGAGGCACGGCGGAGGTGGCGCTGGCCCGCCCGCGCGACGCGGAGGAACTGCGCGACACGCTGGGCGAGGTGCTGGACGAGACGCGGCAGATGCTGCACTTGGTGGAGGACCTGCTGACGCTGGCGCGCGG
This sequence comes from Longimicrobium sp., assembly GCF_036387355.1. Classification (GTDB taxonomy): domain Bacteria; phylum Gemmatimonadota; class Gemmatimonadetes; order Longimicrobiales; family Longimicrobiaceae; genus Longimicrobium. Next base: position 32,328 of record NZ_DASVTX010000036.1, read on the forward strand.
CGAGCAGGTGGACGACGCCCACGTGGCCCCGGTGGACCTTTCGGACGTACTGCGCGACGTGGCCGACGTGGGCGAGGCGCTGGCGGCGGACCGCCCGGTGGAAGTGCGGCTGGACGCGCCGCCGGGGCTGCGCGTGCGCGGCGACGGGGGCGCGCTGCGGCGGCTGTTCCTGAACCTGGTGGGCAACGCCATCAAGTTCACCGAGCGGGGCTCCGTCACCCTCACCGCCCGCCACGCGCCGGGCGCCGCCTCGGCCGACGGGGCGGAGGCGGCGCGCTGGGTGGAGGTGCGCGTGGCGGACACGGGCGCGGGCATCTCGCCCGACGCCCTGCCCCGCGTGTTCGACCGCTTCTACCGCGAAGACGCGGCGCGCATCCGCAGCGGCGGCACGGGGCTGGGCCTGGCGATCGCGCAGATGGTGGCGCAGAAGCACGGCGGCACGATCTCCGTGGACAGCC
>NZ_DASVTX010000037.1:0-1635 GCF_036387355.1 Longimicrobium sp.
ACGCGGTTGTCGTCCAGGAAGTCGACGTGCTCCACCTCGTTCTTGATCACCAGCCCGCGGAAGCCCCGGTCGCCGATCAGGATGTTGGCCCCCATTCCCAGCAGGAAGAAGGGGATCTCCAGCTCGCGCGCGGCCAGCACGGCCCGCGCGAGCTCGTCGGGGGTCAGCGCGCGGTAGAGCATGTCGGCCGGGCCGCCGATCTTGAAGGTGGTGACCGGCCCCAGGAGCGCGTCCCGCTCCAGGCGGTCCGCGCCGAGGCGGGCTTCGAGTTCGCCCACCGCGGGGCCGAGGGTGTTCGAGTGGGGCATTCGCCGCGTGTGTGCCGGGGTGGAGGGAGGGCAAGATCGACGCGGGCGGGGTTGCAAGGGCGGTGCCCTGCGGAGTGCGCGCGCCGTTCACGCCTCCGCACGTGCACCCGCGGGCGCCCGCAGACCCGCCGCATGCGTTCGTTTGATCAAGCAAGGATCTACTAAACAAGTGGACGAGGCGATGAACGGTGGCGTTCCGGTCCCGCTGGTTACGCCCGCGCATGCATCCGGCCAGCGCCCGGACCTGTTCACTCTGTTCAGTTGTGCGAGGGTGGCTCACTCTATATCGTTTCTTTCACGACGAAGCATGATTTCACAACGGATGCGGAGATACGATGGGGGAAGCCGGATCTAAGCGCTCGCGCCGCCCGTCCCGACGCTGGGTGGTGCCGCCGGGGCTGCGCTACACGGACGAGCCCTTCGACGGCTTCGCCGTGGTCGACGAGCTGCGCAACGCGCTCGGGCTGCTCCTGTGGCAATCCCTTCGCGACGTAGATTTGTGGTCGGCCACGGAGCCGGAGGAGCACCCGCTCCTCTTCGCCCCCGGGGCGGCGGACCGGCGCCGCATCGAGCTGGCTTCGCTGCCCGAGGCGCGGGCGGTGCAGTCGCCGCTCCTGGCGATCGCGCGGCTGCTGGATGGGGAACCCGCGCACGCCTCCGAGCTGACGGAGACCTGCCTGGCCGTCTCGCGCTGGGCGATCTCGACGGGGTACCGGCGCACGGCGCTGGCCTTCGGCGAGGCGGCGGCGGTGGTGTCGCCGCACGATGCGGAGGCGGCGTACTGGGTGGGTTACCTGTCGCGCCGCGCGGCGCAGTACCGGCGGGCGGAGACGTGGTACCGCCGCACCATCGGCCTGGCGCGCCGCAACGACGACTGGAAGTCGTACGGGATGGCGTACTGCGGGTGGGCCAACCTCCTCATCCAGCGCGGCGACTACGCGGGCGCTCGCGACAAGCTGATGGTGGCCCTTCGCGCCGCGCGGCGGCACGGGCTGTGGAACATCAAGCCGCTGGCGCTCCACGACCTGTGCTGCATCGCCATCCGCAACGGCAACGCGGAGGAGGTGACGTCGTTCGCGCGCAAGGCGTTCCGCGCGTACGGACGGCGCCATCCGCGGGTGGTGGCGCTGGCGCACGACGTGGCCTTCTTCTGGATGCTGCAGGGGTACTTCGCGCCGGCGCTGCGCGTCTTCAGGGCGGTGGCCGTGCACGTGGAGGACCGGCCGCACCGCCTCCTGGCGCTTTCCAGTGTGGCGCGCGCCGCCGGCGGGGTGGGCGACCGCTTCACCTACAACGAGGCGTGGGCGGACACCTGGCAGCTCATCGA
>NZ_DASVTX010000038.1:0-1998 GCF_036387355.1 Longimicrobium sp.
GCGCTCGTCCCCGTGACCTCCGTACATCTTCTGGAACGCTGTCCTTCTGGTGGGGATGGTTGAGCGCTCCCGGCGAGGTGGCCGGGAGCGCTTTTGTTGCGGGGTTGATGAACGGCTGGACCCTTCCGACGGGGCTGCGCCCATCAACTTACCTTTTCACGACAGGATTGACATCGTGCGATCAGCGGCGTAGAGTCTCCTGCACACCCTTCCCCACACTCGGAGAACCCGCCATGCGTCTTGATCCCGACTCGCTCGAGGTACAGTCCTTTTCGGTCGCCCCGGTGACCGAAGTGGCCGAGCCGTCCGACACCGGCCAGTACGGCCCGCGCTCGTACTGCTGGATCTGCTACAACACCGATGACACGGTGCCGTCGTGCGGCTACAAGTGCCTGGAGCCGGACACGTTCGTCAACCCGGCCTGCACCTGGGCCTGATCTCCGCGCGTCCCCGCACCCCGCACAACGGAGCACGCCAAGCGCCTGGACCCGAACTCGCTCGAGGTGCAGTCGTTCCTCAGGGAGCCTTTCCCCGAGACCACCGATCCGGTGCTCGAGCCGAACCCCGTGGTGACGGAGCCCATCGACCCCGAAACTCGCTTCTATCCGTGCACGCGCCAGCTCACCTGCGTTGGCTGCGCGTAACTGCTCGCGAGCATGAGAGATGACAACGAGGCGCCTCCCAGGCCGGGAGGCGCCTCGTTGCGTGCCGGGCGGAGCATGCCCGTCCCCGTGCGGTTCCCCGCGTCTCCCGCGTCCCCCGCGTGAACTGGCCGTCGGGTTGATGATTCGCGGAACCATCGGCGCGTGCGCCGGGTTTGACACGGCTTGTGCAATCCGCAGATTGCACGGCCAACCCAAGCGCGCGCACGATGGTGATGGATGCCGATGACACGCCGAGCCCGTTCCCTGCCCCGCCCTTCCGCGCCCGTCCCCGCACCCCGCCCGTGCCGATGATGGTGATGCCACGCGCCGCCCGGCTGGCGATGCTGCTCGCCGCGCTGGCGGCGACCGCCGGATGGACGGCGGAGGCCGCGGCGCAAACCACCTTTCGCGGCACCGTGCGGTACGAGAAGGTGCTGCCGGGCAAGAAGGGGCTGGACCTCGCCCGCCCCGTGCCCCGGCCCGCGGCGGGCATCCGCGTGCAGGTGCTGTCCTCGCCCGGGCGGGGCATTCTGGGGAGCGCGTTCACCGACTCGGCGGGCGCGTACAGCATCGACGTGCCCCGCCCGGTGGAGGGCGCCGTGACCATCCGCGCGCTGGCGCAGACGGAAAACACGCGGGTGACGCGCGTGCGCGACCGGCTGGAGTGGTCCACCAGCAGCGAGCCGTTCACCCCCGGCCGCGCCCGAACCGTCAGGCGCGACGTGATGGCCAGGGACAGCGGGCGGGTGGCGGGCGCCTTCAACATCGCCATGGTGATCGCCCGGGCCAACGCGCTGGTGCGGAGCGCCGACCCCGCCATCAAGCTGCCGCGGCTGCAGGTGCGCTGGGACACGCTGCACGCGCGGGGCACCTACTTTGATGAAGAAGACGGCGTGGCGTACGTGAACGGCCTGCGCACGCGCGACAGCGACGAGTACGACGACCACGTGATCGCCCACGAGTACGGGCACTTTCTGCTTTCCAGCTTCAGCCGCGACGACAGCCCCGCCGGCGAGCACAGCTCCGGCGACGAGCTGGACCCGCGGCTGGCGTGGTCCGAGGGGTGGGCGAATTTCTTTGCGGCGGCGGTGGCGCAGAACCCGGAATACGTGGACACCGGGGCGCGCGGCGCGAGCCAGACGGTGCTGCTGTCGATGGACATGGAGCAGGACGTAGAGGACGAAGGCCGCCCCGGCATCTGGAGCGAGCACGCCGTGAGTTCCGTGCTGTGGGACTGGTACGACGAACCCGCGGACGGCGCCGATTCGCTCGCGCTCGGCTTCGCCCCGCTGTGGACGGCCGCGACGGCCATGCGCGGCCAGCCCGACAACTACCTGCTGCGCTTCGCCAACCT
>NZ_DASVTX010000039.1:0-17461 GCF_036387355.1 Longimicrobium sp.
GAAAAGCCTGTCGAACAGTTCCGACATCTCCACCTGCGTGAGCCGCTGCCCCGCCTTGATGGCGCCCTTGCACGCCATCGAGAGCGCGATGCGCTGGTGCTGCGTCCGGGCGCTGTCCACCAGCGGCGATCCGTCCGTCAGCTCCCCGATCATCTCGCGCAGGCAGCGTTCCGCGTCAAAGTACGGGTGCGGGTTCGGCACCGCGTGCACAATGATGGACCGCCCGCCGAACCCTTCCACCTCGAACCCCGCGCGCTCCAGCACCCCGCGGATCTGCTCTACCAGCGCGTACTCCGCCGGGCTCAGGCGCAGCGTGATGGGAAACAGCAGCCGCTGGCTCTCCGCCCCGCCGTGCTCGAAGTTTCCCACGATCTGTTCGTACAGCACCCGCTCGTGGGCCGAGTGCTGGTCCACCATCACCAGCCCGCTGCGCGTCTCCGCCAGAATGTAGGTGTTGTGAATCTGCCACATCACCGGCACGCCGCCCTCGAACAGGTCCGCGGGAAGGGGGCCGCCCTTTCCCTTTCCCGCCGCCGCGGCATCCCCGCCGCCCGTGACAAACAGCGTCATCTGCGGCTCCGCGGCGGGCTCCGGGCGCGCGTCGGACCCGCCATCGGAAGAAGCGGGCGCGGCGCCCCAGGGCTGCACCGGCTCGCGCAGCGTCATGGTCCCATACCCCGTCGTCGTGGGATACGGGGCGGACTCCGCGGCGCGCATCCCGATGCTGGGCGTGCTTTCAATTCCCGCCAGCGCCGCGCGAACGCCTTCCTCGATCAGCCGCTCGATGCCGATGCGGTCGCGAAAGCGCACCTCCGCCTTGGCGGGGTGGACGTTCACGTCCACCTCCCCGTCCGGCACTTCCAGAAACAGGAACAGGTGCGGATGCACGCCGGCGGGAATGGTGGTGCGGTAGGCGCGGTCCGCCGCGCGCACCAGCGTACGGTCGCTGAAGGCGCGCCCGTTCACGAAAAAGTAGCTGCGCCGCCCGCCCGGCCGCGCGGCGTTGGGGCGCTGCACCAGCCCGCTGAGCGCCGCGCCTCCCACACGGTGCGCCACGGGGAGCAGTTCCTCCGCCGCCTCGTTCCCCCACAGCGCGGCGATGCGCTCCCCCAGGTTGCCCGCCGCGGGAAGGGCCAGCAGGTCGCGCCCGCCGGAGTCCAGTGAGAACGCGATGTTGGGTGCGGCGAGCGCCTGCGTGGTCACCACCTCGCCCACGGCGCGGTTTTCCGCGGCGGTGCTGCGCAGGAACTTGGCGCGGGCCGGCACGTTGAAGAACAGGCTGCGCACGCTGATGGTCGTTCCCACCCGCCGCGCGCACTCCTCCACCGCCGCCATCTGCCCACCCGTCACCACCACGCGCGTGCCGTTCCCCTCGCGCTCCGCCGTCTCCAGCACCATGCGGCTCACCGAGGCGATGGACGGGAGCGCCTCGCCACGGAATCCCAGCGTGCGGATGGCGGCCAGGTCCTGCTCCGAGCGGATCTTGCTGGTGGCGTGGCGGTCGATGGAAAGCAGCGCGTCCTCGCGCCCCATCCCGTGCCCGTCGTCCGCTACGCGGATCTCCGTCTTGCCGCCGTTGCGCACCACCACGTCCACCCGGCCGGCGCCCGCGTCCAGCGCGTTCTCCACCAGTTCCTTGACCACGGAAGCGGGCCGCTCCACCACCTCGCCGGCGGCGATCTGGTTGGCCAGCTTCTCGGAAAGAACGTGGATCCTGCGGGGCATCGGGCGTCGCTGCTTCGGGTGAATTTCGGGTGGGAAGCTACTCCGCACGCCCATCCGGGTCAACCGTTGACAGCAGCCGGGATCCGTATGGAATGGCAGAAGCCCCGGACGGCGCGTTCGCGCGGTCCGGGGCTCCCTGTCCAAGGCGGGCAGCGTGCGTGCGCTGGCCGGAACGAGTCTATTCGATCCCGTAGAACCGCCGCGCGTTCTCCGTCGTCCGCGCGGCGAACTCCTCCGGGTCCTCGCCGCGGATGGCGGCGCAGCGGGCGGCCGTGTGCGGCACGAACGACGGCTCGTTCTGCTTGCCGCGCTTGGGGACGGGCGCCAGGTACGGCGTATCCGTCTCCACCATGATGCGGTCCGCGGGAACAAGCCGCACCAGGTCTTCCGCGTCATAGTTCTTGAACGTCACCATCCCCGAGAACGACGCGTACCACCCCATCGCCAGCGCCTCTTCGAGCAGCGCGCGGCCGCTGCTGAACGAGTGCAGCACGCCGGACGTCCCCTGCCCCGCATCGCGCAGCAGTTCGCGCACGTCCGCGTCCGCCTCGCGCGCGTGGACGATCACGGGCTTCCCTGTCTCGCGCCCCAGTTGCAGGTGCGCGGCGAAGTTGGTGCGCTGCACGTCCCGTGGCGCAAAATCGTAGTGATAGTCCAGCCCCGTCTCGCCGAGCGCCACCACCCGCGGTTCGTTCAGCAGCGCGCGGATGGCGGCCATGGACTCGTCGCTGTAGTCCGCCGCGGAGTGCGGGTGAATGCCGGCGGTGGCGTACACGTCGGGAAAGCGCCGGGCCAGGTCCAGGCACACCCGCGCGTCCTCCACCCCCGTGGCGATGGAGATGATGGTCGTCACCCCCGCGGCCCGGGCGCGCGCCAAAATGGCATCCACGTCGGGGAGCACCTTGGCCGAGGCGAGGTGGGCGTGCGTATCGATCATGGATTGAAGTGCGTGAGTGCGGAAGAGAAGTGCTGAGTGCTGAGTGCTGAGTGGTGAGTGCTGAGTGCTGAGTGAGGCGACTCGCGGCGCAGTGTGGCGCCTCATCCGTCGCGCGGCAAGGTGAGTCCGGGGCGGGGCCGCGGAGTGCCGTGTTCGCCGGGCTCCGTAAACGGACGCGATCAGGTGGATCGGCACGGGCCTCCACACCGGCCTGACGCGCCGGATGCCTCTCCGCGAAAACGCGGAAAACTCAGCGCGAGCGCCACCCGCGGCACCGCCCGCCACCCGCAGCACCGCCCGCCGCCCGCGTGGCCGACCGCCCGCGCCGTCCCCGCTCGCATCCAACGCAGTTGAAGCCCCGAACGTGGGCGCGACAGCGGCCACGTGTCGGGGCTTACCGCTGTTCGAGCGGCGGATTCATCCGCTCAGACGCCCCCCGCGGCACCGCCCGCCGCCCCCGTGTGCAGGCTGCCCGCGCCGGCTCCGCTCCGGGGCTCCCGCGACCTCCCGCGCACGCATCCCCATCCTCCACCACAAGAAAGCCGCCGCGGACCCGGGGTCCGCGGCGGCTTCCGTGAGCAACGCGAGGCTACTCAGCACTCAGCACTCCGCACTGCCGTTCAAACCGCCGTACGCTGGCGCGGGCGGGCCGTGTGCGACGCCGCGGCCTGCTGCCGCTTCGGCTTGTTCGGCCACCGGTTCTGGATGAAGTACAGCACCGGCGCCGCCACGAAGATCGACGAGAACGTTCCGATCGCGATGCCCAGGATCAGCACCAGCGCGAAGTCGCGGATCACCGGCCCGCCGAACAGGAACAGCGACACCAGCGTCACCAGCGTGCCCGACGCCGTAAGCACCGTACGCGGCAGCGTTTCGTTGATCGCGCGGTTCAGCACATCCATGTACGACTGGTCGTGCCGCGGCTTGGCCAGGCTCTCGCGGATGCGGTCGAACACCACGATGGTGTCGTTCAGCGAATAGCCCACGATGGTCAGGAACGCCGCCACCGTGCCCAGCGACACCTCGTTGCGCGTGATGGCCAGAATGCCCAGCGTGATGATGATGTCGTGCCCCGTCGCCGCGATGGCCGCCAGGCCGAAGCGCCACTCGAAGCGCACCGCCAGGTAGATCATGGTGATGGCCAGCGAGATCAGGATGGCGATCAGCGCCCGGTACTGAAGCTCGTCGCCCACCTTGGGGCCCACCGCCTCCGTACGCGCCACCACGTAGCTGCTGTCCGGAATGCGGCTGCGCAGCGCCTCGCGCACGTCCTGCTCCGGGGTGCGCTGCAGGTTTTCCTGGAACGTTTCCTTGCGGATCACCACTTCGCGGTCGCTGCCGAAGCGGCTGATCTCCCACCCCTCGCGCCCGGAGGCCTGGGCCGCCGCGCGAACCTGGTCGATCTCCACCGGCTGGTTGAACTTCAGGTGCACCAGGGTGCCGCCCCGGAAGTCCACGCCGTAGTTGAGCCACGAGCCCAGCTGCACCGTGTTCAGCACCATCGCGCCGATGGTTGCCGCAAAGAGCAGCGCCGTGACCATGTAGGCGCGCGTGCGCCACCGCATGATCGGGTAGTTGGCCGTCTTGAAGATGCGCATGTCAGCTTTCTCCCGTCCGCGTCAGATGGACAGACCCTGCGCGGCCGGCGAGCGGCGCTCCAGGTACAGTGTGAAGAGCGTCCGCGTCACGAAGATGGCCGTGAACATGGAGATGATGATGCCGATGCCCAGCGTGACCGCGAAGCCCTGGATGGGCCCGGTGCCCAGCAGGTACAGCACGGCGGCCGTCAGCAGGGTGGTGATGTTGGAGTCCACGATGGCGCTCAGCGCCTGCTTGAACCCCTCGCTCACCGCCGGCCGCACCGCGCGCCCGGCGTCCAGCTCTTCGCGGATGCGCTCAAAGATGAGCACGTTGGCGTCCACCGACATGCCTATGGAAAGCACCAGCCCCGCGATGCCCGGGAAGGTGAGCACCGCGTCCAGCGCGGCCAGCGCACCCAGCGTGTACAGCACGTACAGGGCAAGCGCGCCCACCGCGAACAGCCCGGCCAGGCGGTAGTACGCCAGCATGATGGCCACCACGCCCACGATGCCCAGCAGGCCGGCGATCATCCCCTTGTTCACCGAGTCGGCGCCCATGCTGGGGCCCACGGTGCGCTCTTCCACGATCTTGAGCGGCGCCGGAAGCGCGCCCGCGCGCAGCACCAGCGCCAGGTCGCTTGCCTCGTCCAGCGTGCTGTTGCCCAGCGTGATCTGGCCGTTGCGGCCGATCTGCGACTGAATGACCGGGGCCGTGTACACCTGGTTGTCCAGCACGATCGCCATCTGCCGCTGGATGTTGCGGCCCGTTTCGCGCTCGAACACGCGGCCGCCGCGGCGGTTCAGCTCAAAGAACACCACGGGGCGGTTGAACTGCGGGTCCGACCCCGCCGTGGCGTTGGCCAGGTACTCGCCCGTAATCATGGGCTTGCTGTCCACCAGCCAGAGCGAGCGGAACTGCTTGTCTTCCTCGGCCTCGGGCACGTTCCACAGCACCTCGGTGCCGCGCGGAAGCGAGCCGGCCACCGCCGGGGTGCGCAGGTAGCGCGACACCGCGGCCGTGTCCTTGAGCGCCACCAGCAGCTGCCCCTGCGAGCCCACGTTCGCGATCTTGCTCGTGAACGGCTTGCCCGCGGCGGTGCTGTCGGCGGCCGGCGTCTTCTGCTGGAACACGCCGCCGGCCGGGGTGGCGGCCGGGGCCTTGCGGGCGTCCGCCGGGTACACGCGGGCGGCCGCCTGGTCCAGGCGGTCCAGAATGGCCTGCCCCTCTTCCGGGCGCTTCACCACCTGGAACTCCAGGAACGCCGCCTTGCTGAGCACGTCCTTGGCCGAGTTGGTGTTCGTGAGCCCGGCAAGCTCCACCACGATGCGGTCGTCGCCGGCCTTCTGCACCACGGGCTCGGACAGGCCCAGCGCGTTCACGCGCAGGCGCACCACCTTGAGCGCGCGGTCGATGGCCTCGCTGCGCGCTGCCGGAGTGAGAGCGGCCTTGCTCTCGTCGATCTCCAGCGCGAGGTGAATCCCGCCCTTGAGGTCCAGGCCCAGGGTGACAATGTCATCCTTCTGGGCCTTGTGCCAGAGCAGAACCGCCACGCTGAGCGCGGCCAGCACGAAAATCAGGCCCAGGCGGGCCCTCAGTGTCTGAAACATCGGGCGTGCGAACTCCCGGCGGAGGATGAGGGGGGAACGGAAGCTTTCTTCAGAGCGAAGAAGCGGCACTCCAAAAAACCGTCATTCGGGATAACCTCAAAAACTATCCACGCTTACGCCCCGCGTCAACCGGCGCCGCCCCGGCACCGCGGGGGGCGGCGCCGGGGCGGCCGGGGAGCAAGCGCCTGCCGCGCAGCGAGTTAGGCGCGCCGGCCGGTGTTGATCACGTTTACGCCGCGGAACCGCGCGGGCGGGCACCCGTGCGAAACGGCGTTGCTCTGCGACGGCTGGCCCTTGCCGTCGTTGAAGGAGCCGTGCACCTCGTACGTGGAGCGCCCGCCGATGGCGTCCATGCTGTTCCAGAACTCCGGCGTGCGGATCTGGTACGCCACGTCCTTGATCATCCCGCCCACGCGGCCATTCTTGATCTCGTGGTACACCTGGCCGCCGAACTGGGCGTTGTAGCGCTGCTGGTCGATGGAGTACGACCCGCGCCCCTCGATCAGGATCCCGTTCTCCACCCCGCCGATCAGCTCCTGCAGCGTGGTGTCCCTGGCCGCGTCGGGCATCAGGTTCACGTTGGGCATGCGCTGAAACTGCACGTCGCTCCAGCTCTGCGCGTAGCTGTTGCCGTGGCTGCGCACCGGCCGCCCCTGCGAGCGGTACCAGTCGGCCAGCCAGGGCGCCTGCTCGCGCGTGGTCTGCAGGTCGTTCAGAATCCCGTTCTTTACGATCAGGTACTCGTCCGGCCGCACGCCCTCGTCGTCCCATCCCACCGTGGCCAGCGAGCCCGGGGCGGTGCGCTCCGCCTGGATGTTCATCAGGTCGCGCCCGTAGCGGAACTTGCCCAGGAAGTCCTGAATGGGGCTGATGAACGAGGTCCCGGCGTAGTTGGCCTCGAACCCCATGATGCGGTCCAGCTCCGTGGGGTGCGCGATGCTTTCGTGGATGGTCAGGAACAGGTGCGAGGGCATGAGCACCAGGTCGTAGCGCCCCGGCTCCACCGGGCGGGCGGTCAGCTTGGCCACCGCGTCCGCCGCCCACCTGGGCGCGTTGTTCACCAGGTCGGCGTTGCGCACGTGCTCGTACCCCAGCCCCATGGCGGCCACCGGGGTGGACTGCCGGGTCTGGAAGTCGCCGCCGCCCGCGCCCACCGCCGTCACCGTCATCTGCGGCAGGGTGCGGTACAGCGTCTGGACGGTGTAGCTCCCCTCCGTGCTTGCGAAGGTCTTTTCCTCGCGCAGAAAGAAGAGCGACGAGTTCACGAAGCGCGCGCCGCCCCGCAGCGCGGCCTCGTTGGCCTGAAACAGCAGCCCCACCTTGTCTTCGATGTCCACCGTGAACGGGTCCACCTGAATGGGCGAGCGCCAGCGCCCGTCCGCAACCCGCTCCGCGGGGGCCAGCTCCACCGGCCGCACCCGCGCGGCCGAGTTGGCGCGCGCCTGCTCCACCGCCTGGCGGGCCACGCGAACGACCTCCTCCAGGTTCATTTCGCGGCTTGCGGCAAAGCCCCACGCGCCGTTGGCCAGCACGCGGACGCCGAAGCCCGCCGTTTCCGAGTCCTGAAAGCCGGTGATCTGCCGTTCGCGCGTGCTCACGGCCTGGCTGCGGTTGCGGCTGATGCGCACGTCGGCGTACTGCGCGCCGGCGGAGCGGGCCGCATCCAGCGCGCGCATGGCCAGTTCGCGCTCGTCGGCGTCGCCCGGCGACCAGAGGGCGGCGTGCGCCCCGGACTGCGGAACCACGGTGAGCCCCGCGGCCAGGGCGGCGCTGCGGGTGAGGAATTCGCGGCGTTTCATGGGCAATGCGCTTCTGGTTGTGGGATGCGCGAACATGGTAACGTCGAACGGGCGTTCGAGGAAGGGTGCGGGGGGGAGTGCGTGAGTGCTGGGTGCGTGAGTGCTGAGTGCGGAGTGCTGAGTGCTGAGTGCTGAGTGCGTTGGACTGAAGTACGAGAGTACGAGAGTGCGGCTCATCGGCGTACGGGGGATGGGCGCGGGAGGGCGATGGGGCGGGACCCGGTCAACCGACCGGGGTGGACCCGCTTGGCAAACGTGATGGAATGAAACATCTTCCATGCACCGCACGTTTCCTGTTCCCGCTCGCGCCGCCCCCGGGCGGCACCCCGATTGACCCCGTTCCGCCCGATCCTGCGATGGCGATTCGCGAAGGCCGCTGGGACTGCCCCACCTGTGGTACGGTGGGGGTGCTCGGCAGGCAGGTAAACTGCCCCAACTGCGCCACCCCGCGCCCCGAGGGCGTCCGCTTCTATCTTCCCGAAGACGCCGCGGAGGTCACCGACTCCGCGCACCTCGCCCGCGCGCGCGCCGGCGCCGACTGGATCTGCGAGCACTGCGACTCCAGCACGCCCGCCGCGGAAATCCGCTGCTCCGGCTGCGGCGCCGAGCGGGGGAGCAGCCCCGCGCAGGGCACGCACGACTACGACCTGGACGACATTCCCCGCGACGGCCGCGAGCGCCGGGCCGCGCCGCAGCCCGCCCTGGCCGCCGCCGCTCCGCGCAGGCGCCGGTGGAAGACCCCAGCCTTCGTGGTGGCGTTGGTCGCGGGCGTCATGTGGTGCAATGGATCCAAGAAGGTGGAGGCCACCGTGGCCGCCGCGGACTGGGAGCGCGCGGTGGAGGTGCAGGACTACCGCACCGTCCGCGAAGAAGACTGGTCCGTGCCGCAGGGCGGCCGCCAGCAGCGCAGCTGGCGCGCCATCCGCGACTACCGCCAGGTGCTGGATCACTACGAAAACCGCACGCGCCAGGTCTCCGAGCGCGTGCAGACGGGAACGCGCACCTACACCTGCGGCTCGCGCGACCTGGGCAACGGCCACTTCGAGGACCGCACCTGCACCGAGCCGGAATACACCACGAAGTACCGGACGGAGAGCTACCAGGAGCCCATCTACCGGCAGGAGCCGATCTACGACACCAAGTTCGCGTACGAGATCGAGCGCTGGCTCCCCAACGACACCGTCTGGGCGCGGGGCAACGCGGCGCGCGAGCCCTCCTGGCCCGCGGTAAAGCTGGATGACAAGGAGCGCGAGGGCGCCCGCATTGAGAAGTACGTGCTGCACTTCCGCGACAAGGACGGCAAGACGTACCAGGTGGAGGTGCCGCTGGACCGGTTCAGCCGCTACCGCCCCGGGCAGGCGGTGCAGCTCCGCGTCCCGCGTGTCTCGTCCGGCAAGGTGGAGATCGTGGAGCCGGAAAAGGAGTAGCGTCGCGCTGCTGAACAACAGAGCCCCCCGCCGGAACACCGGCGGGGGGCTTTGGTTTTCGGTCGACGGTGGCCCGTTCGCTACGGCGCGGCGGCGGCGCCGGGGGCGGCTAGCGCGGACGGCAGTGCCAGGCGTGCCCACTCCGCGTAGGTGAGCCCGGAGTAGTGCAGCCCATCCGGCGCGAACGACGCGGGATTGGTGGCGGCCGCGCGGCTCTGGGGTGTGATGTCCACGTAGCGCGCGCCCAGCCGCTGCGTTTCTTCGCGGTTGATGCGGTTGAACAGGTCGATTTCCGCGGCGATCCGCGCGCGGTCCTGCCCATCCGCGAACGGCGTGACGCCCCAGTCGGGAATGGAAAGGACGATCACCTTTCCCGCGTCGCCCCCCGCGAAGCCGATGGCGCGCTGCAGGAGCGCCGCGAACTGCGTGCGGTACTCCTCCGCGCCGCGGCCTCGATACTGGTTGTTCACGCCGATCAGCAGCGACACCAGCGCGTACGGGCCCCGCGGATCTTCGCGGTCGATGGCGGCAGACAGCTCGTCCGTGGTCCACCCCGTCCGCGCGATGATCTCCGGGTCGCCGATCTCCACGCCGCGAGCGCGCAGCAGGCCGGCCAGCTGCACCGGCCAGCGGTCCGCCTCGCCCGCGCCCTCCCCGATCGTGTACGAATCGCCCAGCGCCAGGTAGCGCATTCCGCTCTCCGCTTCTCCCCCCGTCGTGGATCCTCCGCACCCGGCCAACGCCGCGAGGGCGAACGCCGCCGCCATCACCATCATCCTGCCCCGCATCCCGCCTCCTTCGCCTGCGCCCCGCGGCCGTCGCTCCGGCCCTGCATCCGCCGTAAGCGAAGTTCAGGCCAGCGGTTACGGGTCAGCCGGGGAGCGTAACGAAGATGCGGCCCTCGTCATCCACCCGCGTCTCGTACGTTTCCAGCGCCTTGGTGGCGGGGAGGCCCGTCGCGCGGCCGGTGCACACGTCGAACGTGGCGCCGTGCCAGTTGCACACGAGCTCCGTGCCGTCCACCTCGCCGCCGTCCAGCGGAAGCTCCTCGTGGGTGCACATCCCCTGCAGCGCGTAGATCTCGCCTTCCACGTTGCAGAGCACGATCTCGCGGCCCGCGACGGCAAACTCGCGGGCTTCGCCTTGGGGAACGTCGGCCAGCAGGGCGGCCTGGATCTCGGGCATGAACACTCGTCGGTACGGGTCGGTTTTCCAGCCGCCCAACATGCTCCCCCGCCCCGCGCCGGGCAAGTCGGGGGGCCATCTCGTCCTCCTCCGCCGGTCCGAGCGGATCGCGCATGCCGCGTTCCGGCCAGCGGACGCACAACGGGCCGACCCTAAAAGAAGGCCGGCCCGCCACCGATCGAGAGCCCGGCCCTCAACTACGGCTCTTAACAAATCGGCGGGTCGCGTCGGTTTTCTTCACGAAAGCTCCAACGAATGGGCGACACCCAAGCGTTCTGATCAACTGAATTGCATTGCGCTCGGCCAAGTAACTGATTGCGGGATTCAATCGACGAGCGGGCCAATCGTACCGAGTTGCGATCTCAGAGCATTTATCCGGGTGCTCCGGATCGTTGACCAAACCTGCGGCGAGCGTGGAAGCATCCACCGACGGATTCCATGGCTGCCACAAACGATCGAATTCGGAGAACAAGGAATCCTCTGGCATTATCGTGTCGACGGCCTTCCTCAGCCTATACCTCAGTTCGTAGACAGCATCCGTCGTTTCGTCCGGAGACAAACCGGGCAAAGCGCCAAGCTCCTCTATTCTCAGTTGCGGGTCGCCGAAAGTACCGTTCTCACTACGAGCGACGAAGACACCTGCGACCGCCGTAGCGCCGGCCGAATATTCACTTTTGGGAGTGAGCGCGACGGAAGGAGCAGCGCCCAGCAAGGGCTTTCGGCTGATACCGTGAATATCGTGGATGAGTTCAAGCAGGTTCGAGGCATCCTCATCTACCTCTGGCGAAAGCATTCCCGACAAGAGCGGTGGCAAGGCGTCGTGCGACAGGGCGTAGCGCAGGGGGATAAACCGGCTTTGCTGCCTCACCTTCTGTACGAATCCCGCATCAATCTCCTCGTTGACCCATGGCCGCCCGATTGAGGTGGGCGTCAGCAGCACGATGAAATGTGTGCAATCGACCAGTCCGGAATCGATTTTACGCCGAATGCTGTCCCCTCCTCTAATCTCCCACTCGGCCCACCATGTCTCGATCCCGTGCTTTTGAAGGCCTGTCGCGATCTTTTCTGCCAGCGCGCGATCATCCCAACCGTAACTAAGAAACGCTTTCGGTGTCTGAGCATCATTGGCCACGTAGGTCATCTTTTCCTCGTCTTCCGGCGTTAGCCGAGCCTTGACGATTTCCAGCAGACTTGCCGACCCTTCGATGCGAAGGCGCAAGTCGTCCAGAGCGTCACCCTCAACGACGATGCTCGGGAATTCTCCCGTGTCAGGATGGCGGATTGAGCCAAGCCGATCTCGCATCTCTTCCCCCACTCTCTTCGCTGCGGCCCGAAGGAGCTCTTTCTCAAGATCCGCTGGTCGGACCGGCTTCCCGTTGATCGTGATCTTCAGCATACCACGTTGCTCATCGATGTGTGTCCCGCATCGCCAACCGAGGGAAGATATTTAACCCTTTCAGGCAAAAACAGTTCATCTACGTGAGTTCGTGATCAGCGCACGCCTGCCAGGGTGAGGACGAAGAGAAGTGCCCATTCGGTGCCGCGCTGGCTGCCCGCCGTGTCGAAGTACTCTCCCAGCGAGTGCGCGCCCCCGCCCTTGCCGCCGCCGTCGATGGTCACCGCCGGAATCCCCAGGCTGATGGGGATGTTGGCGTCCGTGCTGCTCGCCCCCGACTCCACCGCGAAGCCCAGCGACCGCCCCGCCGCCTCCGCCGCGCGGACGATGTGCGCGTCCGGCGACTGCCTTCCTCCCGGGCGAATGCCGATGGTGTCCACCGTGAGCGTGAGCCGCGCGCCCTCCGTCCACCGCGCGTTCTCCTCGTCCAGCGCCGCGCGGATCGCCTGCTGAAAGCGGTTGTCCAGCGCCTGCAGCGCGCCCTCGTCCACCGAGCGCATGTCCATCTGCAGCGACGATTCCATGGCGATGGAGTTCACCGAGGTGCCGCCCTGAACGACGCCGACGCTGAAGCTCACGCGCGGATCGGACGGGACCTGGAACTCGGAGATCTTCGCGATCGCCCGCCCCAGCGCGTGGATGGGGTTCGGCACGCCGAAGTCGCCGTAGCTGTGCCCGCCGGGGCCGCGGTAGGTAACGGTGTAGCGATGGCTCCCCACCGCGTCGCGGGTGAGGCCCAGCCCCGTGCCGTCCACAGAGATGAACGCGTCCACCCGGCCGCGCAGTTCGCTGCCGAACAGGTGCCGCACCCCGCGCAGGTTGCCCGCCCCCTCCTCCCCCACCGTGCCGACGAACAGAATGGTGCCGCGCGTCTGCACCTGCGCCTGGTTGAGCGCGTTGACCACGGAAAGCAGCACCGCCAGGCCGCGGCAGTCGTCGCCGATGCCGGGGCCGCGCAGCACCGTCCCCTCGCGGCGCACGGTGACGTCCGTTCCCTCCGGAAAGACGGTGTCCAGGTGGCCGGAAATGACGATGACGGGCTCGCCCGGCTGCCCCGGCCGCTCGCCGATCACGTTGCCCACGCTGTCGATGCGCACGTTGCGCAGCCCCAGCGCCTCCAGCCGGCGGCGGTACACCTCCGCCCGCGCGGCTTCCTTGAAGGGCGGCGCGGGGATCTGGCACAGCGCGATCTGGTCTTCGATGGTCCGCGGCTCGGTGGCGCGCACGTGCTCCAGGGCCTGCCGCACGCGCGGGTGCTGGTCCGGCACGCGCACGGCCTGCGCGCGGGCGCCCGTGGCGAACAGGAGCGCCGCGGAAGTCGCGGCGGCGATGCGGACGGAATGCGGCATGGCGGATCGGCGATGGCTGGGGGAACGGGACGGCCGCGGCGAATGTAGAGCGCACGCCCGGCGCTCGCAAAAGACCGGCTCGTTCGATGTCGACACGGCGCTTTCGCGAGGATGGATTTCAGCCCACCGGTTCCCGCCACGGGCGGACAGGGTGAGGTTATTGCAGGCCATCCGGGGCCGCACCGGCCCAGCGCAGACCCGCGACGTTGCTTCATGACGACCACAGATTCCCCGTCCGCGGGCGCGATCCCGCAGGACGCCGACCACTATCGCCGCCAGCTGGAGACGGTGGCGGCCAACGCGACGCTCGCGCTCTTCATCCTGAACGAGCGGCAGCGGTGCACGTACCTGAACCCCGCAGCGGAGGCGCTGACCGGGTTCACGCTCGCGGAACTGCGCGGCAAGCCGCTGCACGAGTTCATCCACCACACGCGGCCGGACGGCTCGCCCTATCCGCTGGAAGAGTGCCCCATCGACCGCGCCTTTCCGCGCAACATGCGCGAGCAGGGGGAAGAAGTCTTTGTCCACAAGGACGGGAGCTTCTACCCGGTCGCGTTCACCGCCAGCCCCATCCGTGACGGGGAACGTACGGTCGGCACCATCATCGAGGCGCGCGGCATCGCGGACGAGCTTCGCGCGCGGGAAGAGCGTGCCCTGCGCGCCGCCGAATCCGCGCTGATCGCGGCGGTGGGAACGCGGGTTACGCAGGGCGGCCCGCTGAACGACGTGCTGCGGGGGTGCACGGACGCGGTGGTGGAGCACCTGGGCGTGGCCGCCGCGCGCATCTGGACGCTGAGCGAAGCGGAGCCGGTGCTGGAGCCGCGCGCCGCATCCGGCGCGGTTTCCGCCGGGGACGGCGCGCACGGCCGGGTGCCGGTCGGTACGCACCGGATTGGCCGCATCGCGCACGAGGGCGCGCCCTACCTGACCAACGACGTCGCGGGCGACGAGCGGATGGCCGATGGCGAGTGGGCCCACCGGGAGGGGATCGCGTCGTTCGCCGGCTATCCCCTTCTGGTGGAGGGGCATGCGGTGGGCGTCATTGCCCTGTACGCGCGGCGCCCGCTCCCCGAACGTACGACGGAAACGCTGGCCATCATCGCCGACGGCATCGCGCTCGCCATCGCCCGGGCGCGCGCGGACGAGGAGCGCGAGCGCGTGGTGCGCGAGATGGAGACGCAGCGGGCGCGGCTGGCGGCCGTCTTTCAGCAGGCGCCGGCCTTCATCGCCACGCTGCGCGGCCCGGACCACGTGTTCGAGCTCGCCAATCCGCCGTACCTGCAGCTCGTGGGGCACCGCGCGGTGGTGGGCAAGCCCGTTCGCGAGGCGCTTCCCGAGGTGGCCGGGCAGGGCTTTCTGGAATTGCTGGACAAGGTGTACCGCACGGGCGAGCCCTTTGTGGGCAACGAGATCGGCATTCACCTGCAGCGCACGCCCGGCGCGCCCATGGAAGAGCGGTTCGTCAACTTCGTGTACCAGCCGCTGACGCAGGCGGACGGCCGCATCGGCGGCATTCTGGTGCACGGGGTGGACGTGACCGACCAGCTGGAGGCCCGGCGGCTGGTGGAGGAGCAGGCCATCGAGCTGGAAACGCAGAAGGAGGCGCTTCAGCAGCAGGCGTCGTATCTGGAAGACGTGCAGACGGAGCTGGAGGCGTCCAACGGCGAGTTGCAGCGGGCCAACGAGGACCTGCGCCGCGCGCGCGACAAGGCGGCGCTGGAGGGCGCGCGCCTGGCGGCCATCATCGAGCACGCACCCATGGGCATCATCATCGCCGCAGCCCCGTCGGGGCAGATCGTGATGGGCAACCGGCGGCTGGAAGAAATCTTCCGCCACCCGGTGCTGCACTCGGCGGGGGTGGAGGATTACGGCGAATGGATCGCGTTCCACCCGGACGGGCGGCGCGTGCAGGGGCACGAGTATCCGCTCGCGCGCGTGTTCGCCACGGGCCAGGTGGCGGGTCCCGACGACTACCACTACCAGCGCGGCGACGGAAGCCGGGCGTGGGTGCGCATTACCGGCGCGCCCATCCGTGACGGGGAAGGAGTGCTCACGGGCGGGCTGGTGGTGATCGACGACATCGACGCCGAGCGCCGCGCCGCGGATGAACGGGAGCAGCTGATCCGCGACCTGGAAGTGGGCCGGGCGCGTCTGGAGCAGATCTTTTCCGAAAGCCCGGCCGTGATGGCGCTGTACGCCGGCCCCGAGCACATCATCACCATGGTGAACCCCACCTGGGAACGCACCGTGGGCAAGCTGGGCGCGGTGGGCCGGCCCTTTCGCGAGGCTTTCCCCGAATTTCGCGACTCGGGGCTGTTCGAGCTGCTGGACCGGACGTACGAGAGCGGCGAGCCGTACATGGACCCGGAGGTCAACGTCCCCATCGACCGCTGGGGGACGGGGATTCTGGAAGACAGCTACTGGAACCTGGTCTGGCGGCCGCTCCCGGGCGAGGGGCCGCACGGGCGCGACATCCTGGTGCACGCGGTGGACGTCACCGAGCAGGTGCGGGCGCGCAAGGAGGTGGAGCTCAAGGCGGAGGAGCTGGCGCGGTCGGCGCGGGCGCTGGAGGCCAGCAACCGCGAGCTGGACCAGTTCGCGTACGTGGCCAGTCACGACCTCAAGGCGCCGCTGCGCGGGATCAGCAACCTGTCCAGCTGGATCGAGGAGGACCTGGCCGGCGCGGCGACCCCGGAGGTCAAGGAGCAGCTCGCCCTGCTGCGCGGCCGCGCGGTGCGCATGGAGGCGCTGATCGACGGCATCCTGCAGTACTCGCGCGCCGGCCGCGTGCGGGCCGAGGCGGAAGCGGTGGATACCGGCGCGCTGGTGCGCGACGTCGTGGATCTGCTGGCCCCGCCGCCGGGCGCCGCCATCGAGGTCGCCCCCGCGCTGCCGGTGATCGTCACGGAGCGCCTGCCGCTGCAGCAGGTGCTGATGAACCTGATCGGCAACGCGGTCAAGTACGGCGGCGGCGCCCAGGCCCGGGTGGAGGTGTCCGCAAGCCGCGCCGGCCCGGGCACGTGGGAGTTCGCGGTGCGCGACCACGGCCCGGGGATCGCGCCGGAGTTCCACGATCGCATCTTCACCATCTTCCAGACGCTGGAGTCGCGCGACCGGGTGGAAAGCACCGGCATCGGCCTCTCCATCGTCAAGAAGCTGGTGGAGGGGCGCGGCGGGCGCGTGTGGGTGGAATCCGCCCCGGGCGAAGGCTCCACCTTTCGCGTCCTGTGGCCCGCCGAGAGCGCCGCGGTGGAGTGAGACGCCCACGAATTCCGGAATGCGAAGAGCCCTCCTTCACGTGGTGGTGAAGGAGGGCTCTCGTCGGTCCCAAAGAAAAGCGGGCCAGTCCAGAGGAGACAGGCCCGCCGTCAGCTCACCAGCGCCAGGTGGCGCACCGGTTCACCATCCGGGGCGGAACTGTGCTCGTCTTCGGCGTGCCGGCGCAGCGCGTCCAGCACCTCGTCGCCGTAGAACATGGCCACGTACTTGGCCTGCACGGCGGTCACGCGCCGCACGGCCCACACCAGCTCCACATAGTTGGGCTCGGTGGGCTTGCGCGACAGGTGCATGCCGCACACTCTTCCGGAAGGTGGCTGGCCTTGCGGTTGTTGCACTGCGAGCACGCCGTGGCCACGTTCTCCCACGTGTTCTCGCCGCCGCGCGACAGCGGGACCACGTGGTCGCGCGTCAGGAACTCACGCCCGCGGAGCTGGCCCTTGTGGCGGCCGCAGTACATGCAGCGGTAGCTGTCCCGCGCGAACAGGAAGGTGTTGGTCACCTGGCGGCGGAACCTGCGCGGTACGTGCACGAACCGCTTGAGCCGGATGACGAGCGGGGCCGCCACCCGTTCCCGGGCGGAGCGAAAGATTCGGCAGTCGTCCGCTTCCAGCACCTCGGCCTTGTGCTCGAACACGAGCCGGAGCGCGCGTTCCACAGGCAGGATGGTAAGCGGTTCGTACGAAGCATTCAGTGCCAAGCACCCCATGTGCTCGCCCCTCCTTTCGGCGAGTTGTGCGTTTGCGTTCTGTGCGTTCCCGGCTGCCTGCGTGTGATGAGGAATGGGAAACCACGGATCGTGCGAACGTCCGTACACCTGCACCGGCGCGCGCCTTCCGTGTGCCGGAACGGCGCGGGTGGATCCGGAGATGGCGAACGGGGAGGCCGCACGAACCTGCTGGGGCCAAGTTGAAGATGACCACGGGTGGGGCATTCCGTCAAGCCACCCCACCACATCTTGTGTCAAGACTCCGTCACGATCTCCCGGCGCGCGGCTCCGGACACAATGCCCGACGGCGCGCATCTTCAAGTACGCCAATCCATTAGGCATTCGCCATGCCGCCGCGCTTCAGAGTGCCCAGTGCCCAGGATCAAGTGCTCAGTAACACCACAGTTGCAGTTGCCCCGGCACTTGGCACTTGGCACTTGGCACTTGGCACTTGGCACTTGGCACTTGGC
>NZ_DASVTX010000040.1:0-17312 GCF_036387355.1 Longimicrobium sp.
CGCCGATCTCGCACCCGCGCCCCACCACCGTCTGCGCGCCGATCCGCGCCCGCTCGCCGACGCGCGTGCCGTCGCCCAGCACCGCGTACGGCCCCACGGTGGCGGAAGCGGCGACGGAGACGCCCGCGCCCAGCACCGCCGTGGGGTGCACGCCGGGGGCTGCGGGCGGCTCGGGGTAGAACAGCGGCAGCAGGCGCGCGAGGGCGCGGCGCGGGTCGTCCACCCGCACCGCGCTCATCCCGGCGGGAAGCTGCACGCGGGCGTCGCGCGCCACGAGCACGGCGCCCGCCCGGGAGGCCTGAATGTACGGGTGGTATCTCGCTTCGGCAACGAACGACAGGTGTTCGGGCCCGGCTTCTTCCAGCGGGGCCACCCCGCGCAGCAGGAGGGCGCCGTCGCCTTCCAGGTCGCCCTCGGACACACGCGCCACGTCCGCCGCCGTCAACTCCGCCATGTGCTTCCGTTCATGTGATGCAGCGGGTTCGTTTGACATCGGTGCCGAACCCGTTGGGAACTGCGTTTGTGGGCGTGCCCCTCCGCTGCGCTCCGGGTCGGGCTTCGCGCGCCGTAAGGCACGATACAACTGTGCCTAACGGCGCCGAGCCCCCTCCGTTCCGGGGCAACGGTACTGCTGTTGCCCCTGCACTCCGGGCTCTCGGCCCGGCGGGCGCGAATCCCTCACGCCGGGAAGAAAGTGCGAAGTGCCAAGTGCTCAGTGCCAAGTGCCCGGCCCCTTTCGTACTTCCGTACTTTCGTACTTCCGTACTTTCGTACTTTCGTTCTGCACCCCGCGCGAATGCCCATCCCTCTGGGCACTGGGCACTTGCCCCTGGGCACTTCCCCTAACGCACGATGCCCGCGACAAACCATGTCGCGGGCATCGAAGCTAGCGGGGCGCGGGGCGCCCGGCAAATTCCGTCGGGCGGAAGGCTTACGGGCGGCGCGGGCCGGCCGGGGCAGCCCCGGGGGCCGCCGGCGTGCCGCCCAGGCGGCGCACCACCTGGTCCGTCACGTCCAGCGCCGGATCCACCGCCACGATCACGCCCTCCGGCGGATCCATGATGAAGCTGAACCCGCCCGCCGCGCGCACTTCCTCCAGCACGCCGCGAATGCGCTCCATCACCGGCCGCACCAGCGCCTGCTCGCGCGTCTGCACCTGCTGCTGAATCTGCTGCGCGCGCTGCTGGTACTGCGCAAACTGCTGCTGCAGCGCCTGCTGCCGCTGCTGGCGCACCGCGTCGGTCAGCGTGGTCTGAGACCGCAGTTCCGCGTCGGCGCGGCCCAGGCGGGCCTCCAGCGAGTCGATCTCCGCGCGCTGCGTGGCGAACTCGCGCTCCAGCGTGGCCCGCACCTCGGCGAACGCCGGAGTCTCGGCCAGCACCCGCTGCGAGTTGATGTAGCCCATCTTGAGCTGCGCATGGGCCGGAGCCGCCATGGCGGCCAGGGCCAGGGCGCCCGCGAAGGCAAACGACAGAATCCGCTTCATTTCAGATGCTCTCCCGAATCTCGGGGGTTAGAAGGAGTTGCCCAGCTTGAAGTGAATCTCCCAGCCCGGGTCCGGGCGGTCGAATCCGTACGCCGCGTCGATGCCGATGGCGCCCAGGAACGGGGTCACCAGCGTAACGCCCACGCCCGCGCCGCGGTACAGCCGCGAGGTGGGGTTGAACTCGCCCACCGAGCCGAACACGTTGCCCGCGTCGCCAAAGGCCGACACCGAAAGCGCGTCCGTGAGCCGCAGCGCGTACTCGCCCGTCACGGTGAAGAAGGCGTCGCCGAGGCAGTTGAGCTCCAGGCTGCGGTTGCACTGCAGGCTGTAGCCGCGCGGCCCGATGCTGCTCTCCTGGTACCCGCGCAGCGGCTGCCCGAACTGCACGCCGCCCACGTAGAAGCGCTCGAACGGCAGCGGACCCGCGTCGCCAAAGATGGCGCCCGCCCGCCCGTTCAGCCCCAGCGCCATGGTCGGCGCGCGGGGCGAGCTGCCCAGCCGGCCCACCGGCACCCACCACTCCGCCTGCGTAAACAGCTTCTGGAAGTTGGCGCTGCCGCCCAGCGGCCCGCCCGTCTGCTCCAGCTGCACCGACTGCCGCGTGCCCGCCGTGGGAAAGAGCGGGTGGTTCTTGGTGTCGCGCGCCACCGACAGCGACAGCGTGCTGGCCGTGGCGTCCGGAAGGCAGAACAGGCTGTTGGAGCCGTTGCACGCCTCTTCGTCGTCCGTCTCGTACGCCGTGCGCGAGAGCGAGTAGCCCAGGAACGCCCGCGTGCGCTGCGATCCCGGAACCGGGAAGCCGAACTGCAGCGAGGCGCCCGTGCGGGTGCGGCGCCCATTGCCGAAGCGCGCGTACCGGTCGCCGGAGCGGAACACCGACACGCTCCCCGAGTTGCGCCCGCCGTTGATGGATGGGTCGCTGTAGCTCAGTTCCAGCGTGCTGCGGCCGTAGCCCACCTCGGCGCGCACGTTGGCCTGCTTGCCCTGGCCGAACAGGTTGGGCTCCTGAAAGCCCAGGAAACCGGCGAAGCGCCCGCTGTTGCCGCTGTACGGCGACCCGCCGAACACCGTGCCGAAGTTCACGCTCCCCGTCTGCTTCTCCTTGACGTGGAAGGTGATGTCCACCGTCCCCGTCTCGGGGTTGGGAACGATGTCGGGCACCGGCATGGGGGTTTCAAAGAAGCCCAGGCCGCTGATGGCCTGGTAGCTCTGCATCACCCGCGCTTCGCTGTACACGTCGCCCGGCACCACCCACAGGCGGTCGCGGATCACCGACTCGTGCGTGTTGGTGTTCCCGGCGAACGCCACCCGGCGGATGTAGAACGGCTGCTGCTCCGAGACGGCCAGCGACACGTTCACCCGCGGGGGCTGCCCGGCGGCGCCCGGCATGCGCTGCACGGAGGGGATCACCTGCGCGTACAGGTAGCCCTCGTTGCGGTACTGCTGCTCGATGGCCGTGGCCGCCGCGTTCAGCGCGCCCTGGTCAAACACCTCGCCCGCTTCGCGCTCGTGCTGGCTGCCAAAAGGCAGGCCCAGCACCGAACGGCGCTGCGTGGTGAACTGCTCGGCCAGGATCTCCGTGGGAAAGCGTGAGTTGCCCTCCACGTTGAACTCGCCCAGGCGGTACTGCGGCCCCTCGGACACCTCGATGGTCAGCCGCGCCTTGCCGGTGGAGGGATCCACCACCAGCGTGTCGCGCACCACGGCGAAGTCGATGTAGCCGTGCGAGCCGTAGAACTGCGGCAGGTGGGTGCGCAGGTCCTCGTCAAAGGTCGCCCGGTCAAACTTGCCGGTGCGGAACCACAGGAAGCCTTCTTCCCGCGTGCTCAGCGCGCCCTTGAGCACGTCGTCGCCGAACGCCTGGTTGCCCGTGAAGTCGATGTCGCTGATGGCCAGGCGGTTGCCTTCGCGCACGGTAAAGGTCAGGCGCACGCCGCCGGTGGGCACCGGCTGGGTCGCCGTGTCCACCGCCAGCACCTGCACCCCCTTCTTGGCCAGCAGGTCGCGGATCAGCTTGATGGCCGTGGCCACGCGCTGCGGCTCCAGCGGAGTGTTCTCACGCAGCCCGGCGGAGTCGCGCACCGTGGTGCCGGCAATGCTGCGCAGCCCCTCGAAGCGCACCTCGGCCAGCAGCGGCCGCTCGCGCACGTCCACCACCAAGGGCCCGTGCCCCGCGTCGGGGTTGCGGACGGAAACCTGCACCGACTCGTAGTTCCCCGACGACATCAGGCGGCGGATGGCGTCCTGCACCACGGGCGCGGTCACCGTGGCGCCCGGGCGCAGGCCCAGCGTGGAGCGCACCGCCTCTTCGGCGATGCGTTGCGAGCCGCGCACCACCACCGTGTCCACCACGAAGCCCGGAGGGGGCGCGGCGGGGGCCGTTTGTGCGGGGGCGGCGCGCGGAGCGAGCGCGCCGGAGGCGAAAAGGAGGAGGGCCGCCGCGGCGGCCCGTCCCCGAATGGAGTGAAACACCTGGATTCTGTTACACGGTCTGGGTTTTCGACGGAACCCGGAAGGCCAGTTTCTGGCGATCTTCGGCGACCGACACCTCGATCTCGTCGCCCGGGCTGTACTCCGACGTGAGGATCTTTTCCGACAGCGGATCCTCCAGGTACCGCTGAATGGCCCGCCGCAGGGGGCGCGCGCCGAACTTTTCGTCGTAGCCGTGCTCCACCATGAAGTCCACGGCCTCGTCGGTCAGCTTCAGCGAGAGCTCTTCCTCCTTCAGCCGGTTCTCCACGTCCTTGAGCAGGTTGTGGATGATGGAACCGATCTGCTCGCGGGTCAGCGGGTGGAACACGATCACGTCGTCCAGCCGGTTGATGAACTCCGGGTTGAACGCGCGCTCGATCTCCTCCTTGACCTTTTCCTCCATGCGGTCGTACTGCGACTGCTGGCTCGGGGCATGAAAGCCCAGCCCCGGGCCCTTGCCGATGTCGCGGGCGCCCAGGTTGGAGGTCATGATCACCACCGTGTTCTTGAAGTCGATCACGCGGCCGTAGTTGTCGGTCAGGTGACCTTCATCCAGCACCTGCAGCAGCAGGTTGAACACGTCCGGGTGCGCCTTTTCGATCTCGTCCAGCAGCACCACCGAGTACGGCTTGCGCCGCACGGCCTTGGTAAGGGTGCCGCTGTCCTCGTACCCCACGTACCCCGGAGGCGCGCCGATCAGCCGCGACACCGAGAACTTCTCCATGTACTCCGACATGTCCACGCGGATGAGCGCGTTGCGGTCGGCGAACAGGAACTCGGCCAGCCCGCGGGCCAGCTCCGTCTTGCCCACGCCCGTGGGCCCGGCAAAGATGAACGAGCCGATGGGGCGGTTGGGGTCCTTGAGCCCCGCCCGGCTGCGGCGGATGGCCCGCGAAATGATCTGCACCGCGCGGTCCTGCCCCACGATGCGCTCGTGCAGCTCCCCTTCCATGTTCACCAGGCGGGCCGTCTCGGCCTGCTTCAGGCGCGTAACCGGAATGCCGGTCCAGCGGCTGACGATGAACGCCACGTCCTCCTCGCTCAGCGCGGGGCGGTTGGTCTTGCGCTCCTCTTCCCAGCTCTTTTCGCGGTCCTGAATGCGCTTCTGCAGTTCGCGCTCGTAGTCGCGCAGCTCGGCGGCGCGCTCGAAGTCCTGGTCGCGAATGGCGCCGTCCTTCTTGCCGGCCACTTCCTCCAGCTGCTTCTTGAGCTCTTCCACGTCCGGCGGCGGCACCTGCGTCTGCAGGCGCGCCCGGGCCCCGGCCTCGTCGATCACGTCGATGGCCTTGTCGGGCAGGAACCGGTCGGTGATGTAGCGCTCCGACAGCTTGACGGCCGCCTCGATCACCTCGTCGGTGATGCGGATGCGGTGGTGGTCCTCGTAGTGCCCGCGCAGCCCGGTGACGATCTGGATGGCCTCGTCGATGCTGGGCGGATCCACGTTCACCGTCTGGAAGCGGCGCTCCAGGGCGCCGTCCTTTTCAATGTACTTGCGGTACTCGTTCAGCGTCGACGCGCCCACGCACTGCAGCTCGCCGCGGGCCAGCGCCGGCTTGAGCATGTTGCTGGCGTCGATGGCGCCTTCGGCCGCGCCCGCGCCCACCAGGGTGTGCAGCTCGTCGATGAACAGGATGATGCTCTTGTTCTGGCTGATCTCGTTCATCACAGCCTTGAGCCGCTCCTCGAACTGGCCGCGGTACTTGGTGCCGGCGATGACGGCGGCCATGTCCAGCGACAGCACGCGGTAGTCGCGCAGGCTGTCGGGGCACTTGCCCTCCGCGATCAGCTGGGCCAGCCCCTCCACGATGGCCGTCTTGCCCACCCCGGGCTCGCCGATGAGCACTGGGTTGTTCTTCTTGCGGCGCGACAGAATCTCCATCACCCGCTCGATCTCTTCCGCGCGGCCGATGGTGGGGTCCAGGTCGCCCTGGCGCGCCAGCTCGGTCAGGTCGCGGCAGAAGTGGTCCAGCGCGGGCGTCTTGCTCTTCTTTTCGCCCTTGGGCGTGGCGCCGGTGCCGGCGGCCGCGGCGGGGGTGCCCGTGGAGGGCGCGGCGTTGGGCTCGCTCCCCAGCAGCTTGAGCGTTTCGCGGCGCGCGTCCTCCAGGCTCACGCCCAGCTGCGTGAGCACCTCGGCGGCGATCCCCTTCTCTTCGCGCAGCAGCCCCAGCAGCAGGTGCTCGGTGCCCACGTACGAGTGGTTGAGCTCGCGGGCCTCGGCCATGGCGAACTCCAGTACCTTCTTGGCGCGCGACGTGTACGGCAGCTCGCCCAGGGCAATGGTGGCCTTGCCGCGCCGAACCGACTCCTCGACCTTTTCCTGCACCTGCTCCAGGTCGACGTTCAGGTTGTTCAGCACGGCCGCGGCGACGCCCTCGCCCTCGCGGATGAGCCCCAGGAGGATGTGCTCGGTCCCGACGTAGTCGTGCTGCAGGCGAATGGCCTCCTCGCGGGCCATTGCCAGGACCTTCCGCACGCGGTCGGTGAAGTTGTAGTTCATGTCAGCAGGACCTTGGTTCGGGCGGGACCACGTTCGTCAATCAAAGCACTCGGCCAGGGGGCCGGGCTACGCATTCGCCGCGCCAGATTCTTCAGCAGCCAGGACACCGCGAACGAACGCCGCGCGGCGCACGTCCGGGTCGGCCTGGGGGACCGATGCTTCGCCCGCGCGCTCCAGGTGCGCGGACTGGGCGAAGATCATGATCCGGTTGAGGGTCTGTACACGAACGTTCTCGATTAGTTTCAGCCCCACGCCCAGCCGCACGCCGCTCAGCAGGTTCATCACCTCCTCGAACGAAGTGGACCGCGCGTGGCGCAGCAACCCGTATGCGCGCCACACCTTGTCCTCGATCACGGTGGGGGCGTCGCGCAGCAGCACGGCGCGGGCCTGCGTCTCGTACTGCACCACCTGCTGCACGATGCGCTGCAGGTGGTCGATCAGGTCCTCTTCCGTCTTGCCCAGCGTGGTCTGGTTGCTGATCTGGAAGAAGTTGCCCACCACGTCGCTCCCCTCGCCGTAGAGCCCGCGAAAGGTGAGCCCCACCTGGCTGATCCCCTGCAGCACCTTGGCGATCTCCTGCGTGAGCACCAGCCCGGGCAGGTGCATGAGCACCGAGGCGCGCAGCCCCGTCCCCACGTTCGTCGGACAGGACGTCAGGTAGCCGAACTCGGGGTGAAAGGCGTAGGGGACGCGCTGCCCCAGCTCGTCGTCCAGCCGCTCCACGTCGCGCCAGGCGTCGCGCAGGCGAAAGCCGCCCACGATGTTCTGCAGGCGCAGGTGGTCTTCTTCGTTCACCATCACGCTCAGCGCCTCGCCGGGCGCGAGGACGAGCGCGGTGTGCGTGGGCGCCACGTGCCCTTCGCCGCCCACCAGTTCGCGGCTCACCAGGTGGCGCTCCACCAGCAGCTGCCGCTCGCGCTCGTCCAGCTGGCTCACGGTGACGTTGCGGCCGGCCTGCAGCGAGGGCGCCGCGTCCGCCGCGGCCAGGGTGAGGCGCAGCACCTCGCCGCGGTCGTCGGCGTCCGCGCGGGTGCCGAAGCGAAAGTTCTGAAGGTTGCGCGCCAGCCGGATGCGCGTGCTGAGCACGATGTCGCTGTGCGGCCCGTCCGCGCGCAGCCAGGCCAGCCCGGCGTCGGTGTCGCCGTCCAGAAAGCGTTCCCTCATCTCAGGCCTCCTGTCCGGCTTCCAGGCGGCGGATCTGGTCGCGCAGCGCGGCCGCCCGCTCAAAGTCCTCGCTGTCCACGGCGCGCCCCAGCCCGCGGCGCAGGCTCACCAGCCGCGCCGTGCGGTCCGTTTCCGTCGGGTCCTTGGGAAGATAGACCTTGCCGCTGTGCTGGGTGCCGCCGTGCAGCTTGCGCAGCAGCCCGCGCAGCGAGGTATCGAACACGGAGTAGCAGCGGGCGCACCCCAGCCGCCCCGTCTTCTTGAAGTCCGCCAGGGTGAGGCCGCAGCTGGGGCAGGTGCCCGCCGTGGCGACCGTCTCGGAGGCGATGGCCTTGCCCATCTGGGCGATGAAGTCCGCCAGCGGGGCCGAGGGGCCCGCGCCGCCAGAGGAAAGGCCCATGGTTTCGGCGCACACCTCGCAGAGGTGGCGCGTGGTCATCTCGTTGTTCTGAATCTGGGTGAGGTGGATGGCCGCCTCGTTCTTGCCGCAGTTTTCACACAGCATCCCGCAGTCCTCCCTGTTCCCCCGCCCCGCCCTCCAGGGCGGCGCGGGCGTCCACCAGCTGTCCCCCGTGCAGCCGCAGAACGCGGTCCGCGCGCGCGGCAAGGGAAAGGTCGTGCGTCACCAGCACCATGGCCGCGCGCTCCTCGCGGCAGACGCGAAAGAGGTGCTCGTGCAGCCGCTCGCTCGTGTCGGGGTCCAGGTTGCCGCTGGGCTCGTCGGCCAGCAGCGCCAGCGGCCGGTTGGCCAGCGCCCGGGCCACGGCAACCCGCTGCTGCTCGCCGCCGGAAAGCTGCGCCGGCTTGTGCTCCACCCGACCCGACAGGCCGACGAGGTCCAACAGCTCGCGGGCGCGGTCGCGCGCGGCGCGGTCGCCCACCCCGGCCACCAGCTGCGGCATCATCACGTTTTCCAGCGCGCTGAACTCGCGCAGCAGGTGGTGGAACTGAAAGACGAACCCCACCGTCCGGCCGCGCAGCCGCGCCAGCGCCTCGTCCTTCATCCCCGCGATGCGCTCGCCGCCGATGGACACGTCGCCCGCATCCGGGCGGTCCAGCGCGCCGATCACCTGCAGCAGGGTGCTCTTGCCGCTCCCCGAGGCGCCGATGACGGACACCATCTCCCCGGCGTGCACCTCCAGGTCCACCCCGTCCAGCACGCGGATGGGGGTGCCGTCGCCGCCCACGTACGCCTTGGTGACCCCGTGCGCGGCCAGCGCCGGCGGGCCCGTGCGGTCGATGCTACTCATGGCGGATCGCCTCCACCGGGTCCAGGCGCGCGGCCTGCCATGCGGGATACACCGTGGCCAGAAAGGAGATCACCACCGTGCAGAACAGGATGCCCGCCAGGTCCCACGGATCCACCTTGACCGGCAGGTAGCTCACGAAGTACACCTCGCCGGGAATGCGGATCAGCTTGAAGTGGTCCGTGACCCACGACACCAGCACGCCGCCCGCCCCGCCGATCAGCGCGCCCACCATGCCGATCACCAGCCCCTGCATCATGAACAGGTGCAGGATGCGGCGCGACGTCATCCCCATGCTCTTCAGGATGCCGATCTCGCGCGTCTTGTCGGTCACCACCATCACCAGGGTGGAGACGATGTTGAAGGCGGCGACGATGACGATGAGCAGCAGAATGAGCCCCAGGGCCAGCTTTTCCAGCTTGAGCGCGTTGAACAGCGACGCGTTCATGTCCATCCAGTTGTCCGTGCGGTACGGCAGCCCCAGCGCGCGCTCGATGCGGTTGCCCGCCGGCGCGGCGTTCTCGGGGTCGCGCAGCCGCACCTCCAGCCCGCTCACCGCCTCGCCCAGCCCCGACAGCTCCTGCGCGGCCTCGCGCGAGGTGTACGAGAACTTGCTGTCGTACTCGAACATTCCCGTGCGGAATCCGCCCACGAACTCGAAGTACTCCATCTTGGGCGACGGGCCCATGGGGGTCATGCGGATGTTGGTGAACGACACCACCGTCACCGTGTCGCCCGGAATCAATCCCAGGTGGCTGGCCAGCCCCTGCCCCGCGGCCAGCGGCGGAAGGCCGGAGCGCGTGGGCCCCAGGCTGATCCCCGCCCGGCGCAGGATGGACGGGATGTCCGTGGACCGCGACGCGGGCCCCTCCGTCTCAATGCCGCGCAGCACCGCGCCCTCGGAGTAGCCCGCGCGGTTGCGCAGCCCGATCTCC
Organism: Longimicrobium sp.; assembly: GCF_036387355.1. Classification (GTDB taxonomy): domain Bacteria; phylum Gemmatimonadota; class Gemmatimonadetes; order Longimicrobiales; family Longimicrobiaceae; genus Longimicrobium. The sequence goes on from NZ_DASVTX010000040.1 coordinate 9,802, forward strand.
GTCTGAATGAACGGCCCCGCGGCCTCCACCCCCTCCATCCTGCGGACGGAATCCAGCGGCGTGCGCCAGTCCAGCATCCGCATCCCCTCGCCGTAGGTAAGGACGAAGATGTGCGGATTGACGCCCAGGATGCCGCGCCGCAGCTCGCCCTGCAGCCCGTTCATCACCGCGGTGACGATGATGAGCGCCATCACCCCCACGGACACGCCACCGATGGCGATGAGGGTGATCAGAGACAGGAACCGCGTTCCCCGGCGCGAGGCCAGGTAGCGGCGCGAGATGCGCCACTCCAGCCTCATTCGGGCCTCATGGTGGGGAACAGGATCACGTCGCGGATGGACGCGTTGCCCGACAGGATCATCAGCAGCCGGTCGATCCCCATCCCGAAGCCGCCGGTGGGCGGCATCCCGTACTCCAGCGCGCGCAGAAAGTCCTCGTCCAGCGGCTGCGTCTCGTCATCCCCCGCCAGCGCAAGCCGCGCCTGCGACTCGAAGCGCTCGCGCTGGTCGATGGGGTCGTTCAGCTCGCTGTAGGCGTTCAGCAGTTCCTTGCCCGCCACCATCAACTCGAACCGCTCCGTGAGCGCCGGGTCGCCCCGCTTGGGCTTGGCCAGCGGCGACATTTCGCGCGGGTAGTCGGTGATGAAGGTGGGCTGGATCATCCGCGGCTCCACGTAGGCGCCGAACAGTTCGTCCACCAGCTTGCCGCGGCCCATGGAAGCCACGCTGGCGCGGTCCTTCAGCTCGGGGATGGCCAGGACGGCCGCGCGCAGTTCATCGTCCGAAAGCGACGGCACGTCCACCCCGCCGAACTCGCGGATGGCCTCGTACATGGTGTAGCGCGCGAACGGCGCCTGAAAGCGGATCTCGTGCTCGCCGAAGCGCACGGGCCCGCCGCCCAGGACGTCGTCCACCACATGCACCAGCAGCTCTTCGGTGAGCCGCATGACGTCCTCGTAGTCCATGTACGCGGCGTAGAACTCCAGCATGGTGAACTCGGGGTTGTGAAACCGGCTGAGCCCCTCGTTGCGGAAGTTCCTGCCGATCTCGTACACCCGCTCCATGCCGCCCACGATGAGCCGCTTGAGGTACAGCTCCACCGCGATGCGCAGGTAGAGCTGCATGTCGAGCGCGTTGTGGTGCGTGGTGAATGGCCGGGCCAGCGCGCCGCCGTACAGTGGCTGCAGCACCGGCGTTTCCACCTCCACAAAGCCGCGGTCGTCCAGAAAGCGCCGCAGCGCGCGGACGACCTTCGCCCGCAGCACGAAGGTGTCGCGCACTTCCGGGTTGACGGCCAGGTCCGCGTACCGCTGGCGGTAGCGCGCCTCCACGTCGGTAAAGCCGCTGTACACCCGGCGCTCCCCCGTCTCGGCGTCCACCTCTTCCTTGCCCAGCGGCAGGGGGCGGAGCGCCTTGCTGAGCAGCTGGAACGCCGAAACGCGGAGGGACACTTCGCCCGTCCGCGTGCGGAACAGCACGCCCTCCGCGCCGATCCAGTCGCCCAGGTCCACCAGGTCCAGCAGGCCGTACGCGTCGCCCAGGTCGTTGACGCGCAGATAGAGCTGGATCCTGCCCGTGCGGTCCGCCAGGTGGCCGAAGGTGCTCTTGCCCATCACGCGGCGCGAAACCAGGCGGCCGGCGATGCGCACGGGCTCACCCATCTCGTCCCCGCCGTGCGCCTCCTCGTGCGCGGCAAAGGCGGCCAGCGCTTCCGCGGCGGAGTGCGTGGGCGCGTACGAGTAGGCGTACGGCTCCACCCCCGCCTCGCGCAGGCGCGCCAGCTTGGCCACGCGGTCGGCGACGACGCGCTCGTCGGTGAGCGCCTCGGCCGCCTGCGGCGCCTCGTCACTCATCGGTGTGCACGGCCCCGTACTGCCGCAGGTAGGCGTGAATGAAGGGCTGCAGGTCGCCGTCCATCACCTTCTGGACGTCGGGCACCTTGAGCTCCGTGCGGTGGTCGTTCACCATGGTGTACGGCTGAAACACGTACGAGCGGATCTGGCTGCCGAAGGCGATGTCGGTCTTGGTGTTCTCCAGCTTCGCCTTTTCCTTCTCCTGCTCCTCCAGCGCGCGCTGGTACAGCGCGGCCTTGAGCATCTTCATGGCCGTCGCGCGGTTCTTGTGCTGCGAGCGCTCCTGCTGGCAGGCCACCACGATGCCGGACGGAAGGTGGCGCAGGCGCACGGCCGACGACGTCTTGTTGACGTGCTGGCCGCCGGCGCCGGAGGCGCGGTACACGTCCATCTCAATGTCTTCTTCGCGCACGTCGATCTCGATGGTGTCGTCCACCGACGGGTAGACGAACACGGAGACGAACGAGGTGTGGCGCCGGGCCGCGCTGTCGAAGGGCGAAATGCGGACGAGCCGGTGCACGCCGCGCTCGGCCTTGAGAAAGCCGTACGCGTACTGCCCGCGGATCTCCAGGGTGGCGTCCTTGATGCCGGCCTCTTCGCCTTCCTGCAGGTCCAGCAGCTCGACGTCGAAGCCGTTGCGCTCGCCGAAGCGGGTGTACATGCGCAGGAGCATCTGCGCCCAGTCCTGGCTTTCGGTGCCGCCGGCGCCGGGGTGAATGGTCACCAGGGCGTCGCGGTGGTCGTCCGGGCCCTGGAGCATGTTCTTGAGCTCCAGGTCTTCCAGCGCGGGGCCCAGGCTTTCCACTTCGCGCTGCACCTCGGCGGCCATGTCTTCGTCATGGTCCACCTCCAGCAGGTCCAGCATGTCGCCCAGGTCGGTCACCTTCCCCGACATGGTTTCCCACGGCTCCACCCATCCCTTGACGCGATTGGTTTCGGCGATCACGTCGCGAGCCTTTTCGCCGTCGTTCCAGAACGACGGGTCGGCCATGCGGGCTTCCAGCTGCCTCAGCTTCTCCTGCAGGGCAGCCAGGTCAAAGAAACCTCCCCAGCTCATCGAGCCGGTTGCGGTACGTTTCCAGGTCGGCGCGAAGATTGTTGCTCATCGTCATTCGGTTAGTGGCAACGACAAGGGCCGCCCGGGAGAGCGGCCCCATTCGTTGTACGCCCGCGGGAATGTATCCGTTCCGGGAAGTGCTGGAAAGTACGGGGCCGTACGCCCGTCCCGCGCGCCTCCGTCCACCCGGTCACAGGCGCTCTGCGGAGCTGAGCTCGTACAGCCGCAGGGCGCGGCGCAGGCGTTCCCGGTCGGCCCGCGTCACCAGGTACGCGGAGGCGCACTCCGGCTCGTGCATGCGCATCTGCACGCTGTCCGACCGTACCAGCCGCCACGCGCGCATGCGCTCCAGCGAATCCGCCGGGAGCGCCAGAAAGCGGACGTGCTCCGACTGCCCCGCCCCGGCGGAATGCGAGAACCCCACCGGCAGCCGCCCGCGTGCTTCCCAGGCGGAATCCCGCTCCGCGGGATGGACCGGGAGCATGGCGACCTGCGTCCACGTCAGGGGGCGCGGGGAGCGGGTGGCGGCCACCAGCACCAGCCGCACGGAATCCGCGCGCTCTTCCACGTCCGCGTACAGGGCGAAGGGCGCGCCCGCGAAGGCGGCCCGCTGCGCGGAATCCGCCAAGGGCTGCGCGGCGTCCTTTCGCGCCGCGTACAGGCGCCGCAGGTCCGGGGCGTCGCTGGGGTGCAGGCGCACGCCGGATGCGCCGGAGTCCGCACGCATTTCGTCCATCAACTCGCGCCGCAGCGCCTGCCGGTGCGCCCGCGACAGCGCACGCAGTTCCATTCGCGTGTACGGCGCGTCCCGCAGCGTTCGCGTGGCGATCCAGCCCCCGAACTCCCCGTCCCCGCCCACCACGCGCGTCCACTCGTTCACGACGCGGACGCGCAGTTCGCTCCCCGGCACCGGGCGGAGCAGGACGGAGTCGTCCGGAGCCGGCCCGCTGCGCACCCGCGTGGAGTCGGTGGCGTACACCAGCACCCAGGCGGGCCGGAAGTCGCCCTGCAGCACCCAGGGGCTGCCGGGGCAGAAGACCGGCCGCGCACGCTCCCCGTCCGCCTGGCACATGGCGATGATGACGAGCACCACGATGACCGCCACGGTGGCCGGCGTCCATCGCCGCTCGTCCGGCTCCGGCGCTGCGAGGGCCGGAGCAGGCACGGGGGACGGTGCGGCGGGAGGCGGGGGCGGCGGATCGGGCGCGGGATCCGGAATCCGCCGCATCCGTGACGCGCCGCACCGTCGGCACTCCCCGGGCGCCCGCGGGTAGCGGGAGCCGCAGTACTCACATTCGAACATCACGGCGGGGTGGCGGATGGACAGAGACTCCCCCCGACGGCGGGAGGAGTCTCGGGGACCCTGCGGGGGATGACGACGGACCGGCTTTCAGGGCCGCCGCCCGCGCGATCAGAAGATCGCCTGCCCCTTGGCCAGGATCTCGTTCAGCGCGTCGCGGAAGTGCGGCGTGCTGCGCGCCGCGTCCGTTCCCACCTGCCCCACGTACTCCTCCCAGCTCTTCTTGATCTCCTCCATGAACTCGCGCTTGAGCGAGCCGTCCGCGAGCGCCTTGTCGCGGCGCTCCGGATAGTACATCACGATGTCGGAGATCAGCGCGCGGGCCAGGCGCCGCGCCTTGGCGCCCGGATCGGACTGGCCGAACCCGAACCCGCCGGAGCGCGTGGGAGCCGCCGGTGCAGGCGAAGGGGCCGGAGCGGGCGTCGGCGCGGGAGCCGGCGTCGGCGCAGTAGCCGGAGCAGGCGCGGGTGCCGGAGCAGGCGCCGGCGCGGGAGTCGGCGCGGGGGCCGGCGCTTCCGCGGGTGCCTCGGCCGGGACCGGCGTGGTGACGATGGGCGCGTGGGTGGTGACGGTCGGCGCGTCCGCGGGAAGGGCGGGCGCGGGGGCTGCGGGCGCCGGGGCGGTGGCCGTCGCCGCCGCGGCGGCCGGGGCCTCGGTGCTGGAGAGCGCCGGCGCGGCGGGCGCGCCGGCGCCCGCGACCTCAAACACTCCGCGGCAGATGGAACAGCGGACGCGAACGCCGCCGGCCGGAACCTTGGCGGGGTCCACGCGAAAAACGGTGCTGCAGTGCGTGCACTGGGCGTTCATGGCCTTGTTCGCGGAATGGTCAGGGTCCCGTCAGTCCAGCGGCGGCGGCGCATCATTGTGCCGCCGGTCCACCACGTAGATGGAGCCCGAAAAGGTCTTGGCGTACGCCTTCATCTCCGTCGCCAGTTCGCTGATCTGCGCCGTGTGCACAAAGGTGCGGTGCTCGTTGGTCACCACGCCGATGGAAAGCGTCATCAGCGGCACCTCGTACTCCTCGCCGCGGCGGTCCTTGCCGCGAAAGAAGCCGCGCGCCTGGTCCTCTTCGGCGTAGTGCAGCGGAATAAGCTCGCTGAACACGCTGATCACGTCTTCACAGCACTGCCGGAAGTGCTCCAGCGGGGCGTTGAAGATGAAGTCGTCGCCGCCGATGTGGCCCACGAACGCGGTGGGCGAGTACGCCCGCACCACGTCGCGAAGAATGCGCGACAGGATGAGGATGACCCGGTCGCCGTTGTTGTAGCCGTACCGGTCGTTGAATTCCTTGAAATGGTCCAGGTCGCAGTAGCATACCGCGAACCGGGAGCCCGCGCGCAGCCGCTCGGCGATGTCGCGCTCGATCTGCACGGTGCCGGGGAGCAGCGTGGTGGGGTGCACGCTCACGTCGCGCTCGGCGCGGCGCAGGGCCAGGCGCAGGCGCAGCTCGCACTCGCGCTGCGATAGGCCGTCGGCCAGCACCTCGTCCGCGCCCGCCTCCAGCGCCAGCGCCGCCGCGTCGTCCGCGCCGCCCCCGTCCGCCACGTACACGATCAGGGGAACCACCGAGGTGAACGCCTCGCCCTTCAGGTGGCGGCAGAGCTCCAGCACGGCCCCGGCGTCCGGCGAGCCATCGAGCACGAGGGCCGCGGGATAGGCGCGGCCGACGCGCTCCAGCACGTCCTCGGCGCTGGCCGCGTCGGCGAGCGGCAGCCCCCGCTCGTCCGCGAAGTCGCGGACGGTCTGGGGCGCGGCGCGGCCGTGCGGCGAGTAGTGCAGAAGAAGGCGCTGGGGCATTCGACGGGAGCGGGGTGGGCCGAAAAACGGCGGGGATTCTATCCGGCGGCGGCCGGGGCTGTCAAACTCCGGTCAGGCCGGGGCGCCCGCGGCCGCGTCCAGGGGACGGGCCTCGTCGATGAGCAGAATGGGGATGCCTTCGCGAACCTCGTACCGCAGGCGGTCGCGCTCGCACACCAGCGATTCCGGCTCCCTGTCGTACCGCAGGTCTCCCTTGCACCTGGGGCAGACGAGCAGGTCCAGCAGCCACGGTTCAATCACGCGTTCTTCTCCGGATGGGGCAGCGAAAAGCCGAAGCGCTGCAGCTGAAGCGGGTCCTTGCGCCAGCGCGGCACCACCTTGACCCACAGGTCCAGGTACACCGGCCCGCCCACGAACTCCTCGATCTTCACGCGCGCCGACGAGCCCAGGCGCTTGATGGCCGCCCCGCCCTGCCCGATGATGATGGCCTTCTGCGTGGGGCGTTCCACGTAGATGGTCGCACGGATGTACAGCGGCGACGCGTTCTCGCGAAACTCGTCCACCTTTACGGCGATGCTGTACGGCACTTCCTTTTCGAACAGCTCGAACGCGGCCTCGCGCACGAACTCGGAAACGAAGAAGCGCACCGGCTGGGACGAGATGTCGTCTTCCGGAAACAGAAAGGGCGACTCCGGCAGCCGCCGCGCGATCTCCGCCCGCAGCTCGTCCACGCCCGCGCCCGTGAGCGCCGAGACCTCCCACGGGTCCACCTGGAACCGCTCGCGCGACCAGGCGCGCACCGTTTCCAGCTGTGCCGGCCGCGCCAGGTCCGTCTTGTTGCTGATGACCAGCAGCGACGTGGCGCGCGTGAGCAGCTGCAGCACGTCGGGGGAGAACTCGGGCATGCCCGCGGCGGCGTCCACCAGCAGCAGCACCACGTCGGCGTCGTCGATGACCTCGGTGGCCGCGTACAGCATGGCGCGGTGCAGCAGGTAGCGCGGCTCCACCAGCCCGGGCGTGTCGATGAACACCATCTGCACGCCGTCGCGCGAGTCGATGCCCAGCACCCGTTCGCGCGTGGTCTGGGCCAGCGGCGTGACGATGCTGAGCTTCTGCTCCACCAGCCGGTTCATGAGCGACGACTTGCCGGCGTTGGGATAGCCGACCAGGGCCACGTAGCCCGCCCGCGTGTCTACGGGCGAGGCGGCGGCCGCGTCGTCGTCGTCGCGCGGGACGGCGTCGGGGTGGGGCTGAACGGGATCCATGCGCGAATCTATTCCCCGCCAAGCGTTGCCCGCAAGGCAAATCGCAATGAAATCCGCGCCGCCGCCGCGGAACGCGTCGCGGGTGCGGCGCGTGACGCTACAGTCGTGCCGGGCAGAGTCCGCCAACCGCGTCTCCCACGGAGGTCGCGGAGGTGCACGGAGGTCACGGAGGAACTGCACTGGGCACCGGGCACTGGGCCCTGGGCACCGGGCAATGGGCACTGGGCACCAGGCACTGCGTAGCGTGACAACGGAGAGTCTTGCGCCGCCGCCGGTCTA
>NZ_DASVTX010000041.1:0-37073 GCF_036387355.1 Longimicrobium sp.
AACGGCGTCACCCTGCTGAACGTCCCCACCGCGTTCTGGCACACCTGGACGGCCGACCTGGCCTCGGGCGGCGGCGCGCTTCCCCCGGCGCTGCGCCTGGTGATCGTGGGCGGCGAGCGCGCGCTTCCGCACGTCTGGGACGCCTGGGCGCGCATCGCGGGGCCGGCGGTGACGTGGATGAACTGCTCCGGGCCCACGGAAACGACGGTGGGCGTGACCGCGCACGTGCGCGCGCCCGGCTTCGCGGAGGCCGGGCGGGGCGACATCCCCATCGGCGAGCCGCTGGCGGACGCCGCCGTCTACCTGCTGGACGAAGCGCTGAACCCGGTCCGCTCCGGCGACGAGGGGGAACTCGTCGTCGGCGGGGCGCGGGTGGCGCGCGGCTACCTGGGGCTGCCGGGCACCACGGCGGAGCGCTTCGTCCCCAATCCGTTCAGCGCCACGCCCGGGGCGCGCATGTACCGCACGGGAGACCGCGCGCGCCGGCCCGCCGGGGGCGAAATCGAGTTCCTGGGGCGGCTTGACGGGCAGGTGAAGGTGGGCGGGTTCCGCGTGGAGCCCGCGGAGGTGGAGGCCGTGCTGGCGGACCATCCGCGCATCTCCGCCGCCGCCGTCGTGGCGCGCGAGGACGCGCCGGGGCGCCGCCGGCTGGTGGGCTACTGGGTGGCGGCGGATGACGCGCATCCGGCGGAAAACGAACTGCGCGCCTGGCTGGTGGAGCGCCTGCCGGCGTGGATGGTTCCCGCGGCGCTGGTGCGGCTGGACCGTCTTCCCCTCTCGCTGACGGGAAAGGTGGACCGCCGCGCCCTTCCCGCGCCCGCCGCAGACGCCGTGGCGGACGATGCCTGGCTGGCGCCGCGCACCCCCACGCAGCAGGTGCTGGCCGAGGTGTGGGCCGACGTGCTGGGCGCCGCGCGGGTGGGCGAGTACGACGACTTCTTTGCCCTGGGCGGCCACTCGCTGCTGGGCATGCAGGTAATGTCGCGCATCCGGCAGCTGCTGGGGGTGGAGATCCCCGTGCGCGCCCTGTTCGACGCGCCGTCGCTGGCCACCTTTGCCGAGGTGGTGGACGAGTGGCGCGGGGTGGACGCCGGCCCCGGCCAGCCCCCGCTGGAGCCCGCGGACCGGAGCGGGAGTCTGCCGTTGAGCTTTGCGCAGCAGCGGCTCTGGTTCCTCCATCAGCTGGAGCCGGATTCGCCGTTCTACAACATCCCCGCGGCCATCCGGCTGGAAGGCAGGCTGGACGCGGAGGCGCTGCGGCGCGCGCTGCAGGAGATCGTTCGCCGCCACGAGGCGCTGCGCACCGTCTACCCCGCGGCGGGCGGGCAGCCCGTGCAGCTCGTGCTTCCCGCGGAGCGCTTCGAACTCCCCGTTCACGACATGGGCGGCCTGTCCGCGGAAGAGCGCGAAGCGGCGGTGGCGGACGCGGCGCGGCGGGAATCGGTGCGGCGCTACGACCTGGAGCGCGACGGAATGCTGCGCGCCTCGCTGCTGCGGATGGGGCCGGAGTCGCACGTCCTCCTCATCAACCTCCATCACGTGGCGGGAGACGGGTGGTCGCTGGGCGTGCTCTTTCACGAGCTGGGCGTGCTGTACGGCGACCTGGCCCGCGGCCGGGCGCCCTCGCTGGCGCCGCTCCCCGTGCAGTACGCGGACTACGCGGTGTGGCAGCGCCGCTGGCTGACGGAGCAGGTGCTGCAAAGCCAACTGGCGTACTGGCGCGGCCGCCTGGGCGACGCGCCGCCGCAGCTGGAGCTGCCCACCGACCGGCCCCGCCCCGCCGTGCAGAGCCACCGCGGCGGCGTGGTGCGCTTCCGCATCGGGCGCGAGCTGACCGACCGGCTGCACGCCTTTGCCCGCGCGGAGGGGGCGACGCTGTACATGACGCTGCTGGCCGGGCTGAACGTGCTGCTGCACCGCTGGTCGGGGCAGGACGACGTGGTGGTGGGCTCGCCCATCGCGGGCCGCGTGCGGCGCGAACTGGAAGGGCTGATCGGCTTCTTCGTCAACACCATGGCGCTGCGGACGGACCTTTCCGGCGCGCCCGGGTTCCGCGAGCTGGTGGGGCGCGTGCGCGAGGCCACGCTGGACGCGTACGCGCACCAGGACCTGCCCTTTGAGCGGATCGTGGAGGAGCTGCAGCCGGAGCGCAGCCTGAGCCGCTCCCCCGTGTTCCAGGTGTCGCTGGTGCTGCAGAACGCGCCCACGCCGCCCATGGAAATGGCCGGCCTGCGGCTGCGGCTGGACAACCTGAGCAGCGCCACCAGCAAGTTCGACCTGGCGCTGGAGTTCACCGAAGACGCGGACGGGCTGGCGGGCGAGGCGGAGTACGCGGCGGACCTGTGGGACCGGTCCACGGTGGAGCGGATGGCGGCGCAGCTGGCGCAGGTGCTGGACGCGGCCATCGCCCGCCCCACGCTCCCCATCCACCGCATTTCCCTGCTCCCCTCGTCCGAGGCGGAAAAGGTGACGCGCGCGTGGACCACGGGCGGCGCCGCCGTTCCCTCCCGGCCCGTGCACCGCGCCTTTGAGGCGGCGGCGGCGCGCGCGCCGGAGGCCGTGGCGCTGGTGCAGGGCGGGCGGCGGATCACCTTCGGCGAGCTGGATGCGCGCGCCAACCGCATGGCGCGCGCGCTGATGGCGCGGGGCGTGGGGCCGGAGTCGCGGGTGGGAGTGTTCGCGGAGCGCGCGCCGGAAACGGTGGCCGCGCTGCTCGCCGTGCTCAAGGCGGGCGCCGCGTACGTGCCGCTGGATCCCCGCTACCCCGCCGCGCGGCTGCGCTACATGGCGCGGCAGGCGGACGTGTCGCTGGTCCTGGTGCAGGACGCCATCGCGGACCGCCTTCCGGACACGGGCGCCGCGGAGGCCCGCATCGACGCGCTCTGGCGGGCGGAGGGCGACTCGTCTCCCGTCATCGGCGAGACGGATCCCGACACGCTGGCGTACGTCATCTACACCTCCGGATCCACCGGCGAGCCCAAGGGGGTGGCGGTGCCGCACGGCTCCCTTTCCAGCTACCTGGGATGGGCGACGGAGTGGTACGACCTGGGCGGCCGGGGCGCGCCGGTGCACTCGCCGCTGGCCTTTGACCTGACGGTGAGCTCGCTCTGGCTCCCGCTGCTGCGCGGCGAGCCCGTCCTTCTGGTGGCGGATTCCGAGGGTCCGGACGGCCTGGCGGAGGCGCTCCGCAGCCATCCCGGGCTGGGATTGGTGAAGCTGACGCCCACCCACCTTTCCCTGCTGCGCAACCAGCTGGGCTCCGAGGCGGGGACGGCGGCGCCGCGGGCGTTCGTGATCGGCGGGGAAAGCCTGGAGGGCGAGGTGGCCGCGTTCTGGGGCGCCTACGCGCCGGACGCCGTGCTGTTCAACGAGTACGGACCTACCGAGGCCACCGTGGGGTGCTGCGTGCACCGCGTGCCCAGCGGGGTGGAGTACGCGGGCGCCGTCCCCATCGGCCGGCCGGTACCGGGAACGCGGCTGTACGTGCTGGACGCGTCCGGCGAGCCGTCGCCCATCGGCGTGCCGGGCGAGCTGTGGATTGCCGGGGCGCAGCTGGCGCGCGGCTACCTGGGCCGCCCCGGCGCCACGGCGGAGCGCTTCGTTCCCGATCCCTTTGCGGACACCCCGGGAGCGCGGGCCTATCGGACGGGCGACCGGGTGCGGTGGATGGCGGACGGCACGCTCGACTTTCTGGGGCGGCTGGACGACATGGTGAAGATCCGCGGCTTCCGCATCGAGCCCGCGGAGGTGGAGGCCGTGCTGGCGCAGCACCCCGAGGTGAGCGACGCCGCGGTGGACGTGCGCGCCGGCGCGGGCGGGGAGCCGCGGCTGGTGGGGTACGTGGTCCCCGCGCCGGAGCCGGAGGATCGCCCGGACGTGGCGGGAAGGGGGGATGGCGATCCCGCCGACGCGCAGGTGTCGCAGTGGGAGTCGGTGTTCGAGGGGATGTACGGCGGCTCGGCCGCGGACGACGTCACCTTCAACATCGTGGGCTGGAACAGCAGCTACACCGGCGCGCCCATTCCCGCCGAGCAGATGCGCGAGTGGGTGGACCGCACGGCGGAGCGCATCCTGGAACTGCGGCCGCGGCGGGTGCTGGAGCTGGGCGTGGGATCGGGGCTCTTTCTGTTCCGCGTCGCGCCGCACGCGCAGTCGTACACGGGGTGCGACCTGTCGCCCACGGCCATCCGCAACCTGCACGACGCCCTGCCGCGCGCCGGGGTGCGCCTGCCCCCCGTGCGGCTGATGGCGCGCCCCGCGGACGACCTGCACGGCTTCGCGCCCGGCGAGTTCGACACGGTCATCCTCAACTCCGTCATCCAGTACTTCCCCTCCGCGGCGTACCTCGCGCGCGTGCTGGAGGGCGCGGTGGAGCGCGTGGCGGATGGCGGCGCGGTGTTCGTGGGCGACGTGCGCTCGCTGGCTACTTTGTCTGCTTTTCACGCCGGGACCGAGGCGGCGCACCTGCCGGGCGACGCCCCCGCCGCGGAGCTGCGCGCCCGCCTGCTCCGCCGCGCGGAAGAGGAAGAAGAGCTGGTGCTGGACCCGCGCTTCTTTGCCGCGCTGCAGGCGCGCGTGCCCCGCATCCGCCGGGTGGAGGTCAAGGTGAAGCGCGGCGCACACCGCAACGAGCTGAGCGCGCACCGCTACGACGTGGTGCTGCACGTGGGTGGCGGGGAAGGACAGGCCGTCCCCGCGCGCGAGCTGGCGTGGGGGGCGGAGGTGGACCGCGTGGAGCACCTGCGCGCCCTGCTGGGGGCGGGCGCCGCGCTGCGTGTGTTTGGAATCCCCGACGCGCGGGTGATGGACGAGGTGCGGCTGGCCGAGGCCGCCGCGCACGCCCGCGCCGGCGTGCCCCTGGACGCGCTGCTGGCGGATGAGGAGCGGATGGCCGCGGCCGATCCCGAGGCGCTGTACCGCCTGGGCGAGGAGCGGGGGATGCGGACGGAGCTGCGTCCCTCCGTGGACCGGCCCGGGTGCATGGACGCCGCGTTCCTCCCGCGCGTGGCGGGAGAGGACAGGCCCGCGTTCGCGCCGGCGGGGGCGGACCGGCCGCTGGCGGCGTGGAGCAACGATCCCCGCCGCGGTGCCCGCATCCGCCGGCTGGTGCCCGCGCTGCGCGCGTTTCTGCGCGACCATCTGCCGGAATACATGGTCCCCGCCGCGCTGGTGGTGGTGGACGAGTTTCCCCAGACGGAAAACGGCAAGACAGACCGCCGCGCCCTTCCCGACCCGCCGCAGACGCGGGCGGCAGGGGGGCGGGCGTACCGCGCGCCGGTGACGGAAACCGAGAGCCTGCTGTGCGCGCTCTGGGCCGAGGTGCTGCGCGTGGACGCCGTGGGCGCCGACGACGACTTCTTTGAGCTGGGCGGGCACTCGCTGCTGGCCACGGTGCTGGTGTCGCGGGTGCGCGAGATGTTCGGGGTGGAAATGCCGCTGCACCGGGTGTTTCAGACCCCCACGGTGGCCGGGCTGGCCGCCGCGGTGGACGAGGAAAACGAACAGGTTACGGCGCGGCTTCTGGCCGAGCTTGACGAATTGAGCGATGACGAGGCGCGGGCGCTGCTGGCGCTCGAAGCCGAAGGCCTGGTGGACCGATGAGTGACCTGATGGACCGTCTGGCGACGCTTTCGCCCGAAAAGCGGAAGCTGCTGGAACTGCGGATCGCCCGCACCAAGGCCGAGGCGTCGGGCAACGCCATTCAGCCCCGCCCGCGGCCCGACGGCACCGCGCCGCTCTCCTTTGCGCAGCAGCGGCTCTGGCTGCTGGAGCGCATGGAGCCGGGCGCGGCCGCGTACAACACGGGGTTCCACGTCCGCCTGCGCGGCGACCTGAACGTGGGCGCGCTGGAGCTGGCGGTAAACGCGCTGCGCGCCCGCCACGAGGCGCTGCGGACCACCTTTGCCGAGCGGGACGGCGAGGGGGTGCAGGTCATTCACCCGTACGTCCCCGAGCCGCTGTTGATGAAGGACATCAGCGGCCTGCCGGACGACGAGCGCGAGGCCGCGGCCCTGCGGCTTTCGGAGGAAAGCAACAACGCGCCGTATGACCTGGAGCGCGGCCCGCTGATGCGGATGGAGATCGCCCGCGTCGGCCCGCGCGACCACCTGCTGATGCTGTCGATGCACCACATCATCAGCGACGGGTGGAGTAGCGGCGTCATCGGCAAGGAACTCACGGCGCTGTACGAGGCGTTCGTGGCCGGAAAGCCCGATCCTCTTCCGCCACTGGCGATTCAGTACGCGGACTTCGCGGCGTGGCAGCGCGAGCACCTGCGCGGCGAAACGCTGCAGCGGCAGCTGGACTTCTGGCGCGGCGCGCTGGCCGGCGCGCCCCCCGCGCTGGAGCTTCCCGCGGACCGGGTGCGCCCCGCCGCGCCCAACCACGTGGGCGACAGCCTCACCCGCTCGGTTCCCGCCACCGTCGCCAACCGGCTGCGCGAGGTCGCGCGGGGCGAGGGCGCCACGGTGTTCCCCGTGCTGCTGGCATGCTGGCGCCTCGTCCTGGCGCGCCACGCGGGGCAGGACGACGTGGTGATCGGCACGCCGGTGGCCAACCGCACGCGGCGCGAGATCGAGCCGCTGGTGGGCTTCTTCGTGAACACGCTGGCGCTGCGCACGGACCTGTCGGGCGACCCCACCTTTCGCCATCTGCTGGCGCGGGAGCGCGAGGCGGTGCTGGCGGCGTTCAGCCACCAGGACCTGCCGTTCGAGCGGATCGTGGAGGAGCTCAAGCTGCCCCGCGACCCGTCGCGCAACCCCGTGTTCCAGGCGATGCTGACCCTGCAGAACGCGGGGACGGAAAAGATGCGGATGGGCGGGCTGGAGGCCGAGTCGCCGCAGGTGGAGTACCCGGTCGCCAAGTTCGACCTCACGCTGGACACGTACGAGGAGGACGACGGCGGGCTGTACCTGCTGCTGGACTGGGCCGTGGAGCTGTTCGAGCGCCCCACCATGGAGCGCATCGCCGACCACCTGGTCGCGCTGATGGCGTCCGCGGCCGCCGATCCGGACCTCCCCGTTTCCCGCCTGGGAATGATGAGCGCGGATGAGGCGGAGGCCGTGGTCCGAGGCTGGAACCCGGCCGCTCCGGCGATTCCGGCGGAGCCCGTGCACCGGCTGTTCGAGCAGGTGGCGGCTGGGTCCCCGGCCGCTCCGGCGATCGAGTGGAGCGGGCGCACGCTGTCGTATTCTGAACTGAACGCGGCGGCCAACCGCTTGGCCGCGCACCTCGTTGCCCGCGGCGCCGGCCCCGAATCGCGCATCGGCGTGTCGATGGAGCGCGGGCCGGAGCTGGTGGTCGCCCTGCTGGCCATCGCCAAGGCCGGGGGCGCGTACGTGCCGCTGGATCCGTCGTATCCCGCGGAGCGGCTGGCGTACATGACCGCCGACGCGGGCGTCTCCATCCTCGTCGTGCGCGACGCCGTTCCCGAGGCGCTGGCCGGCTTCGGCGGAACGGTCGTTTCGCTGGATGGGGACGCGGCCGACATCGCGGCCGCGGATGACGGCAACCGTGCGGATGAATTCGCGGGGCCGGAGTCGCTGGCGTACGTGGTCTACACCTCCGGATCTACCGGCGAGCCCAAGGGGATCGGCATTCCGCACCGCGGCATCGTGCGGCTGGTGCGCGAGGCGGACTTTGCGCAGCTGGCGGAAAACGACCGTGTGGCGCAGATCAGCAACGCCTCGTTCGACGCCATCACCTGGGAGCTGTGGGGCGCGCTGCTGAACGGCGCCACGCTGGTGGGCATCGACCGCGAAACGATCCTGAGCCCGGCGACGCTGGTGGAGGCGCTGCGCGAACTGCGGATCACCGCCGCGTTCCTTACGACGGCGCTCTTCAACCAGGTGGCGCGCACGGCGCCGGACGGCTTCGCCGGGCTGACGCACCTGTGCTTCGGCGGCGAGGCGAGCGATCCGCTGGCCGTGCGCGCGGTGCTGCAGGCGGGCGGCCCGCGGCGGCTTCTGCACGTGTACGGGCCCACGGAAAGCACCACCTTCGCCACCTGGCAGCGGGTGGAATCCGTGCGCGCCGACGCGCCCACCGTACCCATCGGCGGGCCCATCGCGAACACGACGGCGTACGTGGTGGACGCGGCGGGAAGTCCGGTGCCGATGGGCGTGCCCGGCGAGCTCGTGCTGGGCGGGGCGGGGATCGCGCGCGGCTACCTGGCGCGCCCCGCGCTCACGGCGGAGAAGTTCGTCCCCGACCCGTTTGCCGCCACGACCGGCGCGCGCCTGTACCGCTCGGGCGACCGCGTGCGCCGGCGTGAGGACGGGAGCATCGAGTTCCTGGGCCGCGTGGACGCGCAGGTAAAGATCCGCGGCTTCCGCATTGAGCCGGGCGAGGTGGAGGCGGCGCTGCGCGAGGTGGCCGTCGTGGAAGACTGCGCCGTCGTGGCGCGGCAGGACGCGCCGGGCGAGAAGCGGCTGGTGGCCTACGTGGTCGCGCGTGGCGGCAACCGTCCCACCGCGGCGGAACTGCGCGACGCGCTGCGGGGGCGGATGCCCGAGTACATGGTGCCCGGCGCATTCGTGCTGCTGGACGCCTTTCCGCTGAACGCCAACGGCAAGATCGACCGCCGCGCGCTCCCCGCGCCGGAGGCCGCGGCCGCGGACGAGCCGCGCGCGGAGCCCACGACGGAGACGGAGCGGGCGCTGGCCGCCATCTGGGCGGAGGTGCTGTCCGTTTCCACTATCGGCGTGGACGACGACTTCTTTCTGCTGGGCGGGCACTCCCTTCTGGCCACGCGCGTCATCAGCCGCATCCGCCGCGTGCTGGAGACGGAGCTGCCGCTGCGCGCCGTGTTCGAGGCCAGCACCATCCGCAGGCTGGCGGAAAGGGTGGATGCGGTGCGCGGCCAGGGCGGGGCCGAAAGCGCCATCGCCCCCGTGCCGCGCGAAGGCGACCTGCCGCTCTCGTTCGCGCAAGAACGCATGTGGTTCCTGGAGCAGATGGCGCCGGAGGCGGCCGCGTACAACATGCCGCTCATCCTGGACCTGACGGGTTCGGTGGATGCGGACGCGCTGCGCATGGCGATCGAAGGGGTGATCGCGCGGCACGAGACGCTGCGGTCGGTCCTCCCCATCCGCGACGGGCGCCCGACGCTGCGCATCCATCCCCCCGCGCCCTTTCCCCTGGACGTGGTGGAGGTGGCGGACGAGGAGGAGCTTGACGCGCGGCTGGCGGCAGATGCGCGGGCCCCGTTCCGCTTGGCGGCCGGCCCGCTGGTGCGCGCGACGCTGTTCCGCCGCGGCGGCGGTGAGTGGACGCTGCTCATCAACATGCACCACGCCATCAGCGACGGGTGGTCGCTGGACGTGTTCTTTCGCGAGATGGCGGAGCTGTACGCCGCCGCCACCGAAGGGCGGTCCGCGGTGCTGCCGGAACTCCCCATCCAGTACGTGGATTTCGCCGGGTGGCAGCGGGAGTGGCTGCGGGGCGAAACGCTGGAGCGGCAGGTTCGCTTCTGGCGCGAAAGGCTGCGCGGCGTGCCCGCGGTGCTGGAGCTTCCGGCGGACCGTCCGCGCCCCGCGTCGCCCAGCTACCGCGGCGGGCGCATCGACTTTCAGATCCCCGCGGGGGTGAACGCGCGCGTGCAGGCGCTGGCGGCGGCGGAGAACGCCACCCTGTTCATGGCGGCGCTCGCGGCGTTCCAGTCGCTGCTGGGCCGCTACGCGCGGCAGGACGACGTGGTGGTGGGCACACCGGTCGCTGGCCGCACACGGCCGGAAACGGAAGGGCTGGTCGGCTTCTTCGTCAACACGCTGGCGCTGCGCGGCGACCTTTCGGGCGACCCCAGCTTTCGCGCGCTGCTGCACCGGGTGCGCGAAACGACGCTGGAGTCGTTCGCGCACCAGGACCTGCCCTTCGAGCGGCTGGTGGACGAGCTTCGCATCGAGCGCAGCACCGCGTATCCGCCGCTGTTCCAGGTGATGTTCGCGCTGCAGAACGCCCCCGGCGCCGCGCCGGTGCTGCCGGGCGTCTCCGTGGGCTTCCGCGGGGCCGAGCACCACAGCGCCAAGTTCGACCTCATGCTGGACCTGTACGAGGACGGCGGCGATCTGCATGCCTCGCTGGAGTTTGCGCGCGACCTGTGGGACGAGGAGACGGCGCGGCGCATGGCGGACCACTACACCCGCCTGCTCGCCGCGGCCGCGGCGGACCCGGACGCGCCGCTGAGCGCGCATGCGCTGGCGGGAGACGAGGAGCTGCGGACGGTGGAGCGGTGGAGCCGGGGCGCGGAATACGCCACGCACGAGCGCTCCACGCCCGTCCATGCGCTCTTCAGCCGCCAGGCCGCGGACACGCCGGACGCCGTCGCGCTGGCCTGGGACGGCGGAACGATGACCTTCGCCGCGCTGGAGGAGGGGGCCAACCGGCTGGCCAACCACCTGGCGCGGACGGCGGTGCCGGGAAGCCGCGTGGGCGTGTGCCTGGAGCGCGGCCCGGCGATGGTGGTCGCCGTCCTGGCCGCGCTGAAAGCGGGCTGCACCTACGTGCCGCTGGATCCGCTGTACCCGGCGGACCGCCTGGCGTACATGGTCCACGACGCCCGCATGCAGGCCGTGATCGCCGATTCCGCCACGCGCGGATCGGTGGAATCCGCGGGCGTTCCCGTGGTCGACGTGGACGCGAGCCGCGACGCCATCCTTTCGGAAGCCGCCACGGATCCGCGGATGGACCTCGGGCCGGAGGCGATGGCGTACGTCATCTACACCTCCGGCAGCACGGGCCGCCCCAAGGGCGTGGCCGTTCCGCACCGCGGCATCGTGCGCCTGGTGCGCGGCGCGGACTACGCGGAGCTGGGCCCGGGCGAAACGTTTCTGCAGATCGTCCCCGTCAGCTTTGACGTGGCCACGTGGGAGCTGTGGGCGCCGCTGCTGAACGGCGGCCGCCTGGTGCTGTATCCGCCGCGCATTCCGGAACCGGCGGAAATCCGCGACGTGGTGCGCCGCCACGGCGTCACCACCCTGTGGCTCACCAGCGGCCTGTTTCACGTGGTGGCGGACGAGGCGCTGGACGCGTTCGATGGGCTGCGCCAGTTCTTTTCCGGCGGCGACATCCTGTCCGTGGCCCACGTGCGGCGGCTTCAGGAAGCCTATCCCGCGCTGCGCATCGTGGACGGCTACGGCCCGACGGAAAATACGACGTACACGACCTGCCACACCGTGCGCGCGCAGGACCTGTCGCGCACCAGCATTCCCATCGGCCGGCCGATCGCGGGAACCACGACCTTTGTGCTGGACAGCCGCCTGCGGCCCTGCCCGGTCGGCGTGGTGGGCGAGCTGTACACGGGGGGCGACGGGCTGGCCACCGGCTACCTGGAGCGGCCGGGGATGACGGCGGAGAAGTTCATCCCCAACCCGTTTGACGCCAGCCACGGCGCGCGGATGTACCGCATCGGCGACCTGGCGCGGTGGCTTCCGGACGGCACGCTGGAGTTCCTGGGGCGGCTCGACACGCAGATCAAGGTGCGCGGATTCCGCATTGAGCCGGGGGAGATCGAGGCGGCGCTGCAGACGCATCCCGCCATCGAGGACGCCTGCGTGATCGCCCGGGCGGACAGCCGGGGCGACAAGCGCCTCATCGCCTACGTGGTGCCGCGCGACGGGCGGATGCCGGAACTGGCGGAGCTGCGCGAGACGGTTCGCGAGCGGCTGCCGGACTACATGGTTCCCGCCGCGTTCGTGCCCATGGCCGAACTGCCGCTGAATCCCAACGGCAAGGTGGACCGCAACGCGCTCCCCACGCCGGAGATGGCGGACGACCGCATCTTCGCCGCGCCGGCGACCGAGACGGAGCGCGCGCTGGCGGCGCTGTGGACGGCGCTGCTGGGGGTGGAGCGCATCGGGGTGGACGACGGCTTCTTTGACCTGGGCGGCCACTCTCTTCTTGCGACACAGCTGGTCAGCCGCATCCGGGCGGGGCTGGGGGCGGAGCTCCCCCTTCGCGCCATCTTCGAGGCGCCCACGCTCGGTGCGCTGGCGGAGCGGGTGGACGCCGCGCGCGGCCGCGCCGACGCCGCCGGGCCCCCGCTGGTGGCGGTGCCGCGCGACGGGGCCATTCCGCTCTCGTTCGCGCAGGAGCGCATGTGGTTCATCGACCGCATGCTCCCGTCGGCCGCGTACAACATGCCGTTCCGCCTGCACCTGGCGGGCGCGGTGGACCCGGGCGCC
The DNA here is from genome assembly GCF_036387355.1 of Longimicrobium sp. Taxonomy (GTDB): domain Bacteria; phylum Gemmatimonadota; class Gemmatimonadetes; order Longimicrobiales; family Longimicrobiaceae; genus Longimicrobium. Next base: position 12,180 of record NZ_DASVTX010000041.1, read on the forward strand.
CTGCAGGCCGGACTGGCGGACCTGGTCGCGCGGCACGAGCCGCTGCGCACGACGTTCCGCTCGCTGGGCGGGCAGCCGTCCCAGGTGGTGCATCCGTTCCGTGGCTTCACCCTTCCCGTCATCGACCTGACGGACCACCCGATGGACGAAGCGCGTTCCGAGGCGGACCGGATCACGGCGGCCGAGGCGGTGCGCCCGTTCGACCTGGAGGCCGGCCCGCTCTTTCGCGCGTCGCTCATCCGCATCGCTGCGGACGAGGCGCGGCTTACGCTGGACATGCACCACATCGTCAGCGACGGGTGGAGCATGGAGGTGCTGTACCGCGAACTGGCGGCGCTGTACGACGCGCGGCTGGCCGGAACGCCCGATCCTCTGCCGCCACTGGCGTTGCAGTACGCGGACTACGCGGCGTGGCAGCGCGGCTGGCTGGCCGGCGAGCGGCTGGAGGCGCAGCTGGCCCACTGGCGGCGGGTTCTGGCAGGGGCAACCCCGCTGGAGCTGCCGACGGACCGTCCCCGTCCCGCCACCGCCAGCCTGCGCGGCGGGTGGATGGCGTTCGACATGTCGTACGACACGATGGTGGCGGTGCAGTCCATCGCCAAGGCCGAAAACGCCACGCCTTTCCAGACGCTGCTGGCCGCGTTCGCCCTCCTGCTCTCGCGCTACGCCGGGCAGGACGACGTGGTGGTGGGCGCGCCCATCGCGGGGCGCACGCGGGCGGAGTCGGAGGGGCTGATCGGCTTGTTCGTCAATACGCTGGCCATGCGCACGGACCTGTCCGGCGACCCCACGTACCGCGAGCTGATCGGCCGCGTGCGCGAGGCCACGCTGGACGCGTACGCCCACCAGGAGGTGCCGTTCGAAAAGCTGGTGGACGAACTGAAGGTGGAGCGCACCCTGAGCCGGCACCCGCTCTTTCAGGTCACGTTCACCGTGGATGAGGGGAACGCGGCGCCCACGAAGCTGCGGCTGGGCGCGGCGGTGGCGGAAACCGAGGGCGGCGACACGCGCACGGCCAAGTTCGACCTCACCTGCGGCTTTACGCTGCGCGAGGACGGGATGTTCGGCGGGTTCGAGTACGCGGCGGACCTGTTCGATGCCGCCACCATCGAGCGGATGGCGCAGCACCTGGCCGCGCTGGTGGCCGAACTGGTGGCCGCGCCCGACGTGCCGCTGTCGCGCCTGCCCCCGCTGCTGGGCGGGGACGAGCGCGAGCGCGTGCTGCGCGAGTGGGCGGGGACGGACCATCCGCTTCCCGACGCGCGTGTGCACGAACTGTTCAGCGCGCAGGCGCGGCGGACGCCGGACGCCACGGCCCTGCGCGGGGCGGGGCGCACCCTCACCTATCGCGACCTGGATGAGCAGAGCAACCGCCTCGCCGCGCACCTCGTCGCGCGCGGCGTGCGGCCGGAAACGCGCGTCGGCGTCTTTGCGGAACGCTCGGCGGATACGGTCATCGCCATCCTTGCGATTCTGAAGGCGGGCGGGGCGTACGTGCCGCTGGACCCCGCGTATCCCGCGGAACGGCTGCGCTACATGATCGTGGACGCGGGGGTGCGGACCGTGATTGCGCCCGCCGGGGTGCCGGCCGGGCTTCCCGCGGGGATGATCGCGGACCTGCTGGACGTGGCGGCGGAGGCGGAGGCCATCGCCGCGCGCCCGGCGGACGATCCGCGGGTGGCGGTGGATGCCGAAAACCTGGCGTACGTCATCTACACCTCCGGATCCACGGGGCTTCCCAAGGGCGTGCTGGTGACGCACCGCGGCGTGCCCAACCTGGCGCTGGGGCAGATCGGGCAGTTCCGCATCGATGGGGGAAGCCGCCTTCTGCAGTTCGCCTCGTTCTCGTTCGACGCGGCGGTGTCCGAACTGTTCACGACACTGCTGAGCGGCGCGACGCTGGTGATGGCGACGCGGGAGGAGCTGCTTCCCGGGCCGGCGCTGGCCGCAACAATGCGCGACCAGGGGGTCACGCACGTTACGCTGCCGCCCAGCGTGCTCGCCGTGCTGATGCCGGACGAACTCACCCGGTTGCAGACACTGGTGAGCGCGGGCGAGGCCGTCAGCGCCTCCACGGTGGAGCGCTGGGGCGCGGGGCGCCGCTTCGTGAACGCGTACGGGCCTACGGAAAGCACGGTGGGGCCGTGCTGCGGGGTGTGCCTGCCGGACGGGCGCACGCCCTCCATCGGCCGCCCGCTGCGCAACGTGCGCATCTACGTGCTCGACGGAACGGGCGAGCCGTCGCCGGTGGGCGTGCCCGGCGAGCTGTGCATCGGCGGCGTGGGCGTGGCCCGGGGCTACCTGCACCGCGCGGGGCAGACGGCGGAACGCTTTGTTCCCGACGTGTTCGGCACCCCCGGAAGCCGCCTGTACCGCACCGGCGACCGCGCCCGGTGGCGGGCGGACGGGGAACTGGAGTTCCTGGGCCGCATCGACGAGCAGGTGAAGGTGCGCGGCTTCCGCGTGGAGCCGGGCGAGATCGCGGCGCGCATCGCGGGGATCGAGGGCGTGCGCGACGCGCTGGTGATCCTGCGCGAAGACCGCCCGGGCGACCGCCGCCTGGTGGCGTACCTGCTCCCCGTGCAGGAGGGGAGCGTGCCTTCCGCCACCGCGCTTCGCGAGCACCTGAAGCGCGCCCTTCCGGAGTACATGGTGCCGAGCGCCTTCGTTGTTCTGGAGGCGTTCCCCATGACCCCTAACGGCAAGGTGGACCGCGCCGCACTCCCGCTTCCCGCCACGGACGAGGCCGGACCCCGCGCCGCGCCCCAGGGCGAGCTGGAAGGGCGCATCGCCGGCGTGTGGATGGAGCTGCTGGGGCGCGCGAGCGTGGGCGTGCACGAGAACTTCTTTGACATCGGCGGGCACTCGCTGCTGCTGGCGCAGTTGCAGGAGCGGCTGCAGACCGCGCTGGGGCGCCCGGTGGGGCTCATCGACCTGTTTCAGTATCCCACCGTGTCCACCTTTGCCGCCCGGCTGGAAGCGGTCGCCCGCGCCGAGGCTCCCCGTCCGGTCGATGACGGGGAAGGGGAGCCGGAGGGCCCCAGGAAAGAAGGCGGGCTGGGCCGCGGCTCCGCGCGCCGGCAGATGCTGCAGCGCGGGCGGCGGTAGGGCGGGGACGGGTGCGGGGCACGGCGGGCGACTGAAGTCGCGGCAACAACGGCGCGAAGTCCGCCTGCGCGGACTGGCTCGGTGCGGGGAAGAGGTTCGGCGCACGCCGCGCCATCCTCCCGTGCAGAGGGAGGGCGGTGGCGGGAACGGCGCGGCCGATCGCCGGTTCCGCACGGCCTGGCGGAAACACGAAAGCGGACAGAAGGCGCGAATTCCGCGCCCGTCCATGAACAATAGATCGACCGGCGGACGACGCAGATGAGCATGAACGCAGATACCGAACACGACACCGAGCAGACCGGCGGCGCGCCCGAAGTGGCCGTCATCGGCATGTCCGGGCGCTTTCCCGGCGCGGACGACCTGGATGCGTTCTGGCGCAACCTGCGGGACGGGGTGGAGTCCATCCGCACCCTCAGCGTGGAGGAAATGCTGGCCGCGGGCGCGCACCCCGACGACCTCGCGAACCCCAACTGGGTTCCCGCGGGCGGCCACCTGAGCCGCGAAATGGTGGAGGGCTTCGACGCCGCGTTCTTCGGCTACAACCCGCGCGAGGCCGAAACGCTGGAGCCCGGGCACCGCCTGTTTCTGGAATGCGCCTGGGAGGCGCTGGAGAACGGCGGCCAGGACCCCGCGCGCGTGGCCGGAAACGTGGGCGTGTTTGCCGGGGCCGGGGTGCCGCACTACACCGACCACCACGTGCGCCCCCGCCGCGAGCTGGCGGCAACCGTGGGTGAATTCCAGCTCTTCGTCGGCAGCGGCAAGGACTTCGTAGCCACCCGCACCTCGTACAAGCTCAACCTGCGCGGCCCCTCGGTGAGCGTGCAGACGGGGTGCTCCACCTCGCTGGTCGCCATCCACAGCGCCGCGCAGGCGCTGCTGCACGGCGAGTGCGACCTGGCGCTGGCGGGCGGCGCCAACGTAGTTCCCGCCACGACCGGGTACATGTACGCCCCGGGCGGCATCAGCTCGCCGGACGGGCACTGCCGCGCCTTCGACCGCGACGCGGCGGGCACGCTGGTGGGAAGCGGCGTGGGCGTGGTGCTGCTCAAGCGGCTGGACGACGCCCTTCGCGACCGCGACACCATCCGCGGCGTGATCAAGGGAAGCGCCATCAACAACGACGGCTCGCTCAAGGTCGCCTTTACCGCGCCGTCGGTGGAGGGGCAGGCCGCCGTCATCCGCGAAGCGCTGGAAGTGTCGGACGTGGACCCGGAAACGATCCGCTACGTGGAAGGCCACGGCAGCGGCACCGACCTGGGCGATCCCATTGAGATCAGCGCGCTTACGCAGGCCTACCGAAGCTGGACCGACCGCCGCCAGTACGCTGCGGTGGGGAGCGTAAAGACCAACGTGGGCCACCTGGACGCGGCCGCGGGGGTCGCCGGATTCATCAAGGCGGTGCTCGCGGTGGAAAACGGCCAGGTGCCGCCGACTGTTCACTTCCGGTCACCAAGCGAAAAGATCGACTTCGCCGGCAGCCCGTTCTACGTCTCCGGCCGTCTGGAGCCGTGGGGGATGGAGGGCGTGCCGCGCCGCGCCGGGGTGAGCAGCTTCGGCATCGGCGGCACCAACGCGCACGTGGTGATTGAGCAGGCGCCGGATGCGGAGCCGTCCGAATCCCGCCGCGACACGCATCTCCTCGTCCTCTCCGCCCGCACGCCGTCCGCACTGGACGCCGCCACGGAGCGGCTGGCCGCGCACCTGCGCGCCGCGCCGTCCACCTCCCTTGCCGACACCGCGTGGACGCTGCAGGCGGGCCGGCGGGAGTTCGCCTTCCGCCGCATGCTGGTCGTCCGCGACGGCGAAGACGCGGCGGACCTTCTCGCAAGCCGCCACCCCGAGCGCGTGCTGTCCGCCGCCGCGGAAGACGGCCACCGCTCCGTCGCCTTCCTGTTTCCCGGTGTGGGCGACCAGTACCCGGGAATGGCGCGCGGGCTGTACGACGCGGAACCGTTGTTCCGCGCGGAGGTGGACCGCTGCGCGGAACTGCTGGCGCCGCACCTGGGGCTGGACGTGCGCGACGTGCTCTTTCCCGCCGCATCCGGGCAGGCCGCGCCCTCCGGGGGCGGGCTGGACTTTCGCGCGATGCTGGCGGGAAAGAAGGAGCCGGACGCGGACGCGGAGCGGCTCAACCGCACCGAAGTGGCCCAGCCGGCGGTGTTCGTGATCGAATACGCCCTCGCGCGCACGCTGATGGCGTGGGGGATCGTTCCCGAGGCCGTGATCGGGCACTCGCTGGGCGAGTACGCGGCGGCCTGCATCGCGGGGGTCTTTTCGCTGGAAGACGCCCTGGCCCTGGTCGCGCGCCGCGCGCGGCTGATCGCGGACCTCCCCGGCGGCGCCATGCTGGCCGTCCCCCTGTCTCCCGAGGCGGTCGCGCCGTTCCTCTCGGAAGGCGCCACCGTAGCGACGGTGAACGCGCCGGCGCTCTGCGTGGTCGCCGGCCCGGCGGAGGTGGTCGAAACCGTCCGCCTGCGGCTGGAAAAGGCAGGGCACGCCGCCCGTCCGCTCGCCGCCACGCACGCCTTTCACTCGCCCATGATGGACGCCGCGGTGGAGCCGGTGCAGCGGCTGGTATCCGGATTCCGCCTGCGCGCGCCGCGCATCCCCATGGCCAGCAACGTCACGGGAACGTGGATCACCGCGGCCGAGGCCACGGACGCGCGCTACTGGGCGCGGCACACCCGCGAGCCGGTGCGCTTTGACCGCGGGATGGGCGAGGTGCTGCGCGGGGCGGGGCGGGTGCTGGTGGAGGTGGGCCCCGGGCAGACGCTGTCGACCTTTGTGCGCCAGCGCGAGGACAGCGCTCACGTCTCCGTGATCCCCACGCTGCGCTACCCGTACGACCGCACCGCGGACGAAAGCTTTCTGCTGGGCGCGCTGGGGCGGCTGTGGCTGGCCGGCGTGACGCCGGACTGGGCGGCCTTTCACGACGGCGAGCGGCTGCGGCGCATTCCGCTCCCCACCTATCCCTGGGAGCGCGAACGCTACTTCATCGACCCGCTGCGCGCGGACGAGCAGGAGGAGGAGCGCACCGTTTCCGGACGCCGGCCGAACCCGGCGGAGTGGCTGTACGTCCCCTCCTGGCGCCGCACGATCGCCTCGCGTCCGTCCGCGTCCACGGAGGCGGAATCCGTACTGGTGTTCGCCACGGACGACGCGGTGTCCGCGGGGGTGCTGGCGGCGCTGCGGGCGCACGGGCGCACCGCCGTGGTCGTCCGCGCGGGAGCGGCGTTCGGCCCGGCGGAGGACGGCTACACGCTGCGCCCCGCCTCGCGCGAAGACCTTCGGCGCCTTGCGGATGCGCTGGGAACGGACGACGCGCCGCGCACCCTTCTGTACCTATGGCCGCTGGCCGGGGAGGGCGCGGACCTGGGCCTCGTGGGCGCGCTGGCCGTCGCGGACGCGTTCGGCCGCGCGCCCCGGCCGCCCGTGCTGGTCGCGGTGACGGCGCGCGCCGCGGAGGTGGGCTCGGAGGACCGCGTGGAGCCGTCGCGCGCGGCGCTCCTCGGCGCGCTGGCCGCGGTGCCGGGCGAGTATCCCGGCGCGACCGTCCGCGTGGTGGACGTTGCGCTGCCCGTGGCGGAAAGCGAGGCGGACGCGCGCGCGCTGGGCCGGCGCATCGCAGCGGAGGCGCTGGCGGGACGCGAGCGGCTCGTGGCGTTGCGTGGACGCAACCGCTGGGCGCGCGGCTACGAATCCATCCGCTCCGGCGGCATCGATCCGTCGCCCGTCCGCTCCGGAGGCGCCTACCTGTTCATCGGCGGGCTGCGCGGCCGCGCCGGCATTCTGGCCGAGCACCTGGTGCGCGTGCACGGCGCGCGCATCGCCGTCATCGACCCCGTTCTGCCCCACCGCGGCGGCTGGGACGCCATGGTGAAGGCGCGCCTGGCGGACGATCCCACCCGCATGCAGATCGAACTGATCCGCAGACTGGAAGCAGGCGGTGGCAACATTGTCCCAATTCAGGCGATCCCCTCGGAAGTGGACCACCTGCACACCGCTTTCCGCCATATTGAGGAGCAATTCGGAAATCTGCACGGCATCGTCTTCACCCCGTTCGGCTACGAGACGGCGGAGCCGGTCTCGGTTTCCGAGATGCGCGTGGCCGCGTGGGAAACGCGGATGGGCTTTCTTGCGGCCGAGCTTCGGGCGGTGGCGGAGGCCGTGGGCGACCGCGAGCTGGACTTTGTGATCGTGGACTCGTCCCTGGCGCCGGTGCTGGGCGGGGTGGGGGTGGTGGACGCCTCCGCCGCGAACGCGGCGGTGGATGCTTTTGCCGCGGGCCGCGCCGAATCCGCCACCCCATGGACGTCCGCGGGGTGGGACAAGTGGGCGACCGAAGGCTCGCAGGACTACGGGATCCGCGAGGACGAAGCGGCCACCGCCTTCGAGCACCTGCTGAGCGTGGCGGGCGAGCCGCAGGTGCTGATCAGCACGGGCGATCCCGCGCGGCGGCTGGAAGAAGCAGCCCGCGCCCCCAAGGCCGGCCCGGCCCCCGGCGGGTCGTACGCGCGGCCGCAGCTGGCGACCGAGTACCACGCGCCCGGCAACGTGGTGGAGCAGACCATCGCCGAAATGTGGGAGGAACTGCTGGGCATTTCGCCCATCGGCGTGCACGACGACTTCTTTGCCCTGGGCGGGCACTCGCTCCTGGCCACGCAGATCATCTCGCGCTGCCGCGACATCCTGGGCTTGGAGCTGCCGCTCAAGACCATCTTCGAAGCCCCCACCATCGCCCGCTTCGCCGCGCTCGTGGAAGACGCGCTGGTGGCGGAAATCGAGGGGATGTCGGACGAGGAAGCGCTGGCGCTGGCGGAGAGTGCGTAGGGGAGCGCGTGAGTGCTGGGTGCGTTAGTGCGGAGTGCGGAGTGCGGAGTGCGGAGAGCGGAGAGCGGAAGTGCGGAGGTGCGGTGTGCTGGCGTGAAAGGCGGGGGGTCAAGGCAGCACTGTCCGAAGTGCGCCGGGCCGGGGTGTGCCCCCTCTCCCACATCTGTTCGTGGGAGAAGGTGGACGCGTCTCAGCGGCCGGGTGAGGGCCACGACGTCGGGACCAGCGAAGCCTGATTTCGCGCGGGTCGTGGCGGCTCGGGAAAAGGAGGGGCGATCCTTCTCCGGATCGGATTCAAGAGCGGGATACACACGTCTTCCGTCACGGACGGACGGCGACACGGCACTGATGGGACTTCAGATTCAGGGATGAGCAACCAGACCTCCTCGCGCGCCAGCGACCGCCTCAGCGAAGCGCAGCGCCTGCTCCTGCAGAAGCGGCTCACCGGGCAGGTGAAGCCCGCCCAACCGGTTCACGCCATCACCCGGCGCGGCGGCGGGCCCGTGCATCCCATGTCGTGGGCGCAGGAACGGCTGTGGTACCTCGACCAGCTCGAGCCCGGCAACCCGTTCTACAACATCCCGATCGCCTCGCTGTGCTCCGCGCGGCTGGACGTCCCCATCCTGGAGCGCACGCTGACGGAAATCGTGCGGCGCCACGAGGGGCTGCGCACCGTGTTCCGCCTGGTGGACGGCGCGCCCAAGCAGATCGTGCAGCCCGCGTATCCCATCACGGTGGAGATCGAGGAGATGCGCGGCCCCAACGGCGAGGCCGCGCCCGAAGAGGTGATCCGCGAGCGGGTGAGCCAGGAGGGCGGCCGGCCGTTCGACCTGGCCGCCGGCCCGCTGATGCGCGCCAAGCTGCTGCGCGTCTCCGACGCTGACTACGCGCTGGTGATCGTGGTGCACCACATCGTCACCGACGGGTGGAGCATGCCCATCATCACCCGTGAACTGGACGAGCTGTACGGCGCGTACGCGCGCGGGCTTCCGTCCCCGCTGCCGGAGCTGGAGATCCAGTACGCGGACTATTCCGCGTGGCAACGCGAGTATCTGACGGGAGATACGCTGCAGAAGCAGCTGGACTACTGGCGCGGCCACATGGACGGCGCGCCCACGCTGGACCTTCCGTCGGACCGGCCGCGCCCCGCCGTGCAGACGCACCGCGGCGCCATCCACCGTTTTGTGTGGAACACGGCGCTTACGGAGCGGCTGCGAGAACTCGGCGTACGCACCGGCTCGTCCATGAACATGCTCATCATGGCGGGCTACTACCTGATGCTGCACCGCTACAGCGGCCAGGACGACATCGTGGTCGGCACGCTGCTGGGCAACCGCAACCGGGCCGAAACGGAGCCGGTGGTGGGGTTCTTTGTGAACTCGGCGCCCATCCGGGTTCACCTGCGTCCGGAAATGAGCTTCCTGGAGCTGGTGGCGCAGGTGCGCACGGCGGTGCTGGACGGCGACGCGCACCAGGACCTGCCGTTCGACCGCATCGTGGACGCCGTGACCTCGGAGCGCGACCCGTCGCGCAACCCGCTGTTCCAGGTCATGTACTTTCACCACACCTTCGTCAAGAACCTGCACCACAAGGAGCACAGCGAGGTCGGCAGCGAGCTGAACATGCGCTCGCTCTTCCAGGAAACGGGTGTTTCGCTCGTCGACACGCACGCCACCAAGTTCGACCAGACCTTCGCCACGCTGGAGATGAACGGCCAGCTGGCCAACATGGTGGAGTACGCGTCCGACCTGTGGGACGAGCCCACGATGGCGCGGATGATGGACCACGTCCGCGTGCTGCTGGAGTCCGCCTGCGACCGCCCGGACGCACCGATCGCGACCCTGGCGATGACGGCGGACGAGGAGCGCGCGCAGCTGCTGGCGTGGAGCACGGGCGCAGAAGCCCGCGCGGAAGCCGCCACCGTGGTCGCGCTCTTTGACCGGCACGCGGATGCCGCGCCCCACGCGCCGGCCGCCGAGTGCGGGGACGAGCGCCTCACCTATGCCGACGTTCGCGCGCAGATGGACGCGGTCGCGCGCCGGCTCGTGGGGATGGGCGTCACGCCCGGCGACCGCGTGGGGCTCGTGACCGGGCAGTCCGCGCGGATGGTCGCCCTGCTGGGCGGGATCCTGAAGGCGGGTGCCTGCGTGGTGCCGCTGGATCCCGAATATCCCGCGGAGCGCCTGGCCTTCATGGTGGATGACGCCGCGGTGAAGCTGGTGATCGGCACCGGCTGCGACGCGCTCCGGCCGTTCGCCGCCCGGGGCACGGCCACGCTGGACGCGGCGGATGCGGGCGCGTTCGTGGCGGAAGATGATCGTCCGCTCCCCGCGCCCGGGCCGGACGCGGAGGCGTACGTCATCTACACCTCCGGCAGCACCGGGCGCCCCAAGGGGGTGCGGCTTACGCACGGCGCGCTGGTGCGCACCGTCCACCGGCCTGACTTCGTCGCCATCGGCGCGGGCGACCGGATCGCGCAGGCCGCCAACCTGTCCTTCGACGCGGCCGTCTTCGAGGTGTGGGCCGCGCTGGTGAACGGCGCCTGCTCGGTGGCGGTGGACCGCGACGCGCTGCTGGACACGGCGGAGTATGCATCCACGCTCCGCCACCGCGGGATCACGCACACCTTCATCACCACCCAGCTCTTCAACCGCCACGTGCGTCAGCAGGCCGACGTGTTCGCCCCCCTCGCGGCGGTGATGTTCGGCGGCGAGCAGGTGGACGCCGAAGCGGTGCGCACCTGCCTGCGCGGCGGCCCGCCCGCCCGGCTGCTGCACGTGTACGGGCCCACGGAAACCACGGTTTTCGCCACCGCGCACACCGTTTCGGCGGTGGACGACGAGGCGCACACCGTCGCCATCGGCCGCCCCATTGCCGCCACGCGCGCGTACGTGCTGGATGGGCACGGGATGCTGGCCGCCATCGGTGTGCCCGGCGAGCTGTACCTCGGCGGCGAGCGCGTGGCGGCGGGATACGTGAGCCGCCCGGAGCTGACCGCGGAGCGCTTCGTGGCCGACCCGTTCGCCGGCGGCGAGGCGCGGATGTACCGCACCGGCGACCGCGTGCGCTGGCTGGCGGACGGCACCCTGGAGTTCCTGGGGCGCGAGGACGACCAGGTGAAGGTGCGCGGGTTCCGCATCGAGCCGGGCGAGGTGGAGTCTGCCCTGCGCGCGCACGACCTCGTCCGCGAAGCTTTCGTGCACGCCCCGCGCGAGCCGGGCGGCGAGCGCCGGCTGGTCGCGTACGTGGCGGGAGACGATGGGGACGCGCTGCAGGCTACGGACTTTCGCGCGTTTCTGCGCACGCGGCTGCCGGACTACATGATCCCTTCCGCCTTCGTGGCGCTGGACGAGCTGCCGCTGACGCCAAACGGCAAGGTGGACCGCAAGCGCCTCCCCGCCGCGGACAGCCTGCGGTCCGAGCGCGCCGCCGCCGCGCTGGCCGGCGTGGACGCGCCGCGCGACGCAACGGAGCGCGTGCTGTGCGAGCTGTGGGCGGAGGTGCTGCGCGTGGAGCAGGTGGGGATCCACGACAACTTCTTTGCGCTCGGCGGCGACAGCATCCTTTCCATCCAGATCATCGCGCGGGCGGCGCAGCGCGGGGTGCGCGTCACGCCGCGGCAGATGTTCATCCACCAGACCGTGGCGGAGCTCGCCGCCGTGGCCGCCGCGGTGGAGGCGCCCCGCGCGGAGCAGGACGCGGTGACGGGAACCGTGCCCCTCACCCCGGTGCAGCGCTGGTTCTTTGCGCAGGAGCTGCCGGACCCGGCGCACTTCAACCTCGCGCTGCTGCTGGAGATGCGCGACATCCCCCGCGTGAGCGACGTGGAGGACGCGGTTGCCGCCGTCCTCGCGCACCACGACGCCCTGCGCCTCCGCTTCCGCCGCGAGGGTGGTGCGTGGGTGGCGGAAAACGCGGGTGTCGGCGGGCCCGTTCCATTCGAGCGGATCGACCTGTCCGCCGTCCCCGCAGAGCGCGTGGACGACGAGGTGGCGGCTCGCGCGGCGGCTCTGCAGACCTCGCTGAACCTGTCGGAGGGCCCCCTGGTCCGCTTCGCCCTGCTGGAGTTGGGCGCCGGGCGCGCGTCGCGGCTGCTGGTGATCGCCCACCACCTCGTGGTCGACGCGATCTCGCTGGGGCTGCTGATGGCGGACCTGGAGTCCGCCTACCGGCAGATCGCGCGCGGCAACGAGGTGCGCCTTCCGCCCAAGACCACCTCGTTCCGCCAGTGGGCGGAAGCGCTGGCGGCGCATGCCCGCACGGATGCCGCCAAGGACGAACTCGCCTTCTGGTCCGCGCAGGGCGGCGCGTCCGCGCTCCCGCGCGACGGGGAGGGCGAGAACACCGAGGCCGCCGTGGAGCGCATCACCGTCCAGCTGGACGAGGAGGAAACGCGCGCGCTGCTGCAGGAAGTGCCGCCCGTCTACGGAACGCAGATCAACGACGCGCTGCTCGCCGCGCTGGCGATGGCGTTTCGCGAGTGGACGGGCAGGGACGAGCTGCGCATCGACCTGGAGGGACACGGCCGCGAGGACCTGTTCGAGGGCGTGGACCTGTCGCGCACGGCCGGGTGGTTCACGGCCATCTACCCCGTGCGCCTTGCGCTTCCCGCCACGGGTGAGCCGGGCGACGCGCTCAAGGCGGTCAAGGAGCAGCTTCGCGCCGTCCCCTCGCGCGGCATCGGCTTCGGCCTGCTGCGGTGGATGGGCGACGACGAGACGCGCCGCACCCTTGCCGCCATCCCCGCGCCGGAAATCAGCTTCAACTACCTGGGGCAGATGGATGGCGGAGCCGTCGCGGAATCTCTCTTCGCGCCATCGCACGGAGACGTAGGCCCCACGCGCGGGCCGGCGGGGGCGCGCTCCCACCTGATCGGCGTGGACGCGCTGGTGGGCGACGGGCGGCTGCACGTCACCTGGGCGTTCGCGCCCGGGGTGCATCGCCCGGACACGGTGGAGCGGCTGGCGGCCGGCTACCTGGACGCGCTGCGGACGCTCATCGCGCACTGCCGCGACCCGCAGGCCGGCGGGTTCACCCCGTCGGACTTCGACCTGGCGGGGCTGGACCAGAGCGGGCTGGATGCGGTGATGGCGCAGTTGAGTGCGTGAGTGCGTGAGTGCGTGAGTGCGTGAGTGCGGGGTGCGTGAGTGCGGAGGACGAAGTGCCCGGTGCCCAGTGCTCGGTGCGGAACGGTGTCGCGGGTGGCGGATTCCGGGATGGCCGCCGCCTGTTGATCCCTCGCCGGACTGAGCGCCCCCGGCGCGCCCGGGTGGCGGATGATTGCGGACGAAAATCGCCGGATTGGACGGATCGGAACGCGTGGATCGGGGATCGATCCCGCGCTGCGATTCGTAAATCGACAAGAACCTTTTCCAGCCGCATACGGCCGGATTTCAGAACGATGAGCCGGAACCAGTTCGAAGACCTGTACCCGTTGTCGCCGCTTCAGCACGGCATGCTGTTCCACGCGCTGTACGCCCCCGAGGCCGGCGCGTACGTGGAGCAGTGGCCGCTGCTGGTGGAGGGCGCGCTGGACGAGGACGCGTTCCACCGCGCCCTGGGACAGGTAGTGCAGCGCCATCCGGCCCTGCGCACCGGCTTCGTGTGGGAAGGCGTCCCCAAGCCGCTGCAGGTCGTTTTCCGCCAGGCGGAGGTCAAGGCCGACCGCCGCGACTGGACGGACGCGGTGTCGGAAGAGGAGTGGCGCACCCGTCTGAACGCGTGGCTGGCGGAGGACCGCCGCCGCGGATTCGACCTCAAGGCGGCGCCGCTGGTGCGCCTTGCCTTCCTCCGCGTCCGTGCGGATGCGTGGGTGGTGGTGTTCACCTTTCACCACATCCTCATTGACGCGTGGGCGGCGGGAATCGTACTGGCCGACTGGTTCACCTTCTACCGCGCGGAGCAGACGGGCGAGCCCGTTCGCCTGCCCCCCGCGCCGCGCTACCGCGACTACATCGGCTGGCTGCAGCGCCGTGACGAACCCGCCGCCGAGGCGTTCTGGCGCGGCGCGCTGGACGGCTTCGGCGCGCCCACCCCGCTGCCGTGGGACCAGGGCGGTGCGGAGGTCGCGGAGCAGCACGCGGCGCACCGGCTCGTGCTCGACGCGGTGGACAGCGCACGGCTGCAGGGGTTCGCGCGCGAACAGGCGCTCACGCTCAACACCGTCGTCCAGGGCGCGTGGGGGCTGCTCCTGGCCCGCCTGGCGGACACCGACGACGTGGTGTTCGGCACCACCGTTTCCGGACGCCCGGCGGACCTGCCCGGCGTGGAGCGGATCGTGGGGCTGTTCATCAACACCCTCCCGGTGCGTGTCCGCATCCCCCAAGGCGCCACCGTGCGGGAGTGGCTGGGCGAGCTGCAGCGCTGGCAGGCGGAGGCGCGGCAGCACGAGCACACGCCGCTGGTGGACGTGCAGCGCTGGACCGGAATCCCGCGCGAACGCCCGCTCTTCGGCAGCCTGGCCGTGTTCGAGAACGCGCCCCCCGCCAGCGGCGGCGACGGCGAGGGGGGCGAGGCCGCACTCCGCGTCACGGGCCTGCCCATGGTGGAGGGCTCCACCTTTCCGCTCACCCTGGTGATCGTCCCCGGCGAGCGGCTGGAACTGCGGCTGGCGTACGACACCCGCCGCTTCAGCGCCGACGCCGCGCGCCGGATGCTGGACGGGCTGGCCGTGCTGCTGGCCGGCCTCCCCGGCCGGGCGGACGCGCCGGTGGCTTCGCTGTCGCTGGTGACGGAAAACGACCGGCGGGAATTCGAGGCGTGGGGCAGGGGAGCGGCCGCGGAAGACGCGCTCCCCGTGCACCTGGCCGTGGAGGCGCACGCAGCACGGACGCCGTACGCCCTCGCGCTGGTGGCGGGAACGGAAAGGCTGGCGTACGCGGAACTGAACCGCCGCGCCAACCGCGTTGCCCGCCGGCTGGTGGCGCTGGCAGCCGGGCCGGAGGCGCGCGTGGCCGTCTGCGTGGAGCGCTCCGCGGACCTCGTCGTCGGCATGCTCGCCGTGCTCAAGGCGGGCGCGTGCTACGTGCCGCTCGACCCCGCGTATCCCGCGGAGCGGCTGGCGTACATGGCCGCGGACAGCGGCGCGGCCGTGCTGCTCGTGAGCCGTGACGCGCCCGTCGGGCTGCGCGAGCGCGTCCCCGCCGTCCTGTCCTTTGCCGCCGACGCGGGGTCCATCGCCGCGGAAACGGACGGGGACCTGGGAAGCGACGTTCATCCGCTGCACCTGGCGTACGCGCTCTACACCTCCGGCAGCACCGGCCTGCCCAAGGGGGTGATGGTGGCGCACGCGGACGCCGCGGCGCACGCCCGGGCCGCGGCGGACGTCTACGCGCTGGCGGCGAACGATCGGGTCCTGCAGTTCGCGTCCGCCAGCTTCGATCCGGCCATGGAGCAGATCCTGGCGCCGCTCACCGCGGGCGCGGCCATCGTCATGCGCGGGGCGGAGGTCCCTTCGCCGCTGGAACTGGTCGACCTCGTGCGCGCGGAAGGCGTCACCGTCGTCAACCCGCCGACGGCGTACTGGCATGAACTGGTGCGCGACGCGGCGGCTTGTGAAAGCCTGCGCGCTACCGCCCGGCTGGTGCTGGCGGGGGGCGAGGCGATGAACCCCGCGGAGGCGCGGCGCTGGCTCGCCACGCCAGGCCAGGCGCGGCTGCTGAACGTGTACGGCCCGGCGGAAACGGTCATCACCTCCACCGTGCAGGAGGTGGATGCGCGCGCGGCGGACCTGCCCGGCGCGGTGTCCGTCGGCCGCCCCTTTCCCGGCAGGCGCGCGTACGTGCTGCGGCCGGACGGCTCGCTGGCGGCGCCCGGCGAACCCGGCGAGCTGTTCATCGGCGGGCTGCTGGCCCGCGGCTACCTGGACCGCCCGGCGCTCACGGCGGAGCGCTTCGTCCCCGACGCGTTTTCCGCCACCCCCGGTGCGCGGCTGTACGCCACGGGCGACCGCGCGCGGTGGACGGAGGACGGCCGCCTCGCGTTCCTGGGCCGCGCGGATCACCAGGTGAAGGTGCGCGGAATCCGCGTGGAGCCGGGTGAGATCGAGGGCGCGCTGGTGGCGCTCCCCCCCGTCGCGGATGCCGCGGTGGTGGCGCGAGAGGATGGGCGGGGCGGGCGTTCGCTGGTGGCGTACGTGGCGCCGAGCCCCGGCTGCGCGCCTTCGGCCGCGGAGCTGCGCCGGGCGTTGGAGGCGGCTCTCCCCGAGTTCATGGTCCCCTCCGCCTTCGTCCTCCTGGACGCGCTGCCGATGACGCCGGGCGGCAAGGTGGACCGCCTTGCCCTTCCCGCAATCGAGCGGACCGAGACCGGCGTGGATGCCCGGCCGTACACGGCCCCGCGCACGGAGACGGAGGTGGCGCTTTCCGAGCTGTGGGCTGACGTGCTCGGCATCGCCCGCGTGGGCGCGGACGACAGCTTCTTCTCCCTGGGCGGACACTCGCTTTCCGCCATGCAGGTCACGTCCCGGATCCGCCAGCGGCTGGATGTGGAAGTCCCGCTCCGCGTGATCTTCGAGGCGCCGACGCTCGCCGCGCTGGCCGCGCGGGTGGACGGAATGCGCGCGCCGGCGGACGGCGGGCCGCGGCTGGAGCGCGCCCTGCGCGGCGACACCGCCCCGCTCTCCTTTGCGCAGGAGCGCATCTGGTTCCTGGAGCGGCTGCTTGCCGGGTCGCCCGTCTACAACATCCCGGTCCGCGTGGAACTGCGCGGCACGGTGAATCCGGAGGCGCTGCGCGGCGCGCTGGACGACCTGGTGCGTCGCCACGAGCCGCTGCGCACCACGCTGGCGGAGCGCAACGGCGCCGCCGTGCAGGTCATCCATCCCCCCGCGCGCTTCGATCTGCCGCTCACGGACCTGTCGCACCTGCCCGAGGCGGAGGCACACCGGGAGGCCGAGCGGATGGCGGCGGAAGCGGCGCTGGCGCCCTTCGACTTCGCCGCGGGCCCGCTCTTTCGGGCACACCTGATCCGCCACGGCGCGTCCCGCTGGATGCTGCTGATGGAGGTGCACCACGCCGTCGCGGACGGCTGGTCCATGGGCGTGTTCTACACGGAACTGTCCGCCTTCTACGAGGCACGGCTGCGCGGCGTGCGTGCCGCCCTCCCCCCGCTTGCCGTGCAGTACGCGGACTATGCGGAGTGGCAGCGGGCCTGGCTGACCGGCGAGCGACTGGAAGCGCAACTCGCCTACTGGCGGGAACGGCTTGCCGGCGCGCCCTCCGTGGACCTGCCGTCGGACCGTCCGCGTCCCGCGGCGTCCGGTTTCGGCGGCGCGAGCCTGGGCTTCGCCGTCCCCGCCGAGGCCGCGGCGAACGTCCGCGAGCTGGGGCGAACGGAGGAGGTCACCCTCTTCATGCCGCTGCTGGCGGCTCTGCACCTGCTGCTCTGGAAGTACACGGGGGAGACGGACCACACCGTCGGTTCGCTGGTCGCCGGCCGCACGCGGGCGGAGACGGAGGGGCTGATCGGGATGTTCGTCAACACCCTCCCGCTGCGCACCGCGCTCACGCCGGACATCACCTTTCGCGAACTGGTGCGCCGAGTTCGCGAAACGACGCTGGACGCGCACGCGCACCAGGATCTTCCCTTCGAGCGGCTGGTCGACGAACTCGGCGTGGAGCGGTCCCTGAGCCGCCACCCCGTGTTCCAGGTCGCGTTCACGGTGGAGGAGCGCCCGCATGGCCAGGCGTGGCGGCTTGGGGATGCCACCGCCGTGCAGCCGGATTCGGGGACGGGAACCTCCAAGTTCGATCTGACGGTCGGCTTCACCCCGGTGGACGACGCGCTGTTCGGCGGGATGGAGTACGCCACGGAGCTGTTCGACGAGGCGACCGTGCGGCGGATGGCGGGCCACCTGGTGGACCTGCTCGCCGCGGCGGTGGCCGACCCGGACCGCCCGCTGCGCGCCCTTCCCGGGCTGCTGCGCGGTGAGGCGCGCCGCACGCTGCTGGCGGAAAGCGGATCGGCCGCGGAGGTGCCGGACGCGCCGGTGCACGTGCTCTTCGCGCGGCAGGCGGCGCGCACGCCGCACGCCCCCGCGCTGCTCTCCGGGGGCTCGGTGCTGTCGTACTCCGAACTGGAGGCGCGCGCCAACGGCCTCGCGCACCACCTGCGGGCGCGCGGTGCAGGCGCGGAATCGGTTGTCGCCCTCATCGCCGCGCGGGCGCCGGAGACGATCGTCACCGTGCTCGCCGTGCTGAAGGCCGGTGCCGCCTATCTGCCGCTGGATCCCGCCCTTCCCGCCGCGCGGGTGGAGGAGATGCTGGGGGACGCGGGCGCCCGCTGGATCGTTGATCCGGACGGTTCCGGCGCGTTCGCCACCGCGGGCGTTGCGCGGATCGATCTGCTCGCGGACGCGGCCGCGATCGCGACCCAGCCGGATACCGATCCCGCCACGGACGTGCATCAGGACGGGCTTGCGTACCTGATCTACACCTCCGGCTCCACCGGCCGGCCCAAGGCCGTCGCCGTCCCGCACCGCGGTGTCGGCAACCTGGCGCTGTCGTCCGCGCGCCGGCTGCAACTGGGTGCCGGCGACCGCATGCTGCACTTCACCTCGCTGGCCTTTGACGTTTCCGTCTCGGAACTGTTCGCGACACTGCTGAGCGGCGCCGCGCTGGTCGTCGCGCCGCGCGAGGCGCTCCTTCCGGGGCAGCCGCTCGCCGCCACGCTGCGCACGGAGCGCATCACCGTCCTTCACGCGGCGCCCTCCGCGCTCGCGGTGACGGATGCGGAGAACCTGCCGCACCTGCGGGCCGTGCTGGCCGGGGGCGAAGCCCTTTCCGCCGCCGTCGCGGGCCGCTGGGGACGGGGACGCCGCTTGGTGAACGGGTACGGGCCCACGGAGGCGACCGTGTACGCCACGACCGCCGTGGTGGACGCGGACGATCCGGCCCCGTCCATCGGGACGGCGGTGCCCAACGCGCGGGTGTACGTCCTCGATCCGCTGGGCGACCCGCTCCCCGCCGGCATCTACGGCGAGCTGCACGTTGGCGGCATGGGTGTGGTACGCGGCTACCTGAACCGTCCCGCACTCACGGCGGAGCGGTTCATCCCCGACGCGTTTTCCGCCACGCCGGGGGCGCGACTCTACCGCACGGGCGACCGCGTGCGGTGGGGCGCGGACGCGCAGCTTCACTATGCCGGGCGGATGGACGACCAGGTCAAGATCCGTGGATTCCGCGTGGAGCCCGGCGAGGCGGCCGCGCAGCTGGCGGCGCTCCCCGGCGTGGGCGACGCGGTCGCCGTGGCGCGGGCGGACGCGGCGGGCGACCACCGCCTGGTGGCGTACGTGACCCCCTCCGACGGGGCGGAACCGCCCCGCCCCGAGGCGCTGCGGTCCATGTTGGCCCGCACCCTTCCCGACTACCTGGTCCCGTCCGTCATCGTGGTGCTGGACACGCTGCCGCGCACGCCGAACGGCAAGGTGGACCGCCGCTCCCTCCCCGCGCCGGCGGTGCAGGGGAGCGCGTACGTGGAGCCGCGCACGGAGACGGAGCGGGTGCTGGCGGAGATCTGGAGCGGGCTGCTCGGCGTGGAGCGGGTGGGGGCGGAGGACGCCTTCTTCGCCCTGGGCGGGCACTCCCTGATGGCGACACGGATGGTTTCCGCCATCCGCGAACGGCTGCAGGTGGACCTTCCCCTTCGCGACGTGTTCGAGACGCCGCGGCTGGACCAGCTCGCGGCCCGGCTGGACGAGGCGCTGGACCCTTCCCTGTCCGCGCTGCTGGAAGACCTGGACGACCTTTCCGACGAAGACCTGCGCGCGCTGCTGCAGGAGTCGGCCGCGCCCGGCGCTGAATTCTGAGCCATAAATGACTGAACTGCTGGACCGCCTGCGCGGCCTGACCCCCGAAAAGCGCCGCCTGCTGGAAATGCGCCTTCGCGCCTCGCGCGAAAGCGCCTCCGGCGGGCTGGCCGCGCGCGAGCGTACCGGCGAGCCCCTTCCCGTCTCGTTCGCGCAGCGGCGCCTCTGGCTCATCGACCGGATGAACCCGGGCACGGCGCTGTACAACATGGCCATGCCGCGGCGGCTCCTGGGCCCGCTGGACGTGCCGGCGATGGAAAAAACGCTGAACGCACTCCGTTCCCGCCACGAGCCGTTCCGCACCGTGTTCGCGGAGCGCGACGGCGAGCCGGTGCAGGTCATCCATCCTTTTACGCCGGTGCCGCTCCCGGTCATCGACCTGTCGTACCTCCCGGAAGAGGAGCGCGGGGAAGAAGCCCTGCGGCGCGCGCGCGAGGACATGCTGGCCCCGTTCGACCTGGCCCGCGGACCGCTGTTTCGCGCCACCCTGCTGCACCTGGGCCCGAACGACCACGCCCTGCTCATCAGCATGCACCACATCGTCAGCGACGGGTGGAGCTTGGGCGTGATGGGGCGGGAACTGGAAGCCCTGTACACCGCCTTCCGCGAGGGCCGGCCCGATCCGCTGCCTCCGCTTCCCCTGCAGTACGCGGACTTCGCCGTCTGGCAGCGCGAGTGGCTGTCCGGCGAGCGCTTGCAGCAGGAGGCCGCGTGGTGGCGGGAACGGTTGGCCGGCGCGCCGGCCGCGCTGGAGCTGCCCACCGACCGCCCGCGCCCCGCGGCGCCGAGCGGGCGGGGCGAGCCGCGCGTCGTCGTCATCCCCGAAGCCGTCGCGAACGGGCTGCGGCAGCTGGCGTTGGCGGAGGGCGCCACGCTGTTCGCCGTCCTCCTGGGCGCCTTGCGCGTGGTCCTCGCCCGGCACGCGGGGCAGGACGAAGTGGTGCTGGGGACGACCATCGCCGGCCGCACGCGCGCGGAAGTGGAAGGGCTGATCGGCTTCTTCATCAACTCGCTCGCCCTGCGCACGGACCTCTCCGGCGACCCAACCTTTCGGGAGCTCGTGCGGCGGGAAAGGGAAACCGTCCTGGACGCCTTCCAGCACCAGGACCTTCCCTTCGAGCGCGTGGTGGAGGAGCTGCGGCTGCCGCGCGACCTGGCCCGCGCGCCGGTCTACCAGGTGATGTTTTCGCTCCACAACACCCCGGCCGGCGGGGGCGGTCCGCTCCCGGAACTGCGGCTGGAGCCGCTGGGGCTGGATGCGGAAACGGTGCGCTTCGACCTGTCGGTGGAGGCGGCGGAGTTCGGCGGCCCCATCGCCGTGCGGGCGCTGTTCGCCACCGACCTGTTCGACGCGCGCTCCATCGAGCTGATCCTGGGGCGCTACCTGGGATTGCTGGAGCGGGCCGCCGCGGACCCTGACCGCCGCCTGTCGGATCTCCCTCTGATGGACGAGGAGGAGCGCGTCCGCGTGGTGCGGGAGTGGAACGACACGGCCCTCGCGTTTGACGACACCGCCACCCTCGCCGCGCTCTTCCAGGCGCAGGCGGACCGCACCCCGGACGCCACCGCCGTCACCGACGGCGCGCGCGAAGTCACCTTCCGCGAATTGGATGAGTCCGCCACGCGCCTGTCCCGGGTCCTGCGCCGACGCGGCGCAGGGCCGGAGTCGCGCGTCGGCATTCTGCTGGAGCGGGGGATCGAGCCCGTCGCAGCCCTGCTTGCCGTGCTCAAGGCGGGGGGCGCGTACGTACCGCTGGATCCCGAGCACCCGGACGAGCGGCTGCGCGCCGTGCTGCGCGATGGCGGCATCCGTGTCGTCATCTCCCAGTCCGCGCTACGCGCCGCGGCGGACCGGGCCGGCGCGTCCGTGGTCTGCCTGGAGTGCGACCGCGCGGAGATCGCCGCCGAATCCACCGAGCGCCTTCCGGAAACCGCCACGGCGGAGAACCTGGCGTACGTCCTCTACACCAGCGGGTCCACGGGGACGCCCAAGGGCGTGGCCGTCCGGCAGCGCTCCGTCGTGAACCTGCTCCACGCCCTGCGCCGCGCGGTCCATGGCGGCAACGGGGAGGCGCTGCGGGTGACGCTGAACGGGCCGCTCACCTTCGACACTTCCGTCAAGCAGTGGATTCAGCTGCTGGACGGGCACGCACTCGCGGTGGTGCCGCAGGAGGTGCGGTACGATGGGGCCGCGCTACGCACACACCTGCTGCGGGTGCGTGCGGACGTGCTGGACTGCACGCCGGCCCAGCTGCGTCTGCTTCTGGATGCCGCCGGCCCGGAGCCGCTCGGCCCCGGGCGCGTCCTTGTCGGCGGCGAGGCCATCGACCCGGAGCTGTGGACGGCGCTGGCGGCGCGGACGGACGCGGCGTTCTTCAACGTCTACGGCCCCACCGAGGCCACCGTCGACACCACCACGCTGCGCATCTCCGGCGCGCACCCGTCCCCGTCGCTGGGCGGACCGGTCGCGAACGTGGCGGCATACGTGGTGGATTCCGGTCTGCGCCCCGTACCCGCGGGGGTGCCGGGCGAACTGCTGATCGGCGGCGCGGGGGTGGCGCGCGGCTACCTGAACCGCCCCGGGCTCACGGCGGAGCGCTTCACCCCCGACCCGTTCGGCGCGCCCGGAAGCCGCCTGTACCGCAGCGGCGACCGCGTGCGCTGGCGCGACGACGGCACCCTGGCCTTTCTGGGGCGCATCGACTTTCAGGTGAAGGTGCGCGGCTTCCGCATCGAACTGGGAGAGATCGAGGCGCTGCTCCTGGCGGAGACCGGGGTGCGGCAGGCGATCGCCGTCGTGCGCGGGGACGGCGGGGATGACCGCATCGTCGCCTACGTGGTGGCGGAAGACGAGTCGGCCGGGCCGGGGCTCCGCGCCCGGCTCGCCGCGGCCCTCCCGCCCTACATGGTTCCCTCCGCGGTGGTGGTGCTCGATCACCTGCCGCTGACGCGAAACGGCAAGGTGGACCGCGCCGCCCTCCCCGCGCCGGAGTACGGCGGGGCGGCGGAGCATGCCGCGCCGGTGACGGAAACGGAACGCCGGCTGGCCGCCGTGTGGGCCGAGGTGCTGGGCGCGGAGCGCGTGGGGGCGGATGACAACTTCTTTGAGCTGGGCGGGCATTCGCTGCTCGCCGCGCGGGTGATCGCCCGGGTGCGCGAGGGGTTCGGCGCGGACGTGCCGCTGCGCGCGCTGTTCGAGACGCCCACCGTCCGCGGCCTGGCCGTGCGGGTCGACGCGCTGACGGGAAAGGCGCAGGCCGGGCCCCCGCTGGTCCCGGTGCCGCGCGACGGGCCGATCCCCCTCTCCTTTGCGCAGGAACGGCTCTGGTTTTTGGACCAGCTGGATCCGGGAACGCCGGTCTACAACGTCCCGCACGCCGTGGAACTGGCGGGTCCCGTGGACGCGGACGCCCTGGTTGCCGCGCTGCACGAGATCGTTCGTCGCCACGAGGCGCTGCGCACCGCGTTCGCGCCCGGCGCGGACGGGCCGGTGCAGGTCGTTCTGCCACCCGAGGTGTTCCGCGTGGCGCGGGTGGACCTCGCGGACGTGGCGGAAGATGAGTTGAACGAGGAGGCCGAGCGACGCATCGCGGCGGAAAGCCGCGCGTCGTTCGACCTGTCGGCGGGGCCGCTGCTGCGCGC
Organism: Longimicrobium sp.; assembly: GCF_036387355.1. Lineage (GTDB taxonomy): Bacteria > Gemmatimonadota > Gemmatimonadetes > Longimicrobiales > Longimicrobiaceae > Longimicrobium. The sequence goes on from NZ_DASVTX010000041.1 coordinate 35,566, forward strand.
CACCCTTTTCCGCCTGCGCCCGGACCGCCACGTCCTGCTGACCGTGGCGCACCACACCGCGTCGGACGCGTGGTCCACCGGCATCCTGTACCGGGAACTGACGGCGCTGTACGAGGCGTTCTCGCGCGGCGAGCCCTCTCCGTTGCCGCCGCTGGCGATCCAGTACGCAGACTTCAGCGCCTGGCAGCGCGCGTGGCTCGCGGGAGAAACGCTGGAGGCGCAGACCGGCTACTGGCGCGATCAGCTGCACGGCGCGCCCGCCACGCTGGACCTGCCCACGGACCGGCCCCGCCCCGCCGTTCAGGACCTGCGCGGCGGCACGTACTTCTTCGCGCTCTCCCCCGAGGCCGCGCAGGGCGCACGCGCGCTGGCGCGAACGGAGAACGCGACGGTCTTCATGGTGCTGCTGGCCGCCTTTGACGCCGTGCTGCACCGCTGGTCCGGGCAGGATGACATCGTGGTGGGCACGCCCATCCTCACCCGCTCGCGTCCGGAACTGGAAGGGCTGATCGGCTTCTTCGGCAACACGCTCGCGCTGCGGGCGCGGGTGGACGCGGACCTTTCCTTTCGCGCCCTGGTCGGGCGGGTCCGTGAGGCCACCTTGGGCGCGTACGCCCACCAGGACCTTCCGTTCGAGCGGCTGGTGGACGCGCTGGGCGTGGAGCGCGCGCTGAGCCACGCGCCGCTCTTTCAGGTGATGCTCACCCTTCAGAACGCGCCACCGGCGTCGCTTTCGCTCGGCGAGGCGGGGCTGGCGGGGCGCCGCACGGAGCTGGGCACCTCCCGCTTCGACATGACGGTGGGGCTGGTGGAGGCGGGCGAGCAGATGCTGGGCGGGGTGGAGTTTGCGGCCGCGCTGTGGGACCAGGAAACGGTCGCGCGGATGATGTCGCACCTGGACGTACTGCTCACCGCGGCCGTCGCCGATCCGGACGCCCCGCTGTCGCGCCTGCCCGTCCTCTCGGTGGCGGAAGCGGAGTGGATCGCGGAGTTCAACCGCACGGAGCGCCCCGCGGCGGGCGGCGTGTGCGTGCACGACCTGTTCGCGTCACAGGCGGCACTGACGCCGGACGCCGTCGCGCTGGAGTTCGCCGGAGAGTCGCTGACGTACGCGGAGGTGGACGCGCGTTCCAACCGCTTGGCGCGGCGCCTCGTCGCGATGGGCGTGCGGCCGGACGCGCGCGTGGCGATCTGCCTGGAGCGCTCGGTCCAGATGCCCGTGGCCGTGCTGGCCGTGCTGAAGGCGGGGGCCGGGTACGTGGCGGTGGACCCCGCGTACCCCACGGAGCGCATCGCGTACATGCTGCGGGACAGCCGCGCGGCCGTGCTCGTCACCACCGGATCGGTGCTGGACCGGCTCCCGGTTGCCGACACGCCCGTGCTGCGGCTGGACGCGGACAACGGCGCGGTGATGGCGGAAAGCGATGCGCCGCTGCACGTGGCTGTGCATCCGGAAAACCTGGCGTACGTCCTGTACACCTCCGGCTCCACGGGGCTGCCCAAGGGCG
>NZ_DASVTX010000042.1:0-6070 GCF_036387355.1 Longimicrobium sp.
AGTTGCCGTGAAACCTGTTCCGGGCCGGGCGGGCATCCACCGCGGATGCCCGCACCGTCTTCAGAGGCTGCCGTCCGCCGTCCTGTCGTCGTACTCGCGATGCGTGAGCACGTGGCGGATGTAGACTCTCCCCATGTCGTACCGCATGCTGACCACCAGCCGGTACTTGTTGCCGCCGATGTCGAACACCGTAACCCCGTTCTTGAGGAAATCGGCGGCGGGGAAGTGCGCTCTGACCTCGTGTGGTGTTTCATACTGGTTCGCCCGCATCATCCGCCTCCAGACTTTGAGCGGCGTTTCGGCGTCGGGGTGCGCGTGCCAGAACGAGGTCAACCTGCTTTCCGTGATGATTCGAATGCAGCCTCCTGGGGTTCCGGGTTGACGTTGCCCGCACCGCTCGCACGGTGCTCCCAATATGGTAACCCGTCCACCCTGTCACGTCAAGGCTCTTGTTCCCGTCCTGGGAGCGCGAGCGGAGTGTGAACCGCGTCTCTCACGGAGGCCACGCAGGTTTCACGGAGGTCACGGTACGGCGGTAGAAGCATCAAGCAGAAACGAGACACGCGGAGAGGAACCGCGGCGGATCGGAGAACCGTTGACGGCGCCGTTCTCCTTCTCCGTGCCTCCGTGTGAGCCTGCCGTTGCCCTCTGTCCCGGGAGCGGCCCTGTCCGAATCGCGCCGCGGGGCCTATCGTGCACGCTGCGAGGCCGCCCCGGAACCCGCGTGGGCCGGCCCCTGTACGATCCACTTTCCTTCATCCCAAACAACCGAGCATGCGACGACTCGCCCTGCTGGCCGCGCTGGCGCTGTTCCCCGCCGCGCTTCACGCGCAACCCGAGCCCCCCACCCGCGCCGACACGCTGCGCGGCTCCATTGGCCCGGCGCGGGCGTGGTGGGACGTCACGTACTACGACCTGCACGTGGCCCTGTCGCCCCGCGACAGCACCATCGCGGGCTCCACCGGCATCACCTACCGCGTGCTGCAGCCCGCGCGCGAAATGCAGGTGGACCTCGCGCGGCAGCTGAACGTGGACAGCGTGGTGCAGGAAGGCCGCAGGCTCACGTACCGCCGCGACGGCGACGCGTTGTTCGTTACCCTGCAGGCGCCGCAGGCGGCGGGCGCCAGCAAGACGGTGCGCGTGCACTACCGCGGCCGGCCGCGCGTGGCGCTGAACGCGCCCTGGGACGGCGGGCTGGTGTGGGCGCGCGACAGCATCGGCAATCCGTGGATCGCCACGGCCGTGCAGGGGCTGGGCGCCAGCGCGTGGTGGCCCAACAAGGACACGCAGGCCGACGAGCCCGACAGCCAGGCCGTCGCCGTCACCGTGCCCCGCGGCATGGTAAACGTGGGCAACGGACGGCTGCGCCGCACCGTGCAGAACCGGGACGGAACGACGACGTACCACTGGTTCGTCAGCAGCCCCATCAACAACTACGGCGTGGCCATCAACGCGGGGAACTACGCGCACTACAGCGAGGAATTCCAGGGCGAGGGCGGGCGGCTCACGCTGGACTTCTGGCCCCTTGCCTACCACCTGGACGCCGCGCGGCGGCAGTGGGCCCAGACGCGGCCCATGCTGCAGTGCTTTGAGCACTGGTTCGGCCCGTTCCCCTGGTACGAGGACGGCTTCAAGCTGGTGGAAACGCCGCACCTGGGCATGGAGCACCAGAGCGCGGTGGCGTACGGCAACCACTTTCAGAACGGCTACCTGGGCCGCGACCGGTCGGGAACGGGGCTGGGGCTGGAGTGGGACTTCATCCTGATCCACGAGACCGGGCACGAGTGGTTCGGCAACAACATCACCACGCGCGACATCGCCGACATGTGGGTGCACGAGGGCTTCACCACCTACTCCGAGGCGCTCTACACCGAGTGCCAGCGGGGCAAGGAAGCCGGCGCGCGCTACATCATCGGGCAGCGGCGGCTGGTGCAGAACGACGAGCCCATCATCGGCGCGTATGGCGTAAACCGGGAGGGCTCGGGCGACATGTATCCCAAGGCCGGGAACATGCTGCACACCATCCGCCACCTGGTGAACGACGACGAGCGGTGGCGCGGCATTCTGCGCGGAATGAACCAGACCTTCCGGCGCCAGGTGGTGACGGGCAGGCAGGTGCAGGACTACGTGAGCGCGCAGGCCGGCATGGACCTGAGCCGCGTGTTCGCGCAGTACCTCACGACCACGAAGATCCCGGTGCTGGAGTACCGCCTGCGCAACGGCACCCTATCGTACCGCTGGGCGGACGTGGTGCCCGGCTTTGACATGCCGGTGCGCGCCACGCTGGCACCGGGTGTCTACACGCTGCTGCGCCCCACCACGGAGTGGCAGAGCGCGCCCGCGACCCTGGCCGCCGCCCCCGACTTCCGCGTGGACGAGAACTTCTACGTGGTCGCGCGCGACGCCGACGCACCCGCGGCGCGCCCCGCGAGCAACTGACCGCCGCGGCCGCGGCCCGCTACGCGCCCGCATCTTTCCCGGCCGGCCCGTCGCCCTCACTTTTGGGGATGACGGGCCGGTTCCGCATCCACTCCTCACATCACTTCCAGGCTCCGATGGCCGAAACCTCCCGCGACGCGCTGCTCGCCAACTACTCGCCCGCGGTGCGCGACCTGGCGGAGCAGGCGTGCGCGCTCATCCAGTTGCTGATGCCTCCGGACACGCCGGAAAAGGTGCACCTCGGGTGGAAGAACATCATCTTCGGGGAGCGGATGGTGCTGGCCGTGGGGCCGCTCAAGGACCGCATCAACATCATGCTCGCGGGGGCGGGGCTGCCGGATCCCGCGGGGCTGATGGAGGGGAGCGGCAAGGCGGGGCGCCACATCAAGATCCGCTCGGCCGAGGCGCTGCGGAACCCGGCGCTGGCCGATCTTCTGCGCGCCGCCATCGCGGCGGGCGACGCGCCCGCGGAGGAGCGCGCGGCCCGCATCGGCGAGCCGGTGGCCGGGCACCGCGCCTACGGCAGCAAGACCGTGAACGTGCCCGTGGACCGGCTGTTCGCCGCGTGGGTGAATGACGGGGAGCGCGCCTCCTGGGCCGCGGGCCATCCGCTGGTGATCCGAGGCACCACGCCCGGCAAGTCGCTCCGCGCGCGCTGGGGCGACATGCCCGTGGACGTGCGCTTCGAGGCCAAGGGCGACGCCAAGAGCGCCGTCACCATCGACCAGCGCGACATCGCCGCCGCGGAGGAGGCGGCGCGCATCAAGGGGCTATGGAAGGAGATGCTGGACCGGCTCAAGGCCGTCCTGGAAGCCTGACGCGGCCCCCCGCATCACCGTCCAACGGCCGAACGGTGTTCCCATCCGCAGCGGGAAGGTACGGAGATGTGGTGTCACTCATCCCCTCTGTGTCTCTGTGTCTCCGTTAGAGCCCACCTGTTCGGATCTGTGCACCACACACGAAGCCCCGCGCCATGCAAGGCGCGGGGCTTCTGGTCTTCATGTGAAAGGACGGTCGTCAGACCACGGCAGATGATTGCGACGGGGCGGGGAGGCTGCCCAGCATGCCGCCGCCGCCGTCGTTCTTTTCGCGGTGCGTCCAGCCGAACCAGACAAAGAAGACGATCAGCCCCAGGATCACCAGGGCCATGAAGATGCGGCCGGTGATGCCGGAGCGGCCGCCGGGGTGCTTGAGGTCAGATGCCATCAGCTTGTTCCGGGTTCGCGGCTGCGGGTGAGCCCGCCGCTCCGCGCAACTGCCGTGCTCGCCGCGCCGCGTTCAGCGCTGGCCGCGCTTCGTGGATGCACCCGGGTCCGCTCCCGCCGCCCTGACGTCCGCCGGGAACCAGCGGTGCACCAGGTGGTCGATGCGCCGCCCGCCCACCAGCACCAGCGTGGTGATGGCGACGGCGATCAGCGTGGTGTGCCACAGCCCCGACGCGCACGCGATCCCCACGCCGCACGCCACCCAGAGCGTAGCCGCCGTGGTGAGGCCGCGCACCTGCTCGCCGCTGCCCTTGAGGATGGCGCCCCCGCCCAGAAAGCCGATCCCCGCGGTGATGCCCTGAATCACCCGCGCCAGCGAGGCCGAATCGAACCCGCCGTCCCCCGTGGCCGCGCTGACGCCCACCAGCGTGATGAGCCCCGTTCCCAGCGCCACCAGCGCGTGCGTCCGCAGCCCGGCCGATTGGCCGTGGATCTCGCGGTTCAGCCCCAGCGCGGCGCCGGCCAGCGTGGCCGCGCCCAGCCGCAGGGCCGCGTCCATCGTCGGGAGCTCGGGAAGGATCATCGTCCGCGGCCCGCGCCGGTCAGCCGCGCACCAGCGGCTCCAGCCGTTGCCGCAGGTCGTCGGGAATGTAGACGCTGGCGCGCGTGGTGGTATCGAACATCACAGACGTGACGGTGGCGTCCGCGACCCGCTCGCCGCGCTGGTTCACGATTTCCTGGCCAATGCGAAAGCTGCTGCGCCCCATTTCCGCCAGCCACGTGCGCACGCCCAGCCGGTCGCCCAGGTGCGCCTCGCGGCGAAAGTTGATGTTCACGTTCACCAGCACCGTGCTCAGCCGCGACTTGCCGAAGAAGTCCAGCGGAATGCCGTTCTGCTTCACCCACTCAAAGCGGCTCCACTCCAGGTACTCCATGTACTTGGCGTTGTTCACGTGCCCCAGCGCGTCCAGTTCCGTGGAGCGCACTTCGATGTCCAGCGTGGTGATCACGGCCTGCGTTTCCATGGCGTCGGTCTTGGGAGTGCGTGCGGCGGGTGTCGTACGCGGCGGGGCCGCGGTCGTCGGGCAATGTACCTCGTCTCCCCATCCGCCACTATCCCGGCGTGAGATGGAAGCGTGCTCGACGGGGCGGAGTCCGGCCGCGCCCGGTCCCGGGCCGGTCAGCGGCGCGCGCCCGGCACGCTGGCGATCACGCGCTGCACCAGCCCGTCCACGGCGGCGTTCTCGATCCACCGGGCCACGATCACCAGGTCGTGCTCCGGGTCCACAAAGATGACGTTGGTTCCGTTGCCCACGTGGGCAAAGGCGGTGGCCGGGGCGCTGGGCCACTGCTTGCGATCCGTGTTCAGGAACCAGTTCATGTAGCCGTAGCTGGTCTGCGCCGGCGTGGGCGTAAGCGCGCCGCGCACCCACGCCTCCGACAGCACCTGCCGGTCGCCCCAGCGGCCGCGGCGCAGCGTCAGCAGCCCGAACCGCGCCATGTCGCGCGCACTGATGAACATGCCGCCGCCCCAGTGCCCGCCGCCGCTCACGGACTGCACCGCCTGCCCGTCCATGAGCACCCACGAGTTCTCATAGCCCACCCACCGCCACGAATTGGAGGCGCCGATGGGGTTCATCACCTCATCGCGAAGCACCTGCGGCAGGGGGCGGCGCCACACGTTCAGCGCCGCGAGCGCGAGCAGGTTCACGCGCACGTCGTTGTACTCGTACGTGGCGCCCGGCTCGGCGCGCGGGCGGGTGAGCCACTCCGCCGGATTCTGCGCCGGACGGTCCGCCCAGTCCGGCTTGCCCCAGAGCGTGCCTTCCCAGTCGCTGGTCTGGCGCAGCAGGTCGTTCCAGGTGATGCGCCGCTCGCGGTCCGTGTCCAGGAGCGTCATGGGCCGCCCTTCACCCAGCCCGTCCGCGTGCCGTCCTCCACCCTCCGGCGGCAGCACGAAGACGGGCGCGGCGTACGCCTCCACCGGGTCGGCCACGGAGCGGATCAATCCCCGGTCCACCGCCAGCCCCACCACGGTGGACAGAAAGGACTTGGTGACGCTGAACGTCATGTCCACGCGGTCCGGCTCGCCCCATTCCGCCACGATATACCCGCCGCGGACGATGATCCCCGTCGGCGCGCCCCGCGGCTGAAACGGGCCCACGGGCTCGCCGAACGGCTCGCGCCCGAAGGTCTGAAAGTGCGCCATCTCCAGGTCTCGCGGCGCGCGGCTTTCGCTGCGGATGGCGAACGCCACCGCGGAATCCAACGCTGCCGCATCCATGCCGGCCTGCGCGGGGCTGCGCCGCTCCCACGCCCCCGCGGGAGGCACGTACGCGCCGCGCTGCCCCTGCGCCGCGGGCGCGAGCAGCAGGGCGAGGAGAACGAACAGAGTCCTGGGATGGCGATGCGGCACGGCGGTTCAC
>NZ_DASVTX010000043.1:0-20730 GCF_036387355.1 Longimicrobium sp.
CCCCGAGGGTGTGGAGATGGTGATGCCGGGCGACAACGTGCAGATGACGGTGGAGCTGATCACGCCCATCGCCATGGAGAAGGAACTGCGCTTCGCCATCCGCGAGGGCGGCCGCACCGTCGGCGCCGGCGTCGTCACCGAAATCCTGGACTGAAGACGGTTGGCGTAAGAGCGCGGGGACGGCCGCAGGTGCCGCCCCCGCGCCTCTGTTCGCACCTGGACTTCTGAACAACGTCAACCGGACTGAACTACCTATGGCAGGAAAGATTCGCATTCGGCTGAAGGGCTTCGATCACGCGGTGATCGACCAGACCACGGCCGACATCGTCCGCACGGCGGAAAAGACGGGCGCCCGCGTCAGCGGCCCCATCCCGCTCCCCACGCGGATTCAGCGGTGGACCGTTCTGCGGTCGCCGCACGTGGACAAGAAGAGCCGCGAGCAGTTCGAGCTGAAGACGCACAAGCGCGTCATCGACATCCTGGACTCGCGCCCGCAGACCGTCGACGCTCTGACCAAGCTGGATCTTCCGGCCGGGGTCGACGTCGAGATCAAGGTGGACTGAGGAGACCTCGATGTCGGGAATCATCGGACGGAAGCTGGGGATGACCCAGATCTTCGACGAGTCCGGAGCCGTCGTGCCCGTGACCGTCATTGAAGCGGGGCCCTGCCCCGTGGTTCAGGTTCGCACCGACGAGAAGGACGGCTACGCGGCCGTTCAGCTCGGTTTCGGTGCCAAGAAGGCCACCCGCGCCACCAGCGCGGAAAGGGGCCACGCCACCAAGGCCGGCCTCGAGGCCGCGCCCGCGGTGCTCAAGGAGTTCCGCTTCGACGCCGCGCCCGCGCTGGGCGAGAGCGTGACGGTGGACGGCTTCGAGCGCGGGCTGCGCGTCAAGGTGACGGGCGTCACCAAGGGCCGCGGCTTCCAGGGCGTCATGAAGCGCCACGGGTTCGGCGGCGGACGCGCCTCGCACGGCGCCACCCGCGTGCACCGCGCCCCGGGCTCCATCGGCGCCGGCACCAACCCGTCGCGCGTCATCAAGGGCAAGCGCATGCCGGGCCACATGGGCGACGCGCAGCAGACCGTGCGCAACCTGCTGGTGGCCAAGGTCGACGCCGAGCGGAACCTGCTGTACGTGCGCGGAGCCGTGCCGGGTCCCGTGAATGGCTACGTCTTCGTCACCCGGCAGTAAGGGGACTCCGAAAATGGCAACTGCACGTTTCTTCAACGCCGCCGGCGAGCCCGGCGATGCGTTCGAGCTCCCCACGGAGCTGTTTGACGGCGTGATCAACGAGCCGGTGCTGCACCAGGTGATCAAGGCGTACCTGGCCAACCAGCGCCAGGGCACGCACGCCACCAAGACCCGCGCCAACGTCTCGGGCGGCGCCCGCAAGCCGTGGCGCCAGAAGGGCACCGGCCGCGCGCGCCAGGGCTCCATCCGCGCCCCGCACTGGCGTGGCGGCGGCATCGTGTTCGGGCCGCACCCGCGCTCGTACCACCAGGACGTGCCGCGCAAGGTGAAGGCCCTGGCCCGCCGCTCGGCGTTCAACCAGCGGGCCAACAACGAGGAAATCGTGGTGATCGAGCGCCTCGCGTTCGACACCCCCAAGACCAAGGAAGCGCTGTCGCTGCTGGGCCGCATGGGAGTCGCCGACGCCAAGCGCGTGCTGGTGCTCACCGACGGCAGCAAGGACACCGTGCTCCGCTCGTTCCGCAACCTGCCGAACGTGGAAGTGCTCCCGTTCTCGCAGGCTTCGGCCTACGTCGTCCTCAAGGCGCGCCAGGTCATCATCGAGCAGTCGGCCCTGGAGGCCGTCGGGCGCACCGCGGAGGCCGTCAATGCGTAACGTCAGCGAAATCCTGGTCCGCCCGCTCGTGACCGAAAAGAGCCACGAGCAGCTCGACCAGCACGGCGCCTACACCTTCGTGGTGGCCAACGACGCCAACAAGATCGAGATCGCCAGCGCGATCGAGAAGCAGTTCAACGTCAAGGTGACGGACGTCCGCACCATGCGCTACGCCGGCAAGATGAAGCGCATGGGCAAGTGGGCGGGCCGGAAGGCCTCGTGGAAGAAGGCCGTGGTCACCCTCGCCGAGGGCGACTCCATCGAGATCTTCGAGGGGGTGTAACAACATGCCGACCAAGCAGTTCAGGCCCATTACGCCCGGCACGCGCTTTCGCTCCATCAGCGACTTCGCCGAGGTGACGCACGACGGCCGCCCGGAAAAGGCGCTCACCGAGGCGATCACCAAGTCGGGCGGCCGCAACCATCACGGCCACGTGACCAGCCGCCGCCGCGGCGGCGGCCACAAGCGGATCTACCGCATCGTCGACTTCAAGCGCAACAAGGCCGGCATCGCCGGCCGCGTGGAGCGCGTGGAGTACGACCCCAACCGCACCGCCAACATCGCGCTGGTGGTGTACGAGGACGGCGAGCGCCGCTACATCCTGGCCCCCCGCGGGCTCAAGGTGGGCGACCGCGTGGAGCAGGGCCCGGGCAGCGACATCCGCGTGGGCAATGCCCTGCCGCTGGCCGAGATCCCGCTGGGCACCACGGTGCACAACGTGGAGCTGCGCCCCGGCAAGGGCGGCCAGATGGCCCGCTCGGCCGGCGCCGGCGTGCAGGTGGTGGCCAAGGAAGGCGAGCACGTGACGCTGCGCATGCCCAGCACCGAGGTGCGCATGGTGCGCCGCGAGTGCATGGCCACCGTGGGCCAGGTGGGCAACGTGGACCACGAGAAGCAGAGCATCGGCAAGGCCGGCGCCAACCGCTGGCGCGGCAAGCGCCCCAAGGTGCGCGGCGTGGCCATGAACCCCGTCGACCACCCGATGGGCGGCGGCGAGGGCAAGACCTCGGGCGGACGTCCCCCGGTGACCCCGTGGGGCAAGCCCGAAGGCGTGAAGACGCGCCGGCACAAGAAGGCGTCGACCCGCCTGATCGTCCGCGGCCGCAAGCGCGGCCGGGCGACCAAGTAAAAGTGCACAGTGCCCGGTGCCGAGTGCCCAGAATCTGGGGACTTGGCACTGGGCACCGGGCACTCTGTAGTTCACCCCGAGGCGCGCCCACCACTGCGGGAACGTCCCGCATGTGGGCTCCGCCCCCGGCACGGCGCCGGGGGACCAGGGACTAAGAGCGAGAAAGACACCAATGCCGAGGAGTCTGAAGAAGGGCCCCTTCGTGGAGGAAAGCCTCCTGAAGAAGGTCCGTCTGATGAACGAGCGGAACGAGCGCCGGGTTCTCAAGACCTGGTCGCGCGCTTCCACCATCACCCCCGAGTTCATCGGCCACACGCTGGCCGTGCACAACGGAAACAAGTTCATTCCGGTGTACCTCACCGAGAACATGGTCGGGCACAAGCTCGGCGAGTTTGCCCCCACGCGGACCTTCCGGGGCCACGGCGGCAAGCTCGTCGACAAGCGCGCCAAGGCGCGCTGAGCGCGAGAAAGGACATGACAATGCAAGCTCGCGCCATCGCCCGTAGCATCGGGATGAGCCCCCGCAAGATGCGGATGATCGTGGATCTGATCCGCGGCCGCGGGGTGAACGAGGCCTATTCGATCCTCAAGTTCTCGAAGAAGGCGGCCACCACGCCCGTCGAGAAGACCCTGCGCTCCGCCGTGGCCAACGCCACGCAGAAGGCCGAAGCCGCCGGTTCCTTCCTCGACGTGGACGACCTTGTGGTCCGGGAGGCCTACGTGAACGAGGGCCGGACGCTCAAGCGGTTCAGCCCGCGCGCCATGGGGCGCGCGACGCCGATCCTGAAGCGCACCAGCCACGTCACGATCATCGTCGACCGCAAGGAGTAACCGTGGGACAGAAGACGCATCCGAGAGGATTCCGGCTGGGCATCGTGGCCAACTGGAAGTCGCGCTGGTACGCCGAGCGCGACTTCCCCAAGCTTCTGATGGAAGACGAGACCCTGCGCAAGTACCTGCACCAGCGCCTGGGCCACGCTTCCATCTCGGAAGTGGAGATCGAGCGCAAGCCCGGCAAGACGATCGTCACCCTTCACACCGCCCGTCCGGGCGTGGTGATCGGCAAGGGCGGCAGCGAGGTCGACAAGCTCCGTGACGAGCTTTCGCGCCTTTCGCCCGGCAACGAAGTGGCGATCAACGTGGAAGAGGTGAAGCGCCCCGAGGTGAACGCCCAGCTGATCGGCGACAGCATCGCCCACCAGCTCGTGCAGCGCGTTTCGTTCCGCCGCGCCATGAAGCGCGCGGTGCAGAACGCCATGCGCAGCGGCGCCGAGGGCATCAAGGTGCAGCTGGCCGGCCGCCTGAACGGCGCCGAAATCGCGCGCACCGAAGGGTACAAGGAGGGGCGGATTCCGCTCCAGACGCTGCGCGCCGACATCGACTACGCGCAGTCCACCGCCCGCACCACCTTTGGCACCATCGGCGTCAAGGTGTGGGTGTTCAAGGGCGAAGTCGTGGAGAACCGGCGCGGCCGGACCTACTCGACCGACGCCTAAGGAGACGGAATCATGCTCGCTCCCAAGAGAGTCAAGTACCGCAAGCAGATGAAGGGCCGCATGCGTGGCAAGGCCACCCGCGGCAACTACGTGGCGTTCGGCGACTACGGCCTGCAGGCCCTGGAGCCCGGCTGGATCACCAACCGGACCATCGAGGCCGCCCGTATCGCCATGACGCGCCACATCAAGCGCGGCGGCAAGGTGTGGATCCGGATCTTCCCGGCCAAGTCCATCACCAAGAAGCCCCTCGAAGTGCGCATGGGCAAGGGCAAGGGCAACCCCGAGGCGTGGGTCGCCGTGGTGAAGCCCGGCCGCATCATGTTCGAGCTGGAGGGCGTCACGCTGGAAACGGCGAAGCGCGCGATGGAGCTGGCCTCGGCCAAGCTCCCCGTGAAGTGCAAGTTCGTCGTCCGCGAAAAGACGGCCCCGGCCGCCGCAACCGCCACCGAGGGAGGTGAGGCGTGAAGGGCACCGAGATCCGCGAGATGACGGCGCAGGAAATCGCCGAGCGCATCCAGCAGCTCCAGGAGGAGCGCTTCCGGCTGCGCTTCCGCTCCGCCACGCAGCAGCTGGAAAACCCCACGCTGCTCCGCACCATTCGCCGCGACATCGCCCGTCTCAAGACGGTGCAGCGCGCGCGTGACCAGAAGGAGGGTCGCTAAATGGCCGCCGAGAACACCCAGGCCGTCGAGCAGCAGGACGAGCGCAACCGCCGCAAGACCCGCACGGGCGTCATCGTGTCCGACAAGGGCGACAAGACGGTCGTGGTCAAGGTGGAGCGCCGGTACGCCCACCCGCTGTACGGCAAGCAGGTGACGCGCACCAAGAAGTACCATGCGCACGACGAGAACAACGAGTTCCACGTCGGTGACACCGTGCGCATCACCGAGACCCGCCCGCTCAGCAAGCTGAAGCGCTGGCGCGTGTCGGAACTGATCGAGCGGGCCCGCTGATATCGGCGGCTGGCGCGGGGCGGGGGGCGAACGCCCCTCGCGCCGCGCGCGGCCCTCTGGAAGAGAATAGGGAGCAGACGCAATGCTGCAGCAGGAATCCATCGTCCGGATCGCGGACAACTCCGGCGCCAAGCGCGCGCTGGTCATTCGCGTGCTGGGCGGCTCGAAGCGGCGCTACGCCTCGGTGGGCGACCGCATCATCGTGGCCGTGAAGGACGCGCTTCCCGACGGCACGGTGAAGAAGGGCGACGTCGCCAAGGCGGTGGTGGTTCGCACCACCCGCAACGTGCGCCGCAAGGACGGCTCGTACATCCGCTTCGACGAGAACGCGGCCGTCATCATCAACGACGCGGGCGAGCCCCGCGCCACCCGCATCTTCGGGCCCGTCGCCCGCGAGCTGCGCGACAAGCGCTACATGAAGATCGTGTCGCTGGCCCCGGAGGTCATCTGATGCCCAAGCTCAACATCCGCAAGGGTGACCGGGTCAAGGTCATCAGCGGCAACTACAAGGGCCAGGAAGGCACCGTCCTTCGCGTGGAGCCCGACAAGAGCCGCGTGGTGGTGGACGGCGTGAACCGCCGCAAGCGCCACATGAAGCCTTCGCAGACCAATCCCGAAGGCGGCATCGTGGAGTTCGAGGCGCCGATTCACGTGAGCAACGTGATGCTGCTGGACCCGGCCTCGGGCGAGCCCACCCGCGTTCGCCGCGAGGCGGGCGCCGACGGCCGCCGCGAGCGCGTGGCCGTGCGCTCCGGCCGCGTGATCCCGCGGGCGTAAGAAAACGGCAGTCCCCAGTGCCCGGTGACAAGTGCCCAGTCAGGGCACTGCGCACTGGGTACTTGGTACTGAGCACTTTCCTTCTTTACTCGTGACCGCCCCCCCGGGCTTCGCCGCGCGGGGGATACGGAACGGAGAATGTGAACATGGCGAACCAGAAGCCGCGCCTTCAGCGCTTCTACGAAGAGCAGGTCCGCGCCAAGCTCCAGCAGGAGTTCGGCTTCAGCAGCTCGATGCAGATCCCGCGGCTGGAGAAGATCGTCCTGAACGTGGGGATGGGCGAGGCCAACAAGAACCCCAAGCTGCTCGACGGCGTCGTCGCCGAGCTGGCGCAGATCACCGGCCAGAAGCCGGTGGTGACCCGCGCCAAGAAGGCCATCAGCAACTTCGGCCTGCGCGAAAACCAGCCGGTGGGCGCGTCGGTGACGCTGCGCCGCGACCGGATGTGGGAGTTCCTGGACCGCCTGATCAACGTAGCGATGCCGCGCATCCGCGACTTCCGCGGCGTGAGCACGCGCTCGTTCGACGGCCGGGGCAACTACACGATGGGCGTCAAGGAGCAGCTGATCTTTCCGGAGATCGACTACGACAAGGTGGACCAGATCCACGGTCTGGACATCACCATCGTCTCGTCGACCAACCAGGACGGCCAGGCGCTCTCGCTCCTGCGCGAACTGGGCATGCCGTTCCGAAACGAGTCCCCCGTTCAGGTGAACGCGGGGTAACCAGCACTGCTGTGCCCAGAACGTGAAGTGCCCGGTGCCCGGTGAGGCTACCGCGGGCGCTGGGCACGCGGCACCCGCCACGGGGTGGGGGGTGCAGGACCATCGAACCCGAGACCAACGCTCATGGCACGCAAGGCCCTGATCGAGAAGACCAACAGCAAGCCCAAGTTCGGCGTGCGCGGCTACAACCGCTGCAACCGCTGCGGGCGCCCCCGCGCGTTCCTGCGCAAGTTCGGCCTGTGCCGCATCTGCTTCCGTGAGCAGGCGCTGCGCGGCGAAATTCCGGGCGTGCGCAAGGCCAGCTGGTAGGCTGTACCCCGCGATACTCCGGGCCTTTCCGCGCCCCGGCCGCCCGTTCGCCGCACCCGTGCGGTTGACGGGGCGGCCCGGTCGCTGTTAGGCTTGTGGCTTCGCATTTTTTGACAACCCCTTTCCTTCAAGTCCGGCGCGACTTCCCTTTCGCCGGATACTAGAGGAGTACGAGCATGTTGACGGATCCGATCGCCGACCTGCTCACCCGTGTCCGGAACGCGCAGATGGCGCGTCACCGCCGGGTGGACATGCCGGTTTCGAAGCTGAAGGTGGAGATCGCGCGCCTTCTCAAGGAAAACCACTACATCCACGACTACAAGGTCCTGGACGACGGCCGCTTCGGCCAGCTTCGCCTGTACCTGAAGTACTACCAGGAGAAGCCGGTCATCCGCGAGCTGCGCCGCATCAGCAAGCCCGGGCTGCGCAAGTACGTGGGTGTCGAAGAAATCCCCAGGGTCCGCAACGGCCTGGGGATGGCAGTGCTTTCCACCTCCCGCGGGGTCATGACCGACCGCGAGGCCCGCGCGGCCAAGGTGGGCGGCGAAGTCATCGCCTACGTCTGGTAAGGAGAACGAGATGTCGCGTATCGGAAGAAGGCCGATTCCCGTTCCCGCCGGCGTGGACGTGCAGCTGGACGGAAACACGGTGCGGGTCAAGGGCCCCAGGGGCGAACTGCAGCGCACGCTGCACAGCGACGTGATCGTGCGCCGCGAAGACGGCGAGATCCGCGTGGAGCGCCCGTCGGACGAGCCGCGCTACCGCGCGCTGCACGGCCTGAGCCGCACGCTGGTGGCCAACATGATCGAGGGGGTGACCACCGGGTTCACCAAGACCCTGGAGATCGTGGGCGTGGGCTACCGCGCCGAAACCAAGCCGTTCGGGCTCACGCTGAGCCTGGGCTACTCGCACCCGATCGAGTACAAGGCCCCCGAGGGGATCACCCTGCGGGCCGTGTCGCCGACCGTGGTGGAAGTGGCCGGGACCAACAAGGAAGTCGTCGGGCAGGTGGCGGCCGAGATCCGGTCGCTGCGCCCGCCCGAGCCGTACAAGGGCAAGGGCGTGAAGTACCAGGGCGAGGTGATCCGCCGCAAGGCGGGCAAGGCGGGCGGCAAGTAAGCCGCCCCCACCCCTTTCGGCTGATCATCGCATAGTCAACACGAGGAACCAATGGCTGGAACCAGAAAGGTCAAGACGCGGGAGGAGCGGCGCGCGCGCCGCCACCGCCGCGTTCGTGGCAAGGTGCACGGCAGCGCCGAGCGCCCCAGGCTCGTCATTCACCGCTCCATCAACCACGTCGAGGCGCAGGTGGTGGACGACATCGCCGGCCGCACCCTGGTGGGGCTGAGCACGCTGGACAGCGAGCTGCGCGCCCGCCGGGCCGAGCTCACCAAGACCGAAGCCAGCCATGCCGCGGGCAAGGCGCTGGCCCAGAAGGCCCGTGATCTCGGCGTCACCCAGGTGGTGTTCGACCGCGGCGGGTACGTCTATCACGGCCGGGTCAAGGCCTTCGCCGAGGGCGCCCGCGAGGGCGGCCTCGAGTTCTAAAGGAGATCGCGATGGCTGAGAGCAGACAGGGCGGCGGCTTCGGCGGCGGCCCGGGCGGCGGGCGCGGACGCCCCGGCGGCCAGGGCGGCGGCCGGCCGGGCGGGTTCGGCGGCGGCCAGGGTGGCGGCCGCGGGCGCGGCGGCCCCGGACAGGGCGGCCCCGGCGGTGAAGGCGGCGGACGCAACGACCGCGGCGGGCGCGGCGGCCAGGGCGGCGGCCGCGACAACCGCGGCGGCGGGCAGGGCGGGCGCGAAAGCGACCTCAAGGAGAACGTCGTTCACATCAACCGCGTGGCCAAGGTGGTGAAGGGCGGCCGGCGGTTCTCGTTCACGGCGCTGGTGGCCGTGGGCGACCAGGCGGGCAAGGTGGGCGTGGGCACCGGCAAGGCCAACGAGGTCTCCGAGGCCGTGCGCAAGGCCATTGACGCGGCCCGCCGCGCCATGGTGCGCGTGCCGGTTCGCGAGGGCACCGTTCCCCACGACATCATTGGCGAGCACGGCGCCGGCCGCGTGCTGCTGCGCCCGGCCGCCCCCGGCACCGGCGTGATCGCCGGCGGCCCGGTGCGCGCGGTGCTCGAGTGCGTGGGCGTGCACGACATCCTTACCAAGTCGCTGGGGAGCAACAATCCCTTCAACATGGTGCACGCCACCATGGCGGCGCTGCAGGGTCTCACGACCCGCGAGCAGCTGGCCATGGAGCGCGGCGTGCCCGTCGAGGCGATCGGAGGCGCTCGTGGCTAAGCTCCGCATCACGCAGACCAAGAGCTACAGCGGCGCGCCCGAGGCGCACCGCCGCACCCTCCGCGCCCTGGGCCTCAAGCACCAGCGCACGGTGGAGCAGGAAGACAACGCGGCCATCCGCGGCATGCTCTTCCAGGTGCGCCACATGGTGAAGGTGGAAGCAACGGAAGGGCAGGACGACAATGGCTGATCTGAGCAATCTGCGGCGCCCCGAGGGGTCGCACCGCGACACCAAGCGGCTGGGCCGCGGCCCGGGTTCGGGCACCGGCAAGACGGCGGGCAAGGGCCACAAGGGCTCCAAGGCGCGCGCCGGCCACCACGGCCCCGGCGGCGGCAAGCCCGGGTACGAGGGCGGCCAGATGCCGCTGCACCGCCAGCTGCCCAAGCGCGGCTTCACCCCGCTGAACCGGGTGGAGTACCAGGTGGTGAACCTGTACCAGCTGGAAACGCTGGAAGGGGACGGGCCCATCACCCCCGAGTCGCTCAAGGCCCACGGCCTGATCGGCCACGCGGGGCGTCCGGTGAAGGTGCTGGGCACGGGCGATCTGACCCGCAAGGTCGACGTCTCGGCCCACAAGTTCAGCCAGTCGGCGCGCGACAAGATCGCCGCCCTGGGGGGCACCGTTCAGGAGATCGGCTGACATGGCCAATCCCGTAGCGACTCTGTGGCGCATTCCCGAGACGAGACAGAAGATCGTCTTTACGCTCGTGTGCCTGCTGGTGTATCGCGTGGGCGCGCACATCACGGCGCCCTGGATCAACGTGCCGGCCCTGCGCGCGTACGCCGGGCAGCTGCAGGGCACCGCCTTCGGGATCTACGACATGTTCGTCGGGGGCGGGCTCTCCAGGGCCACGGTGTTCGCCCTCGGCATCATGCCCTACATCTCCGCCAGCATCATGTTCCAGCTGCTGGCGGCGGTGGTGCCTTCCATCGAGAAGATGCAGAAGGAAGGCGAGGACGGGCGCAAGAAGCTGACGCAGTACACACGGTACGCCACGCTGGTGCTGGCGCTGTTCCAGGCGTACGGCTTTGCCCGCTTCATCGAGACGCAGGTGCCGGCGGCGGTGACCCACCCGGGGATCCCCTTTCAGCTGGTGATGATGCTGACGCTCGTTACGGGCGCCATGTTCATCATGTGGCTGGGCGAGCAGATCACCGAGCGGGGCATCGGCAACGGCATGAGCCTGCTGATCTTCTTCGGCATCGTCGAGGCGCTGCCCTCGGCGCTGTACGAGACGGGGCGGCTGGTGTACCTGGGGCAGGTGGGGGTGTTCAGCATCCTGGTGCTGGTGGTCATGATGCTGCTCACCATCGCGGGGACGGTGGCCGTCACCATGGCGGCGCGCAAGATCCCGGTGCAGATCCCGCAGAAGGTGATGGGGCGGGGGCGCATCCGGCAGGGCCAGAAGTCGTTCATTCCGCTGCGCATCAACATGGCGGGCGTCATGCCCATCATCTTTGCGCAGTCGATCATGATCCTTCCGGCCACGGCCGCGCAGTTCACCAACACGGGCTGGCTGCGCACCTTCAGCCAGTGGTTCGCCATCAACTCGGTGCCGTACTTCATCGCGTTCACGGTGCTCATCGTCTTCTTCACGTACTTCTACACGGCGATCATCTACAACCCCGTAGACATCGCCGAGAACCTGAAGAAGCAGGGCGCGTTCGTGCCGGGCGTAAAGCCGGGCGCGCGCACGGCCGAGTACATCGACCGCGTGATGTCGCGCATTTCGCTTCCCGGGGCGCTGTTCCTGGCGGCGATCGCGCTGGTTCCCTCGGCCCTGCTGGAGACCATGGGCATTCAGGGGCTGAACCGGGTGCTGGGCGGCACCGGGCTGCTGATTACCGTGGGCGTGGCGCTCGACACGGTGCAGCAGATGCAGCAGCACCTGCTGCTGCGCCGGTACGACGGCTTCATGAAGAAGGGCCGCATCAAGTTCCGCGGACGGCAGCAGCGCTACATCTGACCGGCCGCAGACCGCATCAAGTGCCCAGCACCCGTCCCACGCGGCCGGGGGCTGGGCACTTGTCCCATTGCACGGGTAACGGATTTCAATGGACCTGATCCTCCTCGGCGCCCCGGGCGCCGGCAAGGGCACCCAGGGGGCCCTGCTCACGAAAACGCTGGGCGCGCCCAAGATCGCCACGGGCGACATGCTGCGCGACGCGGTGCGGCAGGGCACGCCGCTGGGGCTGCAGGCCAAGGCGGTCATGGACGCCGGCCAGCTGGTTTCGGACGACATCGTGCTGGGGCTGGTGCGCGAGCGCCTGTCGCGCCCCGACGCCGCCGCGGGCGCCATCTTTGACGGCTACCCGCGCAACGTGGCGCAGGCCGCGTCGCTGGACGCGCTGCTGGCCGAGCTGGGGCGCCGCATCGACGCGGTGGTGTACCTGGACGTGCACGACGACGCCATCGTGGAGCGCATGAGCGGCCGCCGCACCGACCCGGAGACGGGAACGGTGTACCACGTGGTGCACAACCCGGCGCCCGACGAGATCGCCGCGCGCTGCGTACAGCGCGCCGACGACGCCGAGGCCACGGTGCGCGAGCGGCTGGAGGTGTACCGCCGCAGCACCGCGCCGCTGGTGGAGCACTACCGCCAGGCGGGCGTGCCCGTGCACACGCTGGACGGCGGCCGCCCCATCGACGAGGTGCAGGCCGACCTGCGCCGGGCGCTGGGGCGGTGATACACCTGAAGACGCCGGCGGAGATCGACACCATCGGCAGGGCGGGGGCCATTCTGGCCGCGCTGTACCGGGAGATCCCCGCGCAGGTGCGGCCCGGCGCCACCACGGCCGACCTGGACCGCTGGGCGGAGGCGTTCATCCGCTCGCACCCGGGAGCCGTTCCGGCGTTCAAGGGCCTGTACGGCTTTCCGGCCACGCTCTGCATTTCCGTGAACCACGAGGTGGTGCACGGCATCCCGTCCACCCGCCGCCCCCTCAGGGAAGGCGACGTGGTGAGCGTGGACTGCGGGGTCAAGCTGGACGGCTTCTACGCCGACGCGGCCGTCACCTACCCGGTGGGCGCCATTGCTCCCGAGGTGCAGGCGCTGCTGGACCGCACGCAGGCGGCGCTGGCCCGCGGCATTGCCGAGGCGCGCCCGGGGCAGCGGCTGGGCGACGTGGGCGCGGCCATTCAGGAGGTGGCCGACGAGGCCGGGTACGGCGTGGTGCGCGAGCTGGTGGGCCACGGCGTGGGCCGCCAGCCGCACGAGGAGCCGCAGGTGCCCAACTTCGGCAAGCGGGGCAAGGGGCTCAAGCTGGTGGAGGGAATGGTGCTGGCGATCGAGCCCATGTTCAACCTGGGCTCGGCCAACGTCCGTACCCTGCCGGACCGGTGGACCGTGGTGACGGCGGACCGCAAGGTGTCCGCCCACTTCGAGCACACCGTGGCGGTGACGGCGGAGGGCCCCCGGATTCTCACGGACTGAGGGCCGGCGGTTTCCGTCCGCGGGACGAAGAAGGAAGGAACGCGTACCGTGGCTCCGGCGCAGGCCGGAGCTTGCGGGATCGCGCGATTGTGGTTAGTTTCTCAGGCTCCGTTCAATCAGGATACACAGGCGAGGCGACAATGAAGGTCCGCGCGAGCGTAAAGCCGATCTGCGAGCACTGCAAGGTGGTCAAGCGGCAGGGCGTCATCCGCATCATCTGCAAGAAGAACCCGCGCCACAAGCAGCGCCAGGGCTAAATCCCCGGACTCGGCTTACAGGAGAAGAGCAGGATGGCTCGTATTGCCGGCGTCGACCTCCCGCGCGAGAAGCGCGCGGAGATCGGCCTCACGTACATCTTCGGAATCGGCCGCGCCACGTCGCGCCGCATTCTGGACGAAGCGGGGATCAACCCCGACACGCGCGTCCACGCCCTGAGCGACGAGGACGTGAACAAGCTGCGCCGCATCATCGACGCGAGCATTCGCGTGGAGGGCGCGCTGCGCTCCGAGGTGTCGCGCAACATCAAGCGGCTGATGGACATCGGCTCGTACCGCGGGCTGCGCCACCGCCGCGGGCTGCCGGTTCGCGGCCAGCGCACGCACACCAACGCGCGCACCAAGAAGGGCCCGCGCCGGGCCATCGCCGGCAAGAAGAAGCCGGGCAAGAAGTAAGAACGACGGCAGTGCCCAGTCCCACGTGCCCGGTGCCCGGATTCCGGGCACTTGGCACTGGGGACTGTGCGCTTCTGTTCTGGTCGGCCCGGCGGCGCGCCGCGGCCGATGACCACCCCGCCGGATTCCGCCGGCGGGGAGCCGTACCGAAGGCGCGGTAGGCCGCGCACCCAACGACAGGAATTCCAGATGGCCAAGCCGAAGACCGCGGGGCGCCCCAAGACCAAGCGCCACGTCGAGAGCGAGGGCGTCGCCCACGTAAAGGCGACGTTCAACAACACCATCGTGAGCATCACCGACATGGCCGGCAACTCGGTCGTGTGGGGCAGCTCCGGCAAGGCGGGGTTCAAGGGCTCCAAGAAGAGCACCCCGTTCGCCGCCACGGTGGCCGCCGAGCAGGCCGCGCGCGAAGCGCTGCAGCTGGGCGTGAAGCGCGTGCACGTGTACGTGCAGGGCCCCGGCTCGGGCCGCGAGTCCGCCATCCAGGCGCTGGCCGCCTCGGGGCTGGGCATCCGCAGCATCCGCGACGTGACGCCGATTCCGCACAACGGCTGCCGCCCGCCCAAGAAGCGCCGCGTCTGATCGAGTGCCCAGTGCGCAGGATCAAGTGCCCAGGGAATACCGGGCACTTGTCGCTGGGCACTGGGCACTGGGCACTGCAGTACCGCAGTTCTGGCGTAAACCCTCGCGACCGTCGGGGGGACGAAGCCGAAACACATCCTCAATCCAAACGGTTGACCTGACATGGCCCGTTACACCGGACCCTCGTGCAAGCTGTGCCGCCGCGAGGGACAGAAGCTGTTCTTGAAGGGCACCAAGTGCTTCACCGAGAAGTGCCCCGTGGAGCGCCGCCCCTACGCCCCCGGCCAGCACGGCCAGACGGGCGGCGGGCGCCGCAAGAAGGTGTCGGAGTACGCGCACCAGCTGCGCGAAAAGCAGAAGGTGAAGCGCATCTACGGCGTGGCCGAGCGCCCGTTCCGCAACCTGTTCGAGAAGGCCGCCCACGAGACGGGCATCACGGGTGAGAACCTGCTGGTGGCGCTCGAGAGCCGTCTGGACAACGTGATCTACCGCATGGGCTTCGGCTCGACCCGCAAGGAGTCGCGCCAGCTCATTCGCCACGGCCACGTGCAGGTGAACGGCCGCAAGCTCGACGTGCCGAGCGCCCAGGTAAAGCCGGGCGACGAGGTGCGCATCGCGCCCAAGAGCAAGGACATTCTGCCCGTGCAGGCGTCGCTCGCCTCCAAGACCAAGCCGAGCACGGTGGGCTGGCTGGCGGTGGACGAGGGCTCGCGCACCGGCCGGATGGTGGCCCGCCCCACCCGCGCGGACATCCCGCTGGCGGTGCAGGAGCAGCTCATCGTCGAGCTCTACAGCAAGTAAGCCTGACGGACGAACCCTGTGCGGCGGGGCGCGCATCGCGCTTCCGCCGCCGGGGCTTTCGCGCACCTGTCCACATCCGGGAGGGGACACCTTGGAACTCGATATTACCGGCCTGCAGATGCCGAATCTGCCCGAGCAGCCGCGGACGGGGCAGATTGTCCTGCGCCCGCTGGAGCGGGGCTTCGGCCATACGATGGGCAACACCATGCGGCGCATTCTGCTCAGCAGCCTGCGCGGCTCGGCGGTCTGGGCGTTCCGCGCCGACGGCGTGCTGCACGAGCACCAGACGGTGGCGGGCGTGGTGGAAGACGTGCACGAGATCATCCGCAACCTGAAGTCGCTGGTGCTGCGGATGGACGAGGACGCCGAAGAAGCGGTGCTGGAGCTGCGGGCCAACAAGGCCGGCCGCGTTACCGCGCGCAGCATCACCGGGCACCCCTCGGTGGACGTCATCAACCTGGACCACCACATCCTGGAGCTGCAGGACGACCGCGACCTGCGCTTGGAGCTGTACGTGAACAAGGGGCGCGGCTACGTGCCCGCCGAAGCCCACCCCATTCCGCGCGGCATGCCGGCGGACCTGGTGCGGGTGGACGCGATCTACAACCCGGTGACGCGCGCCAACTTCGTCGTCGAAGAAACGCGCGTGGGCCAGCGCACCGACTTTGACCGGCTGGTGCTGGAAGTGGAGACCAACGGCGCGATGGACGTTCCGTCGGCGGTGCAGTACGCCGCGCGGCTGGCCATCGAGCACCTGGCCTTTCTGGCCGGCGGCACGCCCGAGTGGCGCGCCGACCGCAGCTGGGGCGACACCGGCGGCGCAGGCGGAGCCGTTCCCGCGGGGCGCGCGCCCATTCCGCCGCGCCTGCAGGAGCTGCTGAACCGGCCCATCGAGGACCTGGCCGAGCTGTCCGTCCGCAGCCGCAACTCGCTGCAGAAGGAAAACATCCACACGGTGCGCGATCTGGTGCAGCGCACCGAACAGCAGATGCTGGCCATCGACAACTTCGGCAAGAAGTCGCTGCAGGAAATCAGCGATTTCCTGGCGGGCCACGGACTTCGCTTCGGCAGTTCGCTGGAAGCGGACGACGGCGGCACGCTCTGGTGGGTGGTTCGCGACGACGCCGACAACAACGAGCAGAACGGGGGCGCCGACGCCGGCCCCGCCGGGGAGCTGTAAAGGACCAATGAGACACGGAAACAAGGGCCGCGCGCTCGGCCGTACCAACGAGCACAAGCTGGCGCTGCTGCGCAACATGGCCATGAGCCTGTTCCGCCACGGCCGCATCGAGACCACCACCGCCAAGGCCAAGGAGCTTCGTCCGTTCGCGGAAAAGCTCATCACGCTGGCCAAGCGCGGCGACCTGCACAGCAAGCGCCTCGCGGCGCGCCACATCCAGGACCGCGACGTCCTGGTGCAGCTGTTCAGCCAGATCGGCCCGGTGAACGCCACCCGTGCGGGCGGCTACACCCGCATCCTCAAGACGGGCTTCCGTCAGGGTGACGGCGCCGAGACGTCGCTGATCGAGCTGGTGGATCGTCCCACGCAGCCGGTGTCGGCGGGCCGCTGACCCGCGCTCCGCTAGCTGTTACTACGAACCCCGCGCTTCTCTCCGGAGAGGCGCGGGGTTCGTCGTTTCCCGCCGGCTGCCGGGGCGCTGATCGCCGCCCCGCCTTTTCGCGCGGCCACGCGGGTGGCGGAGGAACCGCGGTGGGGAACGGGAGGAAACGGAGCGGGCGGGGAACGCGGGTTTCGGATGGCGCCCGTTTTCTCCATGTTGTGGGGATCCGGATCCGTCCCTCACTCCTCTCCGTCATCCCATGCCGCTCATCACCCGGGGCCAGATCGTCGCGTTCGGCGGCGGCGGGTTCGCCATGGAGCCCGACAACCCGCTGCTGGACGACTACGCGCTCAGCCTGTGCCGCCGCTCCCGTCCCCGCGTCTGCCTGATTCCCACCGCCAGCGGCGACGCCCAGCCCTGGGTGGACCGCTTTTACGATTCGTTCGACGACGGCCGGTGCGAGCCCAGCCACCTGACGCTCTTCCATCGCACGGTCACGGACCTGCACGCGTTTCTGTGCGACCAGGACCTGCTGTACGTGGCCGGGGGGAACACGGTGAACCTGCTGGCCGTGTGGCGGGCGCAGGGGCTGGCCGAGGTGCTTCCCGACGTCCTGGCGCGCGGCACGGTGGCGTGCGGGGTGAGCGCCGGCGGGCTCTGCTGGTTCGAGCGGGGCATCACCGACTCGTACGGCCCGGGGCTCAACCCGCTCACCGACGGCCTCGGCTTCCTCCCTGGCAGCTTCTGCCCGCACTTCGACAGCGAATCCAAGCGGCTGGAGTCGTTTCGCGGCTTTGTGCGCGACACCGGGCTGCCCGGCATCGGCGCCGACGACGGGGTGGGGCTGCACTACCGCGACGGCCAACTCGTGCGCGTGGTGTCGTCGCGACCCGACGCGCGCGCGTGGCGGCTGGAGCCCGCGGAGGGGGAGGTGGAGATGCGGGAGGTGGGGACGGAGTATCTGGGGAATGCGGGCGGCGGCTGATACGAATCGGCAAAAGTTCGTGCCTGCCAGCGGACCACTCCGAACGAGCCACCGTCGTTGATCTAGCGGCGAGGAGCGGCGCCAACGGGCACGAGCTTCTCGGAGCCGTAGCAGCGCCGAGGTGGGCGGCAGGACCGGCGGGGCGGACGGTGCCGGCACGGGGGAGGCGCGAACTGCCGTCAGGCGCACGGGACCTGTCACATCAGCTGCACCGGGATTCTTCACCCGCCTCGGACCTCGAGTGTCATTCTGAGCGAGGCGCGGCCCCGCACCGTCCGTCGCACCGGACTCTGGCGCCGACCGAAGAATCCCGCGCCACTGCATCCCATGCACGCCCGGTTGCGCGCCGCGCTCGGACGCTGCGGGTGTGGTGGGAGAGGCTGGAGCACGCCGCGCCGGCCCGCGGTGCGGCGAACGTTTCGGTCCGGGATTCTTCAGTCGCTCATGAACGCGGTGCCGGGGAAAGCCCGGCGCACGCTCCTTCAGAATGACGCCTCATACGAATCGGCAGAAAGTTCGTGCCTGCCAGCGGACCACTCCGAACGAGTCACGGTCGTTGATCGAACGGGGGAGGAACGGTGCCAACGGGCACGAACTTGCTCGGAGCGGCATGAGTGCGCCGGGGAGGATGGAGACGAACGAAAGCGGCCGCGCATCCGGGGATGCGCGGCCGCCTTCGTGTTCTGTCCTGCGGGGGACCTGCCGGAACCCTCAGCCCGCCTTGCGGATCTTGCCAGCCGAGATGCAGCTCGTGCAGACGCGGACGCGCTTGTGCGTGCCGTTGTCGGTCACGATCCGGGCAGGCTGGAGGTTGGGCCGCCAGACACGCTTGGTCTTGTTGTTCGCGTGGCTGACGTTGTTCCCGCTGCGCGGGCCCTTTCCGCAGACGGCGCAAAAAGCCATCGGAAGTCTCCTGTAGCCGTACCTTGTATACCAAACCCTGCGAAGCCGTCAAAGATAGGGCACTCTCCCCGTCTGGTCAACCCGTGGCCGGGGCCGGTTTGCGTTGACGGAGTGTGCGGGCGGGTATACGTTTCCACGCGTATATCCGCCCGCGCCCCTCCGCGCGGCCCCACCCCGGCATGCACGGGAATGAAGACAGCACTGATCACCGGCATCACCGGGCAGGACGGAAGCTACCTGGCCGAACTGCTGCTGGACAAGGGCTACCGCGTCTTTGGACTGGTTCGCCGCAGCTCCACCGTCACGTTTGAGCGCATTCACCATATCCAGGACCGGCTGGAGCTCATTTCGGGCGACCTGACGGACCAGAACTCCCTCTTCTATGCGCTGGAAGAGAGCCGGCCGGACGAGGTGTACAACCTGGCCGCGCAGTCGTTCGTGCAGACCTCGTGGACGCAGCCCGTGCTCACCGGCGACGTCACCGGGCTGGGCGTAACGCGCATGCTGGAGGCCATCCGCATCTTTGACCGCGAGCGCCGCATCCGCTTCTACCAGGCCTCGTCGTCGGAGATGTTCGGCAAGGTGCAGGCGGTGCCCCAGGTGGAAGACACCCCGTTCTACCCCCGCTCGCCCTATGGCGTCGCGAAGCTGTACGGACACTGGGCCACCATCAACTACCGTGAAAGCTACGGGATGTACGCGGTGAGCGGCATCCTGTTCAACCACGAATCGCCGCGCCGCGGGCTGGAGTTCGTGACCCGCAAGGTCACCGACGCCGCGGCCCGCATCAGCCTGGGGCTGAGCCGCGAGCTGCGCCTGGGCAACCTGGACGCCCAGCGCGACTGGGGCTTTGCCGGCGACTACGTCCGCGCCATGCACCTGATGCTGCAGCAGGACCAGCCCGAGGACTACGTGGTGGCCACGGGCGAAACGCACACCGTGCAGAAGCTGGTGGAGCTCGCCTTTACCACCGTGGGGCTGGACTGGCGCGAGCACGTGGTGCTGGACGAGCGCTTCATGCGCCCCGCCGAGGTGGACCTGCTGGTGGGCGACCCCGCCAAGGCCCGGCGCGACCTGGGGTGGGAGCCCGAGGTGAACTTCGAGTCGCTCGTTCGGATGATGGTCGAAGCCGACCTGGAGCGCCTGCGCGGCGCCCGGAGCCCGGCTGTCGCCGCCGCGTCCTGAGCGCCGTGCGGGTTCTGGTCACGGGCGCCGCGGGCTTTGCCGGCGGCTGGCTTCTCCGCGCGCTGCGGGAGGATGGGCACGAGGTGGTGGCCGCCAGCCAGGACGGATCGCCTCCCACGCCCCGCGGCGCGGCTGAAGTGGAATGGATCGGGATGGACGTGACCAGTGACGACGGGGTGCGCCAGGCGGTGGGCCGGGCGCGCCCCGACGTCGTGTACCACCTGGCCGGGCAGGCTTCGGTGGCCACGTCGTTCGCCGACCCGCTGGGAACGTGGGACGTCAACGCGACCGGCACCCTGCGGCTGGCCATGGCGCTGCCCAGGGGGACGCGGCTGCTGGTGGTGAGCTCCGCCGAGGTGTACGGCGTGGTGCCGGAGGGCGAGCAGCCCATTGCCGAGCCGCGCCCGCCCTGCCCGTGCAACCCGTACGCGGCCAGCAAGGCCGCGGCGGAGCTCGCGGCGCTGCAGGCGGACGGGGTGCAGGTGTTCGTCGCCCGCGCCTTCAACCACACGGGGCCGGGGCAGGACGCGCGCTTCGCCATCGCCAGCTTTGCGCAGCAGCTGGCGGGGATGCGCGGCGAGGCCGACCCCGTGCTGCACGTGGGCAACCTGGAGGCGCGGCGCGACCTGCTGGACGTGCGCGACGTGGTGCGCGGGTACCAGGCCATCGTGGAGCGGGGGGAGCCCGGGGGCGTGTACAACGTGTGCTCCGGGGAAGCGCACTCCATGCACGACGTGGTGGCTCGGCTCGTCCGGATCTCCGGCACGCGGGCGCGGGTCGCGGTGGACCCCGAGCGCGTGCGCCCGGTGGACCTTCCCCTGCTGCTGGGAGACAACGCGCGGCTGCGGGCGCTGGGCTGGGCCCCGCGGATGCCGCTGGAGCAGACCCTTTCGGACCTGCTCGATTCATTCGCCGACGAGGCCGCGTGACGGGAACCGTGTACCTGGTGGGAGCAGGCCCCGGCGATCCGGGGCTGCTGACCGTGCGGGCGGCAGAGCTGCTGCAGAGCGCCGACGTGCTGGTGTACGACGCGCTGGTGAGCCCCGACATCCTGGAGCGGGTGCGCACGGAGGAGCGCGTCT
>NZ_DASVTX010000044.1:0-4925 GCF_036387355.1 Longimicrobium sp.
AACGGCGACGAGTACGACCGCCGGATGCGCCGCGCCCTGCAGTCGCTCATCGAGGCGGACCTGTTTGACGGCGGTGCGTTCAACAAGACGTACAACACGCGCACGGGGCGCATCGCGGGCCGGCCGGGGAGCGAGGCGCGCAACACCGCGCGCGGCTACGGCTGGTCGGTGCTGGACCTGGGACGGCTGATGAGCGCGCTTCGCGTCATCTACGTCAACCAGCCGCAGTACAAGGACCTCATCGACCGCATCGTGGGGCGGCTTGACTACGACCGGCTGATCGTGGACGGGTACCTGCGCGGGGAGGACCTTGCGCCGCGCGGCGACCGCCACCGCCGCTACCAGGAAGGGCGCATTGGCTACGAGCAGTACGCCGCGCAGGGATTCGCCGCCTGGGGCCACGTGGCGCCCAACGCGCTGAACGTGAAGGCCAACGCGCGCCCGGTGCAGGTGCTGGGCGTGCCCGTGCTGGCCGACCGGCGCGGCGGCGACCACCTGACCAGCGAACCGTTCGTGCTGCTGGGGATGGAGGCGGGGTGGAACCCGGAGATCCGCGAGCTGGCGTTGAACGTGTTGAACGCGCAGCAGGAGCGGTGGAAGCAGACGGGGACGGTGACCATGGTGAGCGAGGATGCGCTGAACGGGCCGCCCTACTTTCTGTACTACCACGTGTACGCCGACGGCCGTTCCTTTCCCGTCTCCGCCCCGGCAGGCGCGCCCCGCGGGCCCACGCCGCGCACGGTGAGCGTCAAGGCGGCGTTCGGCTGGCACGCGCTGGCGCCGAGCGACTACACGCGCCTGGCGGTGCAGCGCGTGTCTGGCGCCAGGCTCCCCGCGGGGTGGGGCGCGGGCGTGTTCGAGGAGAGCGGCCGCGTGTCCGGCGCGCCGAACGTGAACACCGCCGCCGTGGTGATGGAGGCCGCTCTGTACCACGTGCGCGGCAAGCCGTTGATGGAGAAGTGAGAAGGCGGTGAATTGCGGGCGTGGGTGGTCGCCGCTGGCCTCCACTGAAACTGCGAAGGTACAGAGGAACAGAGAACTGCCAGAGACGCAGAGGAGCCCCTCTGTTCCTCTGGCTTTTCTCTGTTCCTCTGTACTCCAACGCTGTTTCTTCTCCGTTGGCGGCCCCGATGCCGCTCGGCCGCATCCACTCCTGTCCTTTCCTGATCCGGGGCCGATCCGTTATCTTTCACCGGGTCCCAAGCGACGCAACGAACGCAGGATAAGGGCACCGTGGTTCCCGAAACCGGGCTGGAAATCGACACGTCCATGGCGGCGGTCGGCGCCAAGGTGGCGCGAGGCGAGCGCATCACCGTCAGCGACGCGCACCTTCTCTGGACGCACGCCTCCGACGACGAGCTCAAGCGCCTCGCCGCCCTGGTGCGCGCCCGCTTTCACGATCCCAACCGCGCCACCTACATGGTGATGCGCATCATCAACTACACCAACGTGTGCGTCGCCCAGTGCGACTACTGCGCGTTCTACGTTCTTCCCAACCAGGAAGGCGGGTACGTGCTCACGCGCGAGGACGTGTTCGCCAAGATCGACGAACTGCTGGAGTTGGGCGGCGACCTGGTGGGCTTCAACGGCGGCTTCAACCCCCGCCTGCCGCTGCACTACTACGCCGACCTGTTCGCCGCCGTCCGCGAGCGCTACGGCGACAAGGTGGAGTTCTACGCGCTCACCATCGCCGAGTTCATGTTCCTGGCGGACCGCGCGAACCTCTCGTATGCCGACACGGCCGCGCGCCTGCGGGATGCCGGCGTGCACTGGATCACCGGCGGCGGCTCGGAGATCCTGACGGAGGACTTCCGGAAGCGCCACGCCAAGTTCAAGTACACGGTGCGCGAGTACCTGGAGGCGCAGAAGGCCGTGGTGGACGCCGGGCTGCGGACCACGGCCACCATGGTGATCGGCTTCGACGAGACGATGGACGAGCGGCTGGAGCACCTGGAGCGCACCCGCGCGCTGCAGGACGCCTGCCTGGCGGATGGAAACGACGGCATCTTCTCGTTCCTGAGCTGGACGTACAAGCCGTACGGCACGGCGCTGGGCGGGCGGGAGATCACGCCGCGCGAGTACTGGAGGCACATTGCTCTCTCACGCATTTTTCTGGACAACGTGCGGCACATCCGCACCTCCGTCCTTACGCTCAACGAAGACGCGTTCCGCGCGCTGGAGTACGGCGCGGACGACTTCGATCTCCCGGTGGAGGATGAGGTGACGCAGAAGGCCGGCGCCACCATCGACCGCAACCTGGACCGGCTGCTGGCCGTGCCCCGCGCCATGGGCTTCGAGGTGGAGTACCGCCACGCGGAACGCCCGCCCGCGGTCGCCGCCGCGTGAGCCTGCTGGACGAAGTGCTGGACCTGTTCGGCTGGGCGCCGCCGCCGCGCGTCCAGCCGAAATCGTCTCCGGCCCCGGAACCCCGCCCGGCGGCCCCGCCCGCCGCGCCCGCGTCTCCCGCGCCCGCCGCTCCGCAGCCGGCTCCCGCGCCTGCACGCCCGTCCGCGCGCCCCCCGGCGGTTGCCGGCGGGCGTAGCGTGGCGGAAACGCTGGCGGTGATCACCCGCGTGGCCCCGCAGTTCCAGGCCCTGGTGTTCACCCGCAACCGCCGGGTGATGGCCAGCGTGGCGGAGCGCGGCCGGGCCCTGCGGCTTAACGTGGCCTTTGCCGCCGCGCCCGACGATGTGCTGGTGGCCGTCGGGCGGCTGTTCACGGCCCGGGACGCCCGCACCCGCAACCGCGCACGCGAGGCGGTGCGCCGCTTCATCGCCGGCATCCCGGGGGAGGGCACGCCGGCCCGCGCCCGCGTGCGCCGCGTGGCCCCGGTCGACGCGGCGCACATCGCGCGGCTGCAGGCGGAGTTCGACCGCGTGAACGAGGCGCACTTTGGCGGAGAACTGCCGCGCGTTCCGCTCTACCTCAGCGGGCAGATGCGGCGGCGCAACGGCCACTTCTGCGCGTCGCCGCTGGAAATCGTCATTTCCCGCCGGCTGTGCACGCACGCGGCTCCGGACGAGTCGGAGGCGACCATGCGCCACGAGATGATCCACCTCTGGCAGCACGTGCAGGGCGCCAAGCCGGACCACGGCGGCGAGTTCCGCGCGTGGGCCCGCAGGCTGGACGTGCATCCTCGGGCGACGCGGCCGGTGAAGTGGTTGAAGGGGTAGGGAATAGGGAATAGGGAATAGGGGATTGCGGGAGATCGGGGCGGAGGGGTGGCGGGTTCGGGAGTGGCGGGAATGGATTCAGTGAAAGTGACGTGATGCCGGAGTACAGTCTGGACGAGGATCTGGAGCTTGCCATCCGCGGCGCGCGCGCGGCGGGAGACGCCGTGATGCGCGCCTTTCGCGTGGAGCAGGAGGTGCGCTACAAGTCGCCCGAGCAGCCGGTGACGGACGCCGACCTTGCAGCGGACCGCGCGCTCTATCGCGTGCTGGCGGGCGAGCGGCCGGAGTACGGATGGCTTTCGGAGGAGAGCGCGGACTCGCAGCAGCGGCTTCAGCGGCGACGGGTGTGGGTGGTGGATCCCATCGACGGCACCAACTCGTTCGTGGCGGGGCGGCCGGAGTTCGCCGTCTGCGTGGGGCTGGTGGAGGGCGACCGCGCCGTGGTGGGCGTGGTGCTGAATCCCGCCACGGGGGAGCTGTTCTCCGCCCGTGACGGCGGTGGCGCGTTCCGGGATGGCGAGCGGATCCACGTCTCCGACACGGGGCCGGGTGAGTCGCCGCGCATCGTGGCGTCGCGATGGGAGATGAAGCGCGGCGAGTTCGACGCGTACGCCGAGGGGTGGCGGGTGGAGCCGCTGGGGAGCACGGCGTACAAGATGTGCCGCGTGGCCGAGGGCGGCGCGGAGGCGTTCGTGTCGCGCGGCCCCAAGAGCGAGTGGGACGTCGCCGCAGCCGTCGTGATCGTGCGCGAGGCGGGCGGCAGGGTGACGCGCATCGACGGCGCGGAACCCGTCTTCAACCAGCCCAACCCCGACTGGCGCGGCATCGCCACCTCCAACGGCGCCGTGCACGCCGACCTCCTCCGCATCGCCTCGCAGCCGCTGCCCAGCCGAGAGTAAGCGGCCGGCGAGCCTCCCTGAGCGGATGAATCCGCCGCTCAGGAAGCGGAAAGCCCCGACACGACGCCCACACGCGCCGTTCGGGGCTTCACTGCAATCGGGGTCCGCAACATTGATCGAACCGCAGTCCGCGAAGGCGGACTTCGTGCTTTTCCAGCGGCGAATTCATTCGCTCTGGACAGGCGGGCGCACCATGTTCTGCTCCTGTCCGCCAAAGCATCGGCCACAGTCCGCGAAGGCGGACTTCGCGTCCTTGTTGCCGCGACTTCAGTCGCCCGTATCGGACTGCAGGTGCAGAGTCCCCGAATCCGCCGTGCGGCGCAGGGCGTCTCCGGCCAGACGGTAGACGGTCCAGTCCTCCATGGGCTCCGCACCCAGGCCGCGGTAGAACGCGATGGCGGAGGCGTTCCAGTCCAGCACCCACCACTCCAGCCGCCCGCAGCCGCGCTCCACCGCCAGCCGCGCCAGGTGCCCCAGCAGCGCCCGCCCGATGCCCCGGCCGCGCGCCTCGGGGCGGACGTACAGGTCTTCCAGGTAGATGCCGGGCTGGGCGAGAAAGGTGGAGTAGTTCTGGAAGAAGAGCGCGAATCCGACCGGCGCACCATCCGCCTCGGCGATCACCACCTCCGCCGCCGAGCGAGGCCCGAACAGCGTGGCGCGCAGCCGCTCCTCCGTCGCGACCACCTCGTGCAGCAGGCGTTCGTAATCCGCCAGCTCGCGGATGAACGCAAGGATCAGCGGAACGTCGTCGGGCGCGGCGGGGCGGATGCGAAGGTGCACGGAGGCTGGGCGGTTTGATCGGATCAGGATGCGGATCGTGGCGGGGAATCAACCCGCTCCACGAGGGGCGGCG
>NZ_DASVTX010000045.1:0-6832 GCF_036387355.1 Longimicrobium sp.
GCCGAGGTGGTGTTCGGCGGCACGCTGGGCGGCGCCATGATCACCGACCGGCAGGCCGCCGGCAAGGTGGTGGTCATGCTCCCCCCGGTGCAGAACGGCCAGCCCAACTACCGCATCTGGCTGGCGCCCCGCCCCTCGCTCCCCAGCGCCGCCGCCATCGTGGTCGCCTCGCTGGACATCAGCTCGCAGGGGATCCGCAACCTGCCCATGGCGCAGCAGGCCGGGCTCACCGATCCGTCTGAAATCCCGTCCACGGGCCCCGGCGGCGTGCTCGTCACCCGCGCCGTGGCGGAGCGCCTGCTGGGTGCGTCGCTGGACGGCATGCAGCCTGGCGCCGCGGGCCGCGCGCGGGTGAACGCCGCCTTCGACTACACGCCGCGCCCCACCGAAGCGCCGGCGCGCAACGTGATCGCCATTCTGCGCGGCTCCGACCCGGCGCTGCGCGGGCAGTACGTGGGCATCAGCGCGCACAACGACCACGAGGGCTTCGCCGACCGCGCGGTGGACCACGACTCGCTGATCGCGTACAACACCGTCATGCGGCCGCAGGGCGCCAACGACCCCGCGGGCACGCCCAACGCGGCGCAGGCCGCCCGCATCCGCGCGCTGCGCGACTCGCTGGGCGCGCTGCACCCGGCGCGGCGCGACTCCATCTACAACGGCGCCGACGACGACGGGTCCGGCACCGTGGCCCTGCTGGAGATCGCCCAGCGCATGGCGGCCACCGGCACCCGCCCCCGCCGCTCGGTCATCTTCATCTCCCACACCGCCGAAGAGTCCGGGCTGCTGGGCTCGCAGTGGTTCACGGACCACCCCACCGTTCCGCGCGACAGCATGGTGGCCGTGCTGAACATGGACATGGTGGGCCACGGCCGCGCGTCGGAAGTGGCCAACGGCGGCCCGTACTCGCTGCAGATGATCGGCTCGCGCCGCCTCAGCACCCAGCTGGGCGACCTGATCGACGCGCTGAACGCGCGCCGGCCCAACCCCATGCAGATCGACTACAGCTGGGACGCGGCGGGGCACCCGGCCAACCGGTACTGCCGCAGCGACCACTTCATGTACGCGCGGTACGGCATTCCCATCACCTACTTTTCGCTGGGGTACCACCCCCACTACCACATGGTGACGGACGAGCCGCAGTACATCGACTACGAGCACACGGCCCGCGTCGCCTCGTTTCTGCACGACATTGCGCTGGACGTGGCCAACCGCCCGGAACGCCTCGTCGTAAACGGGCCGCGGCAGGACCCCAACGCCCCCTGCCGCCAGTAGCCGTCCCGGTAGACGGATGACGAGCCGCCCGCCCCGGAACTCCGGGGCGGGCGGCCTCCGTTTGTGACCCATACCGGAGCAGGTGACGGGATGTTACGTTTGTTCGTCAAATGCCACGACTGTGCTTTCCCCCCCGGCTGCGCGCCCGCGATTCCCGCTCGGCGCCGACGGCCACGCTCCCGCGACCGCCACGTCCGTGATGCTTCCGCACGCGCCCGGCGCCCCCCGGTTCGCCGCGCTGCTTTCCCCCGATGACCACCCGGATTCCGGCTTTCGCCGCCTGGCGGGCTTTGCCGCGCGGCTGATGTCCGCGCCCGTGTGCGTGGTGTCGCTGGTGGACGGCCGCGCGCCGTACACCGCGGGCACCGGGGACGAGTGGCGCGCCCGCCGCGAGGCGCCGCTGTCGCGCTCGCTGTGCCGGGTCACGGTGCAGGGCGGGCTGCCGCTGCTGCTGGAGGACGCGCGCCAGCACCCGGCCGTGCGCGCCGAGCCGGCACTGTGGCTGGGCGAGGTGGGGTACGCCGGCGTCCCGTTTCTGGACGCGGACGGGCGCGTGGCCGGCGCGCTCTGCGTGGCGGACCGCATGCCCCGCGCGTGGACGCAGGAGGACGCCGACACCCTGTCGTCGCTGGCCGGGTTCGCCACGCTCCTGGCCTCCGCCAGCACCGGCGCGTCGGCCATGGACCAGGCGCTGGCGGCCGCCGCCCGCGGCACGCGCACGGGCGTGAGCCTGCGCATGCTGCGCAAGGCGGTGGAAACCATGCAGCTGGGCGTCACCATCACCGGGGTGAACGGGCGAATCCTGTACAGCAACCCGGCCGACGCGCGCATGCACGGCTACACCACCGAGGAGCTGGTGGGCCGCTCGTCGCGCATCTTTGCCCCGGCGGAGCACGCCAGGCCGCTGCGGCCGGAGCGGCTGAACGAGGTGGGGAGCTGGAGCCGCGAAACCATCAACGTGCGCAAGGACGGGTCTACCTTCCCCGTCCTGCTGCGCAGCGACGTGGTGCACGACGCGCTGGGCCGGCCCGTGGCGCTGGTGACCTGCTGCGAAGACCTTACGCACCGCAAGCAGCTGGAGCACGAGCTTCTCCGCAACGCCTTCTACGACCCCGTCACCGGCTTTCCCAACCGCGGCCTGCTCACGCACCGGCTGGAGCTGGCCATTGAGCACGCCCTGCGCGGCCCCACCGGCTTTGCCCTGGTGGCCATCGAGCTGGACCGCATTCAGCTCGTGGGCGACACGCTGGGGCGTACGGGGGTGGATGAACTGCTGCGCGCCGCGGCCGAGCGGCTGCGCGAATGCGTGCCCCCCGAGGCGATGATTGCGCACGTGGGCCCCGACCAGTTCGCCGTGCTCATCGACGAAGTCGTCGGGATGACGGAGGCCACGCACGTGGCGGCGTGCGTGCGCGGCACCTTGGCGGAGCCGTTCACGCTGCACGGGCGCGACGTGTACACGGGCGCCAGCATCGGTATTGTTCTGGGCGGCAGGGACTACCGCACGCCCGAGGACGCCCTGCGCGACGCGGGGATGGCCATGATGCGCGCCCGCGACAAGGGCGACGGCCACTACCAGGTGTTCGACCCCGCCATGCACGCGCGGGCCATGGCGCGGCTGCAGTTGGAGACGGACCTGCGCCGCGCGCTGGAGCGCAACGAGCTGCGCGTGTACTACCAGCCCATCGTGCGGCTGGACACGGGGCGCATCGCGGGGTTCGAGGCGCTGGCGCGGTGGGAGCACCCGGAGCGCGGCCTCATCCTCCCCGACGAGTTCGTGCCGCTGGCGGAAGAGACGGGGCTGATCGTCCCCATCGGGCTGTGGGTGCTGGACGAGGCGTGCGAAACGCTGCGGCAGTGGCAGGCGCGGCCGGGCGGATCGGAACTGCGGATGGCGGTGAACCTGTCCGGGCGCCAGTTCACGGCGCGCAACCTGGTGAGCCGGGTGGAGGCCGCGCTGCGCCGCACCGGCATTCCGCCGCACACGCTGGAGCTGGAGATCACGGAAAGCGTGATCCTGTACAACACGGCGCCCGTCATGGAGACGCTGGCCCGGCTCAAGGAGCTGGGCGTGCAGCTTCACATCGACGATTTCGGCACCGGGTACTCGTCGCTCAGCTACCTGCACCGCCTGCCCATGGACGCGCTCAAGATCGACCGCTCGTTCGTGGCCGGCCCCGAGGGCGGCGGCAGCCTGCAGATGGTGCGCACCATCGTCGCCATGGCGCACGCGCTGGGCGTCGCCGTGGTCACGGAGGGGATCGAAAGCCCCGAG
Source organism: Longimicrobium sp. (assembly GCF_036387355.1). GTDB lineage: Bacteria > Gemmatimonadota > Gemmatimonadetes > Longimicrobiales > Longimicrobiaceae > Longimicrobium. The sequence goes on from NZ_DASVTX010000045.1 coordinate 3,551, forward strand.
CTGCTGGCGGAACTGCGCACGCTGCGGTGCGAGTACGGGCAGGGCTACTTCTTCTCGCGTCCCGTGCCCGCCGAGCAGATCGAGGCGCTGTTCGACACGGAGCCGAGCTGGTAGCCGGCCTTTCCTGCCTCTCAGGAGGCCGTGGGGGGAGTTTCGATGGGGTCACGGGGGAGCGATGCGCGTTCCTCCGTGACCTTTCTGTCTGGCGGATGAATTCAGGATGACGCGGCTTTCGTTCTGCGCGGTCCGCCAGTCTTGCGCCCCTGCGGGGGAGGGGACAGGTTGCCGTCTCCCGCCCAACGCCGCCCCTTGGCCGCCCCTTTCCGCCCCCGCCCGATGCGACTTCCCGCGCCGTTCGTCTCGGTGGTGATGCCGGTGCGCAACGCGCTTCCGTTCCTGGACGAAAGCATCGGCAGCATCCTGGGCCAGACGCACGCCGGCCTGGAGCTGGTGATCCGCGACGACGCGTCCACCGACGGCTCGGTGGACGTGCTGCGGCGCTGGAGCCGGCGCGACCCGCGCGTGCGGCTGTACGAGGGCACGGAGGTGCTGGGCCCCGCCGGCAACTCCAACTGGGTGGTGCGGGCCGCCCGCGGCGAGCTGGTGGCGCGCATGGACGCCGACGACATCTCCCACCCCGACCGGCTCCGCCGCCAGCTGCGGGTGCTTTCCGCCGACCCCGGCGTGGTGCTGGTGGGCACGCTGTGCGACGGGATCGACGCGCGCACCCGCACCGTGCGCGGGCGCGACCGCTGGCGGCTGGCGCACCCCGGCTGGGGCCCGCCCTTTCCGCACGGGTCGGTGCTGTTCCGGCGCGAGGTGTTCGACCGCATCGGCGGCTACCGCGAGTCGTGCGACTACTGGGAAGACAACGACCTGATGCTGCGCTTTGCCGCCGCCGGGCGGGTGGTGGTGCTCCCCGACCAGCTGTACCGCTTCCGCTTTCACGGCTCCAGCACGCGCGCGGCCACCACGCAGCAGCGGATGGAAACGGCCATCGCGCGGATGATGGACTGCCACGACGCCATGGACCGCGGCGAGCCGTACGAGCCGCTCCTGGCCGGGGCGCCGGGGCCCGTTCGCGGCTCCGTGTCGCCGCGGGTGCTGTTCTGCATCGGCGCGCCGCGCATGTGGGCGGGCCACTCGCCGGGCATCCTGCGCCGCCTGGTTGCCCACGGCGGCCTGCGATGGAACCGCGAGAGCGCCGCCGCGCTGGCGTGGGCCGCGCTGGCCACCGCCGCGCCGCGCCTGCTGCGCCGCACCCTGGCCACCCGCGCGCGGCTCCGCGACCGGCGGATGGCGGACCGCTTTCCCGACCACGTTCCCTGCGAGTGGCCGGCCCGCCCGCTGCTCGCCGGCATGGTCCCGCTCCCCCCGGGCGCGGACACGGATCCCGTCCTCCGCGCCGACGGGCCGGACGCCCCGCTTCCCCGCCCCGGCCCGCGGGCGCTCGGTGTCTGACGCCGCCCGCCAGTTCGGCCTGCTGAGCCACACGTCGTACAACCTGGGCGACGAGATCCAGAGCCTGGCGGCCCGCCGCTTTCTTCCCCGCGTGGACCGGCTGGTGTGCCGCGAACAGCTGGACGCCGATCCCGGCGGCAGCGGGCGCACGCGCGTCATCCTGGCCGGGTGGTTTCTGCACCACCCGCGGCGCTGGCCCCCGCACCACAAGATCGATCCGCTGCTCGTGGGATTTCACCTGAACGACCGCCGCCCCGGGCGCCTTTCCTCGTGGCGCACGGCCGCGCGGGTGGTGCTTTCGCGCCGCAACGCGGGATGGCTGCGGCGCCACGGGCCGGTGGGCGCGCGCGACCCCCACACGCTCGCGCTCCTTCGCGGCGCCGGCGTGGACGCCGAGTACTCCGGCTGCCTCACCCTGACCCTTCCCCCGCGCGACCCCGCCGCCGTGGGAGACCGCGTGGTGGCATGCGGCCTTCCGGCGGAGCTGGTGGCGGCCCTTTCCGCCCGCACGCGCCGGCCGCCCGTCGTCGTCGATCACATCGACGTCGCCACGGCGGGCGCGGCGGCGCGGATGGACCGGGCCAGGGCGCTGCTGTCCCTCTACGCCGCGGCGCGGGCCGTAGTCACCACGCGGCTGCACTGCGCGCTGCCCTGCCTGGCCATGGGCACGCCGGTGCTCTTCATCCCGTTCCTCTCCGACCTCAGCCGCCAGCAGCCCGCGCTGGAGCTGGCCCACCACCTCGCGCCGCGCGCGTTCGTGAACGGGCAGGGCCGGTGGGACCCGGAGGACCCGCCGCCCAACCCCGACGCCTACCGCGCGCTGGTTCCCGGGCTCGTCCGCCGCTGCACGGAGTTCGTCGCCGGCTGACCCGCCCCGCCCGCGAGCAGCGACGCCGCCGCGGTGCGTGCTCCGGCCACGTTCAACGCCAGCGCCGCGGCGGCGTACACCGCGCCCGCGCCGGCCAGCAGCGCCGCCGTCCCGCCGACGGTGTGCGGCGCCATGGACCGCGCGAACAGCGCCATGGGTACGCACGCGGCCGCCGCCCGCGCCGCGTGGCGCAGGGGAAAGGGAACGACAAAGTGGCGGCGCCCCAGCCAGAGCGCCGCCGCCAGCGCCACCATCCAGCCGCCCAGCGTGGTCCACGCCGCCGCCATCACCCCGTAGCGGGGGATGAGCACCAGGTTGGCCGCCACGTTCAGCGCCGCCGCGGGCGCGATGGCCAGAACCATCTGGCGCGTGCGCCGGGTGATCTGGAACGCCAGCCCGAAGTGCAGCGCCAGCAGCCCCGAAACCAGCGCGCCGGCCCCCGCCCACGGAAGGACCCGCGCGGCCGTAGGCGCCAGCGCCGGCCCCGCCAGCACCCGCGCCACCGCCGCCGGCGCGCAGACCAGCAGCGTGGCGGCGGGAAACGCCAGCGCCATCATCCACCCCGCCACCCGCTCCAGCAGCGCGCGCGCCTCGCCCGCGCCGCCGCGCTCCCACGCCGCGAACACCATCGGCTTGGTGGCCGATGCCACGGAGGTGAGCAGCACGCCGATGGAGCGGTCCGCGATCACGCTCGCCACGGCGTAGGCCCCCGCCGCCGCCGGCCCCAGCAGCGTCGCCACGATCAGCCGGTCCGAGGCCGCCAGCACGTACGACGCGAGCGCGGCCACCGACATCGGCATTCCGTACGCCCACAGCTCGGCCACGCGGACCGGGGCGCCCGGCGCGGCGGCCGGTGCGCGGGGCACGCGCGGCGCCAGCGCCAGCGAGGCGAGCGCCGCGGCCGCCATGGCCAGCAGCGGCACGCGCGCGTCGCCGGGGCGCAGCGCCAGGCC
>NZ_DASVTX010000046.1:0-28916 GCF_036387355.1 Longimicrobium sp.
AGACGGGCTGATAGCTGCAGGGCTCGTCCTCATCTTCGACCACGACGACCACCGGGTCGAGCACGCAGGGGTTGGTGAAGGAGTTCTCCGTCACGCATCCCATGATCGTGGCGCCGCCGTCCTCCTCGGACAGAGGGATGCGGAACCGGCGCGCGACCGCGACGCGCGCAGAGGCCGTCGCCGGGATCACGCAGTTGAGCACCGCGCGCACGGACCCGTCGGCGCGAACGGAGCGGAAGCGGAAAGCCGTGACCGCACCCGTGGGCGACTGCACGGCCGCGGGCAGCCGCAGCGCGAACCGGGTGTAGCGATACGGAATCGTGGTTCCGGGGTCCTCCACGCTCGCAAAGCAGGCGTGGGGCTCGGCCGCGGACGTCCGCCAGCCCGGCCCCAGCGCTTCCAGCGCCTGCGCCGAGGCCGCGAACCCAGGCCCGGCGGCGGGAGGAGCGATCTCCACCGCCGTGGAATCACCGCACCCTGCGACCGCCACCGCGAGCACGACCGTCAACAGCCGCATACGCGCCCTGAGCATCGGCATCGCTCCCGTTCCGGTTTAATCTCCCGCCCCTTGCCGAAGAGTAATGACCGCCTTCGTAAATGCAAGAATTTTGACGCATAGGATGTGGACCATCACAGATCGCGGGGAGGAGCGCCTGCATCGGCGCTCCTCCCCGGTTTCCTTCCGCCACCCGCGTTCCTCCGCCGCCCCCGCGTCCCCCGCGTGAACCGCCGTGGTCCTAGTCCGGCACACGCAGCCAGTCCAGGGAGTGCGCCGGGGCGTGCCGCTCCAGCAGTTCCGCCGTCGCGCCGGGATCCGCGATGACTTGCGCGATCCCGGCCAGCGCGCGCAGGTGCTGCTCCGGGTGCTCTTCCGGGCTCAGCAGCAGCACGAACAGCCGCACGGGATGCGTGCCGCGCGGCAGCCGGACCCCCGCCCGGCTCACGCCCAGCACCACGCGCGACTGCGGCAGCCCCGCGATGCGCGCGTGCGGCAGCGCGATGCCGGTTGCGCCCGCGGCACCCGGTCACGCGGCGGGACGACGGGCATGAGGTCGGTCGGCGAGCCCGCTTTTCGCTTCAGGATGCGTGCCCCACCCGCGGGTACCCTGCTTTGCCGACGGCTCTCGCGCCGCTGCAATCGCAGAAAGGGCACCGGCGTTTTACGCGGAGGTTTCAGGGCGGGGAGTACGCGGGGAGTGCGGCGCGGGAGACGAGCCACGGCGGGTTCCGGCCTCGGGCCGGGGATGACGGAAACGGACAGAGGCACGGCGCCGGAGCTCCGTGCCTCTCTCCATCCGCCTCCATCCGCGCGGGAGCGATCAACCCGCGCGGTTCTTGTCGATGATCGCCGCCAGGATGATCACGAAGGCTACCAGGCGCAGGCCGTATACCCAGGGGAGCAGAGCCGGATCGTCGCTCACCAGCGCCAGCACCACCCGCTGCAGGGCCAGCAGTAGGAACGCGACGGAGAACATCACGAACAGGCGGTCGCGTGTTTCGCGGTAGAAGCGCGCAAAGAAGAGGGACGCAACCGCGTACCCCGCCGCGAGCGCGCCCGCGATCAGAACGGTCAGCGTTTGTCCCATACCAGTCCGTACAGAAGGCAGCCGATCCCGAGCAGCGCCGGCAGCGTGCGCCAGACGGACAGGTCAATCGTGGGAACCACGCGCGTGTCGATCACCAGCAGAACGTTGTTGAGCGCCAGCCCCGTGAAGCACAGCCCGCTCCACAGCAGCAGCGGCACCCGCGTGCGCCTGTAGCCGCGAAGCAGCAGAACGGCGCACGCCGCGCTGGTGAGCACGCACAGCAGGTAGATGGCCATGGTCATCAGCGGTTCCCCCGCAGGCGGAACGCGTCGGCCATGCTCTGGGCCGCGCTCTTGGGCTTCTGAAAGATGCTCTGGATCACGGCGATGCGGTTGGCGGCGTACGCGGCGGCAAGCTCGTCCACGCCCGCCCCCAGCACCGGGCTGGACGGCGCGTACCGGTACGCCGGATTCCCCGTTCCATCCGAGGCCGCAAAGCCGGACGCCACCAGCTCCTCCAGCCGCAGCAGCGCCGCGGCGGGAACAGTGTACACCGCCGGGCTCAGCGCCTCGGCCGTATAGCTCTGCCCGGCATTGCGATGCAGATAAAGGAGGATTTCCAGCAGCTCGGCGGAGTCGATGTGCTCCCCCACGAACTGCTGGACGGACTCCGGAAGTGGTGCAGCCGTCACGAACCGATCCGCGGATGAACAAGAACCTGCCTGAAACTCCGCCGCGACGCAGGATGCGGACCCGTCCAGCAATGACTCTGCGCGCGGGCCGGGTTGCACGAGCCGGATTTGTACAAACTTTGGATTCAGGGGCGCCGGTGAACCGCGGGCGGCACCGCGCTTGCCATCCCCCGCCGCCCCTTCTCCGCCACCTCGGGCGGCAGAAGCGGGACGGAACCGTACTCCGACGAGTACTCAGGGAGGACCGCATGACCAGAATCACCGCATCACCCATCCGCGCCATCGCGGCCGTCTGTAGCGCAATGGTGCTCGGCCTGGGCGCCACGGGCTGCATGGCCGGGACGGCGGGGGCAGGCATGTCCCCCGCCCTGACGCAGCAGGCCTCGGCCATGCACCACTTCGCCATGGCCGTGCACATGGGGGAAACGGAAGAAGCGCAGCTGGCGCTTACGAAGACGCAGAACCCGCAGGTGCGCGCCTACGCCCAGAAGATGGTGGCCGATCACACCATGGGGATGCAGATGGAAGAGCGCATGACCATGTCCATGCACATGGGCGAAAACCACGGGCCCTCGAACGGTTCGATGGCGAGCGGCGGGGAGATGCACATGGACATGGCCGCCATGCGCGCCGAACTGGCCGCCAACCCCGCCAGCCGTCCGGTGGTGGAAGATCACATGCGCGCCATGCAGATGCTGCAGGCCATGAACGGCGCCCAGTTCGACCGCGCCTACATGGACCGCCAGGTGGTGGCGCACCGCTACACGCTGGAGCAGATGGACCGCATGATGGGCGAGATGCACACCGCCATGGGCATGTCGGGCTCCTCGTCGCAGGGCGCGATGGCCGGCAGCAGCGGCTCGCACGCGGGGCATGCGGGGATGTCCGCCGGCGGCAGCGGCTCCATGAACCCGGGCGCCATCACCATGGGCACCCGCGAGGGGATGATGGCCATGCACATGCAGGAGCGGGAGATGGTGGCCATGCACCTGCAGCAGGCGCAGCAGATCGTCGCCTCCATGCGCTGACCCGCGCGAGCGGATCGAAGGACGGGGCCCCGGGCGCATGTCCGGGGCCTTTTCGCCGCCCCGGAACCTCATCATCCGCAGGCGTTTGTGGCGCGGCCGCGTGTGCGCTCGTCATCCATCCGCGCGTGCGGGGTGCACGGCCCGGATTTTTCACCTGCCGCGCACATCCGGCGCGCCGGCCCCACACGGGACCGGCGCGCTCAACCGTTTCGGGAGCCGTGTTTTGCGGATGACGAGAACGATCCGGGCGCGTGCAGGCGCGCTCTGCTGGATGATGATGGCCACGATGTCGGTCGATGCGCTCGCCGCGCAGACCACCGGCGCCCCGACGGTGGCGGATTCGGTGCGGCGCGTGGGCGGAACGCCGGAGCGGGAGGCCATCGTGCTGAGCGGCGGCGGATCGCGCGGGCTGGCGCACGTGGGGACGCTGCTGGGGCTGGAAGAACTGGGGTACGATCCCGACCTCGTCGTGGGCACCAGCATCGGCGCGCTGGCAGGTGCGCTGTACGCGTCGGGGCGGTCGCCCGCGGAGATCCAGGACAGCATCCGCGCCATCAACTGGGGCGACGTGTTCACCCCCGCGCCGCTGGTGCTGGGACCGGACCGCGAAGCGCGCTATCCGCTGCTGACCTACGACCGCGAAAGCAACCCGCTGCGCTTCAACCGCGGCTTCATCCCGCAGTGGCGCATCAACCGCGTGCTGGTGCGGCTGCTGTTTGACGCGGAAGCCCGCTCGCGCGGCGACTTTGACCGGCTCGCGCGGCCGTACCGCGCCGTCGCCACGGACCTGCAGACAGGCCGCTCCGTGGTGCTGGCGCGGGGCGACCTGGCCCGCGCGGCGCGCGCCAGCATGGCCGTTCCCGGCGTGTTCAGCCCGGTGGAGTGGGAGGGCCGCAGCCTGGTGGACGGCGGGCTCAGCAGCAACCTGCCCACCGACGTGGCCCGCCAGCTGGGCGCCACGCGCATCATTGCCGTGGACGTGGGGCGGCCGTCGGAGGAGATCCTGGGGCGCGGGCCGCTGCAGGTGGCCAGCCGTGCGCTGGACATCCTGGAGCAGAACGCCGAGCAGTCCACGGTGCAGCCGGACCTGCTCATCGTCCCGCCGCTGGACCCCAACTCGCTCGGCATCACCTTTCCCGCGGACCCCGACCCGCTCTTTCGCATCGGCCTCGCGGGCGTGCAGGGCGTGCCGGCGGCGTCGCGCAGGCGCCCGGAGCCGCGGCCGCTCGCGCCCCCGCCCGCGGCGTTTGGCGGGCTGGTGATCGAGGCGCCGGATTCCGCCACGGCCGCGCTGGCCCGGCGCGTGTTCCGCCACGTGGCGCCCGGCCCGTACGATCCCATGCGCGTGCTGGCGGCGGTGGACCGGCTGTACACCACGGGGCTTTTCGAGGGCGTGTGGCCGCGGGTGGAGGATTCGGGCGGCACGGATGCGGCGCCGGCCCTCATCGTCCGGCTGGAGCGGCCGCCCCTGATCACCATCGCGGGTGGCGCGGGGTTCGACACGGACCGGGGTGGACGGCTCTGGGCCGCGCTGCAGCGGTCGCAGGCGCTGATGGGGGCGCCGGCGGTGCTCACGGGAACGCTGTCGCTGGACCGGCTGCGGCAGTGGGGCTCGGCGGGGGCGCAGATCCACCTTGCGCAGATCTCGCCGCTCGTGGCCACGGCGGGCCTGTTCCGCCGCGAGACGGACCTGCCCCGCGACGGCGACCTGCGCGGCGACGACGAGGTGCGGCGCACGGGCGCGTGGGCCGGCATCGACTTTCAGCAGCTTCTGGCGCAGCGCGTGGCTTCCGCCGTGGTGCGCGCGGAGCACATCCGGGTGGACGGCGGGCGCGACGGCTTCATCGTGGGGCCGCTGCTGCGGCTCGCGGCGCCCACGGCGGACCCGCCGGTGGTGGGCGTGCCGTTCCTGGCGGAAGCGGAGGTGCGGATGGGTGCCGTGGAGTACAGCCGCGCCTCCCTCCGCGCGTCGCGCAGCACGCGTCTGGGTCTCGTGCGACTGGCCGCCGTGGGCGACTTCGCGGCGGCGTCGGCCGGCGCGCCCGCGGACGTGCATGCGTCGCTGGGGGAGGAGCATGCGATGCCGGGGGTGCGGTGGGGCGAGCGCCGCGCCCCCGTGCGCGCCCTGGCCGGCGCGGACGCGGCGTATCCGCTGGCGTCGGGCGCGTACATGCGCACGCGGCTGCGGGCAGGCGCCGTGGCGGACCGGGTCGGCAGCCTGGAGAACCGCGATCGGTGGATGAGCGGCGCGGATCTGGGCGTGGTGTACGCGACGCCGTTCGGCGTGTTCAACCTTGCTTTCGGCGCCAACAGCCGCGGCGAACAGCGCCTGATTCTGGACCTCGGCGCCCAGTTCTGACGCCCGACGCAGGAACTGAACAGCGGCGGCGAACAGGTGATTCCCTGGGCTTCGGACAGGGGTTGCCACGCAACGGCCGTTCGGTTATCGTTGTTGCACCAAGTAGTACGGCCCCTCCGAAAGGAGCGGGTTCCTGATCCTGAGCGGGCCACGCGAATCGCGTGGCCCGCTTTTGTATCCCCTTGGACGAGGTGGTTCGATGCCCGACTCGTCACTCGTTGTCCCCTCGGAAGGCACGACCAGCGGACCCGCCCAGGTCCGGGTAGAGATCTTCGTGGACGGCTCCAACTTCCACCCCTCGACCGAATCAGCTGGAATTGAGCACCCTGTTGCGTTTGGACGGCTGGCGACCGAGCTCACTTCGGCGGTTGGGGGCACTGTCCTGGTGGGCTTGCACTACGTGGCGGGCGCCTACCCTGAGCCGCGGGACAACGATCCCCGCATGGAGCCCGGAGAGTACCACGCGCGTCTTGGCCGCAAGCGGAGCACCGACCAGTTGTACAACCGGATCGCACAGGAGCCCGGGGTAAAGGTCTGGCGTGAGCGATTCGTCTACCGCACACCGGACGAGAAGGACTCGCGACCGATCGTTGAGAAAGGCGCGGACGTCCGCCTTGCGCTGTTGATGTACGAAGGCGCAGTGCACGACCGCTATGATGTGGGGGTGCTCGTCGCGTCCGATGCGGATTTTGGTCCTGCGGTCGAGATGGTCCGGGCACTCGGCAAACGCGTCGTGTGGGCCTGTACAGCCACACACCGCGCGGTAAAAGCGCTCGTGAGAAAAGGAGCAGAGCCCTTCGAAATGACCGCCGATTTCCTGGAGCGGTGCAGGTACGTGCCCAGCACCCCCACCGGAAAGGCGAGAGGAATCAAGGGGAGAGTGTGAGTGAGCAGTAAAAAAGCGCACCGCGAGCGAGGCTCGCGGTGCGCTTTTGTTCATCCGCCCAAACGGTCAGGCCGTGCTCAACGGGCCGTGGCGATGCGGCGGACCTCGGCGGAAAGCATGCGGACGCGCTCCGGATCGGCGGCGCGCGGGGCGTCGCGGTCCAGCGAGGCGGCCAGCGTGTTGAGCGCCGCGCGCTTGGCCGCGCCCGACATGCGCTCCGCGCGCGCCAGGCTGCCGCGGATGGCGGTCAGCCGTGAAGGCGTGAGCGCATTGCCGCGCGCAAGCTGGTCCACAAAGGCACGGGCCACCACGAAGCTGGCCGGCCACTCCAGCTTGACCTGGTTCTGCGGATTGAACTCCGAGAACCGCACCAGCTTGGCCGCGTCGATCTCGTTCTGCGACAGCATGTCCGACGGCTGCAGCTGGAACACGTCCAGCCCGCGGCCGATCTCCGAGCCGTAGATGTGGCCGTTGTACCAGTACGACGACCAGTAGCCGCCCACCAGCATCTGGTTGGCGTCCATGGGCCCGCGGTCAAAGAACGCGATCTCCATGGGCCGCGCGCCGTTGGTGAAGTCCACCACGCTGATGCCGCCCTGGTACCACGACTGCACCTGGATGTCGCGGCCCGGCACGGGGATCAGCGAGCCGTTGTGCGCCACGCAGTTTTCCAGCGCCGTCTGCGGTGCGGGGAGCTTGTAGTAGCCCACCTGCGTCAGCTTGCGGTTGTTGAGCGTAAAGATGGCGTCCGCGCCCCACTGCGGGCGGTCCGTCTCACGGCAGCGCGGCGCGCCGCCCCCGCCCCACTCGTCGCTGAACAGCACCTTGGTGCCGTCGTTGTTGAACGTCGCCGAGTGCCAGTAGGCGAAGTTGGGGTCGCTCACCTGGTCGATGCGCACCGGGTTGGCCGGGTCGCGGATGTCCAGCAGAATGCCGTTGCCCGAGCACGCGCCCGCCGCCAGCCCCATCTGCGGATAGACGGTGATGTCGTGGCACTGGTTGGTCACCGCTGTGGTCTGCGTCCCCTCGCCGTGGTTGCCGCCGCCCCACAGCCCCGCCGGCGATCCCGCCTCGTTGGCAAAGATGCGCGGCATGCTCACGATGCGGGCTTCCTGCGGGCGCGCCACGGGAGTGTGAATGACCTCGATGCGGAAGTACGAGCTGTTGGGGTCCTCGCTGGGCGGGCGGCCGGAGCACCCGGCAAGCTCGTCCGGCGAGCGCACCTGGCTGGTGCCCGACACGTACACGTACAGGCTGTTGGGGTCGCGCGGGTCCGGCACCAGCGTGTGCGTGTGCGAGCCGCGGCAGGTCTGCACGCTGGCCACCTGGCGCGGGTTGCGCACGTCCGTAATGTCAAAGATGCGCACCCCGCGGAAGCGCTCGGCGCTCACCGGCGCGGTAACGCCCTGCGTGCCGCAGTCCACCCGGCCGCGCGTTTCTTCCACCGACATGAAGAGCAGGTTGCGGTACACCGACACGTCGCCCTGGCCGCCGGGGCACACCAGGGTGGACACCAGCGACGGGCGCGCCGGGTTGCTGATGTCAAAGACCTGCACGCCGTGGTAGTTGCCCATGAACAGCCGGTTGCCGCTGAACGCCATGTCGGAGTTCGCGAACCCGAAGTCGCCGTTGTTCGTGGGGTTGAAGAAGCCCTGCGGACGGTCCATGTGGCCCACCAGGGCCATGTTGCGCGCGGCCTGCCCGGCGTTCTGGTAGCCGGGGGCCAGCCCCACGCGCGGGTCCTGCTGCCGCGGCGCCTGCGCGCCCGCCTCGGCGGCGCCGAACAGGCCGGCGGCCAGCACCACGGGCCAGACCCGCGCGGCCATCCCGCGCGGGCGGCGCGTCACTGCTTGGGTGTTCATCGTGATCGTCTTCTGTGGGGTGAAAAACATCCCGCGACCGCTCCCGTCCGGGAGCCGGTCAGCGCTGGCGGGGGCCGGCGGCCGGCCCGTTCAGCAGTTGGCGCATGCGGTCGATCTCCATGCGCTGGTCCGCATCCACGTCCGACGCGAACGCGAACAGTTCCGTGTCCTGCCCCGCGCCCGGCGTGGCGAACAGCTGCGACACCATGGTGAGCGCGCCCTGGTGGTGGCGGATCATGAACTCCAGGAACAGCCGGTCGAACTCCGGGCCGGTGGCGCTGGCAAGTCGCGCCAGTTCCTCCTGCGTGAGCATGCCGGGCATCATGGCGTGCCCTGGCATGTCGTGGCCCGCGTGCTCGGACGGGTCCGGGGCGGCCTGGCCTCGGGCGCGCAGCCAGCGCTGCATGCGCGCGATCTCGTCGTGCTGCGACACGTCGATGCGCTCCGCGATCAGGCGGATGTCGGGGCGGGTGGTGCGCTGCGGCACGAGCGCGGTCATCACCAGCGCCTGGGCGTGGTGGCCGATCATTCCCTGCATGAACGCCACGTCCCCGGGGTTGGCCGTGGGCGACGCGGCGTGCTGCGCGTGCGCATGGCCCGCCGCCGCCGCAGGCGCGGGCTGCGGCGCGGGCGCCGTCGTGGTCTGCGCCGATGCACCGCACGCCGCGAGCAGCACGGTGCCCAGGGCGCCCATCCACCGTGTCAGTTTCTGCATCCTTCCACATCTCCGCGTGCCCGCCCGGCGCCCGGGCAGGAATTCCGTATACCGCACAATTGGGGGTACACGGCCGTACCCCGCAAGAGCGCGCCAGGTTGCGCCTCGTCATCCATCGCACCCGTACGGCGCCCGCCGCAGCCGCGCGACCCTCCGCCGCCGCCCACTGTCCGGAGGGCCACCCGCACGTCAGACGAGGACGCGCGCCGACCCGTCACCCGCGCCGAACGGCTCCCCCTCGCCCGTTTGCGGGAGAGGTGGCCGGGGGGTGAGCGGTGCCCGCAGCATGCGCATCTCTCCGCCCCGCGCGATCCTGCAGTTGCCGCGCGCAAGCCGTGAGGACCCAAGCCTCCGATCCGCCCCCACACTCCGCAAACAGACGCGCATCAGGCAGTGCGCTCCCCGTCCACCGGCGCGGAAACCGATGGGGTGCTCTCCCAAAAAATGCGGAAAACTCAGCGCGGGCGCCGGCCGGCGGCTCCGGCCGCGCCGTCTCTCGTGCAAGGACAGATCAGACGCGCACGTCGTTGGGCGAGGGCTCAATGTCATGTCGGCGGGTCACGCGGCGAATCTGACGCATGCTCTCGGACGCGGTGCAGTGGACAACATCGGGCTCGCCCAGGTGCAAGACCCGTGGTCCTCTTCCCGACCGCCCGCGGACTGCGCCATGCGGAGCAGGCCCTGCAGAGCCGCCGATTGCATGCACAGTGCATCGGCACGTCGGAGCGCTTCCTGCGAGCGCTCACATCCGGAGATTCAGCGGCGATCGAGGCCACGGCGACGGTCGCCGTAGCCAAGCACCTGCGTTCCAGCCCTGACGCCCTGCGGCCTTTCGCGCGCAGTGCACTCCCGACGTTCCCTCCGGGAGCTCTCCTTGGTGGCGGCGACGGCATTCTGCTGGAGTTCAGGTACCGGAAGAGAGGGCAACAAGAGGGAATCATTCGATTTGTGAACGAGCAGGAGATGAAGATCGACGGGATCCTGGAGTCTGCACATTGGACGGGGCCGGCCGGGCCGTTCCAACCTTCCCCGCCAGCCCGCACGTTCCGGAGATCGGAGATCAGCCTAGGAAGGTGGACCGTTGGGAGACTCAGAATGAATCAGCGGCGCAGTGCGCTGGGGTGGCTCACCGCGGCGTTGTGGATGATGGCCTGCGGCGGGGAGCCGGCGCAGACGGGGGGCAGCCGGGCGCGGTTCGCGACGGCCGCCGGGTCGCAGCCCACTCTGGAGGTAATCCCGGTTCGCGACACGGTGGGCCGCGGAGAACCCGTGCGCGTCGCCTATCTCCTCTACAATCCAGGAGATGAGCGTGAGATGCGGTACGGCGAACGGATGGTCGGGTTCACGGTCACCAGCCCGGACGGGAAGCCCCTTCCGCAGCACACAAACCCGGCTCTCATGGAGGGGGAGTTTCCGCCGGCCCGCACCAAACTGCCCCGCAACGGGCTGGTGGGAGGCGTGGTGGACCTGACCTGCGGCGCGCCGGTGCACCCGGAGGCCGCGGGCGAGGCACGGGCCTGCGGTTGGCGCTACGATTTCTCCACGCCGGGCAGGTACCGCCTGGTGGCGCACTACTACACGCTGTCCCGTCCGGACGTCGCCAACCCGCGCGCCGGGGTGAACTTCCTGGATCTGAAGAGCGACACGGCCGTCGTGGTCGTGAAGTAAGGTTCAGGTTCGGCGCAGTCCCGCGGGGCTGCGCCGAACCGCATTCCGGGGGGGACCGCTTCCGCCGATCGGAAGCGCCGGCATCCACGTGCGGTGCGGACGACGGTCTCCGCTTCCTTCAGCGATCCATGGCCGCCGCCCCGACTGCCGGTTAGTATTCGGTGCACCCGTCGCACCGCTTCCCGCCATCGCCGTGATCCCCACGCCGTCTCCCGCTCCTCCGGACACCCCCGCGCCTGCTCCCATTCCCTCGCGTGAGGACGAGTGGCTGTGGGGATGGGACCCGACGCCCGGGATCGTCTCCGTGTGGGCAGACCCCACGGGGCGCGCGTTCGTGTGGCGGCGCATTCCGGAAACGGGCGCGCTGGTGCGGGATGACGAGCGGTACCGGCCGTGGATACTGCTGGATCGGGTCGATGACCTGCACCACCTGGGCGCGCGCCTGGGCCCGGAGGATGATGGCGAGACGCCCTTCCGGTGGCGCGAACTGGATGGCCCCGGCGCGCTGCGCTTCCGCGTCTCCGCCCAGGACGGGGCGGCGCTGGCCAGCGCGGTGCTGCACGGCGCCTCCCGCCGCACGGGCCAGCATCTGCGCCACCTGCGCGACCTGGGCCCCGGCTCCGTGCTCGCGCTGCCGCCGGAAGAGCAGTACCTGGTGGCCACCGGGCGCACGTACTTCCGCGACCTTGCATTCGATCAGCTGCACCGGCTGCAGTTCGACCTGGAAACCACGGGGCTGGACGCCACGCGTAGCCGCATCTTCATGGTCGCGGTGCGGGATCCGTCCGGCGCGGCGCACGTTCTGGAGGCGGACGGCGAAGGCGACGCGGCGGAAGCGGACCTCATCCGTCGCCTGGTGGAGCACGTCCGCGAGGCCGATCCGGACGTGATCGAAAATCACAACCTGCACGGCTTTGACCTCCCCTTTCTGGCCACGCGCGCGCACCGGCTGCGCGTGCCGCTGGCCCTGGGACGGCTTGGAAAGCTGGGGCTGCGCGAGCGCGCGGCCCGGCGCGGCACCGCGCGCGGCGACGATCCCGGCCGCCGCGTGCGTTTCGTGGCGCCCGGGCGTGAGCTGATCGACACGATGGACGCGGTGATGCGCTACGACTTCGCCAGCCGCGACCTGCCCAGCCATGGGCTCAAGGCCGTCGCGAAGCACCTGGGCGTGGCGGCGCCGGACCGCGAGTACGTGCCGGGAAGCCAGATCTTCACCATCTACCGCACCGATCCGGAGCGCATCCGCCGCTACGCCACCGACGACGTGGAGGAGGTCGCCGCGATCTCGCGCCTGCTGGGCGGCGCCGCCTTCGCGCTCGCCCGCATGGCGCCGCGCCGGTACGAGCGCCTGGCGGACGCCGGCCCCGCCACGGGCGTCATTGACCCGCTGCTGGTGCGCGCCTACCTGCGCGCCGGCGCCGCGCTCCCCGCGCACGCGGCCTGGGACGGCACCCCGCACAGCGGCGCGGCCCTCCACCTTTTTGCGACAGGCGTGGCCCGCCGCGTGGTAAAGGCCGACGTGGCGAGCCTGTACCCGTCGCTCATGCGCGCCTACCGCATCGGGCCCGCGCCGGACCACCTGGGCGCGCTGGTGTCGCTGGTGGACCGCCTGGTGCAGCAGCGGCTGGCGGCCAAGGCGGCAGGCCGTGCGGCGCCCGCGGGCTCCGCCGAGCGCCACACGCACGAGGCCACGTCGGCGGCCATGAAGCTGCTGGTCAACTCGGCGTACGGGTATCTTGCCGCGGGCGGCGGGCTTACGCGCTTTGCGGACGTGCACGCCGCCAACGAGGTCACGCGCCGCGGGCGGGAGACGCTCAACTTCATGTGCCGCGAGCTGGCGGCGCGCGGGGTCACCCTGCTGGAAGCCGACACGGACGGCGTGTACTTCGCCGTGCCGGAGGGGTGGACGGAGGAGGACGAGCGGCGGGTGGTGGCCGAGGTGGACGCGCTTCTTCCGCCGCTGGTGCAGCTGGAGTTCGACGGGCGGTACGCGGCCATGCTCTCGCACGAGCCCAAGAACTACGCGCTGCTGGGGTACGATGGAACGCTGCTGCTGCGCGGGGTGGCGTTCCGCTCCAGCCGCGCGGAGCCGTACGGGGAAGCGTTCCTGCGCCGGGCCCTTCCCCTGCTGTTCGCGGGAGACATCAGCGGACTGCGGGCGGAATATCTTACCACCCTGCGGGCCCTGCGCCGCCGCGAACTGCCGACCTACGACGTGTCGTCCAAGGTGCGGCTCACCAAGCCGCCGGAGCGCTACGCCGAAACGCGCGACACGCGGCGGGAACTGGCGTACGAGGCGCTGCTGGCGAGCGGGCGCACGCGGTGGCGCGTGGGCGAACGGGTGCGCGTGTACCGCACGCAGGGAGGCGCGGGGGGCGTGGTTCCGTCCGGCGAGGAGGAGGCGCCGGGGTTCGTGGATCCCCGCGACTACGACGTCGATCACTACGCCCGGCTGCTGCGCGACACGTTCGCGGTGCGGCTCGCCCGCGCCCTGTCGCCCGGCGACTTCGCGGAAGTGTTCGCTGCCGCGGACCAGCTTTCCCTGTTCGCGCCTTCCACCGCGTCCATGCACACCGTCCTGGACACGCGGCCGGTGCCGGCGGGCGCGTACGAGGCCCTTCATGGGCTGAGCGACTGAAGTCGCCGCAACAACAACGGAAAGTCCCCCCAAACTGCGGGGGGACTTCACCTGCACGGCGGTTCGGGGCCGGTGTGGGCGGCGGGCTTCACGGCGGACCCCCAAACCCCGGTGGGCACCGGCGGCGATCGGACCACCGGCCGCGAGTTTCGCGTCTGCGCTACTGTCCCGAGCTCTCCGCGAGAGTGACGAGAAGCTCGTCCAACTGGTCGAACGTCTCGATCATGGCCTCGGCGGCTCCGGTGCCGGCGGCGTCGAGAGCTTCCTTGGAGGGATAGGTCTCCTGCAGGACCACCAGCGTCCTTCCGCCCGTTTCCTCGAAGGTCACCGTGGTGACGGACCCGCCCTCGCCGCCCTCTTCATTGGTCCATGCGAGGCGCGAATACGGCTCCACTTCGACGTACGTTCCGAAGAACGCCACGGGCTCCGGGTCGAAGTCGAACACCAGGCGGTACTTGCCTCCCACGCGAGCATCCACTTCGCAGGACAGCAGGGTCATTCCCATGGAACGGGGCACCCACCAGCGCCGGAGCAGATCCGCCTGGGTAAACGCCTGGAACACGATGCGTGCGGGGCCGTTGATGGTGCGCGTGACGACCACCTCCCGGTCCGACTTCCGCTCCACCGTGGTGCGGTTCTTCACGGGGCCGGAGCTACCGATTCCTGCTGTCATCGCTCTTCTCCTTTCGTGTCAGTTCCTCGACAACCCTGTCGAGTTCGTCAAAGCGTTCGTCCCAGCGCTGGCGATAGCTCTCGAGCCACGCCGTTTCTTCCTCCAACCGCCGCGGGCCCAGCTGGCACGTCCGCACGCGCCCGATCTTTCGGGTGGTGACGAGCCCCGCCTGCTCCAGAACGGCGACGTGCTTCTTCATGCCCGTGAGCGTCATCTGGAACTTCTCGGCGAGCTCCGTAATGGAAGCGTCGCCTCGTCCGAGCTGTTCCAGAACGCCACGCCGCGTCGCATCCGAAAGCGCGGCGAACGACGCATCGAGTCGGGGTGAAAGATACTGAACCATATGGTTCACTATTTAACGTACACGTTCGTGGAATGCAAGAGGGCCGCGAACGAGGGTGGTCTGCCCGGCTACGAATGCGAGCCAAACAACGGGCGAGGGTGGATGGGGAGGCAGCGGGGCTCGAGCGTGATGCAGCGATTGAAGCGGGCGCACGCTGTCCTGAGCGGATGAATCCGCCGCTCCAACAGCGGGAACCCCCGACACGTGGCCGCTGTCGCGTCCACGTTCGGGGCTTCAACCGACCCGCGGACGCCCCGGCCGACAGCCCGCCGCACGCCGCCCGCGCCGAAGCAGCCGGCGCAGTCCGCGCAGGCGGACTTCGTGCTGTTCCAGCGGCGAATTCATTCGCTCTGGACGGCGGCCGCACCGATCTCCGCTCCCTCCGCCGATCTCCGTTCCCTCCGCCGACCTCCGCTCCCTCCGCCGACCTCCGCTTCGCGCGCCGATCTCGCCCCTCGCTCGAGCGCCGCGCGGGTCCCTATCTCTTCGCGTGAGGCCGCGGCGCCGATCCTTGCTCCCCCGGGATGGTCTGGTTCGCTCTGGATGGGCGGCCGCGCCGCTCTCCGCTCCGCGTTTCCCGATGCGGCCCGAACATGCCGCGCCGCACGCACGATGCAGCGGCATCCCACAAACTGCTTGGCGCGGCCACGGCGGGCGATTAGACTGCGGGTCCGGCCCGCCGGTCCCGAACGCCCCACAATCAACGGAGATCCCATGGCCCTGGATGAAGCTCCCGCCGTTTTGGACGGCGACGTCGTCGTGCTCGCGGGGACCATGAAGGGCGCGTTCGTGCTCACGTCGGACCACGAGCGGCGGGAATGGAAGACGTTCGGACCGTACTTTCGCGGCGAGACGGTCTACTCCCTCGCGTTTGACCAGCGCGGCGGGCGGCGGCGCATCCTGGCCGGCACGCAGAGCTTTCACTGGGGCAGCGTGGTTCGCGCCAGCGACGACTTCGGCGCCACGTGGACCGCGCCCGACCGCCAGAACGTCCGCTTTCCGGAAGACTCGGGGCTGGCGCTCAACAACATCTGGCAGCTCCATCCCGGCCCCGCCGCCGAGCCGGAGGTGCTGTACGCCGGCGTGGAGCCCGCCGCCCTGTTCACGTCGCGCGACGCGGGCGAAACGTGGGCGCCCGTCCCGGGTCTGCTGAACCACGAGCACCGGCCGCGGTGGCAGCCCGGCGGAGGCGGGCTGTGCCTGCACACCATCGTTACGGATCCCGCCAACGCCGCGCGCATGGGCATCGCCATCTCCACCGCCGGCTTCTACCGCACGGACGACGGCGGGCAGAGCTGGGCACCGCGCAACACGGGCGTTCGCGCGGAGTTTCTGCCGGACAAGTACCCGGAATTCGGGCAGTGCGTGCACAAGGTGGTCAACCACCCCGCGCGCCCGGAACGGCTGTTCCTGCAGAACCACTGGGGCCTGTACCGCAGCGACGACTGGGGCGACAGCTGGACCGACATCGCCAACGGCGTCCCGTCGGACTTCGGGTTCGCCATGCAGGTGCACCCCACCGATCCCGACACCGTGTACATCGTTCCCCTGGAGTCGGACCAGTTCCGCTGCGTGCCGGAAGCCAAGCTGCGCGTCTACCGCACGCGCGACGCGGGTGCCTCGTGGGAGCCGCTGGCGCAGGGCCTTCCGCAGGAGAACGCGTTCGAGTGCGTGCTGCGCGACGGGATGACCACGGATGGCGGCACGCCGGCCGGCATCTACTTCGGGACGCGAAGCGGGCGGCTGTTCGGCTCGGCGGACGACGGCGACTCGTGGCGGGAGATCAGCGGCACACTGCCGCCCATCGTCTGCGTGCGCGCGGCCGTCGTGGGCGGAGGCGCGTGAGCACGGTGGCGGGAACGGAACCGCTCGCCGCGCGGGGCGTCGACGTGGTGTTCGCGCTGCCCGCGGCGCTGCGGCCGTTCGCGGGCGGCCGCGCGGAAGTGGCCTGCACCATCCCCCGCGGCACCGTGCGCGATGCGCTGCACGCGCTGGTCGCCGTGCATCCCGGCGTGGTGGACCGCGTGCTGGACGAGCGCGGCGAGGTGCGCCGCCACGTGAACGTGTTCGTGGACGGCGAAAACATTCGCTTCACGGAGCTGCTCGCCACCCCCGTGCCGGCCGGGGCGACCATCACCATCGTCGCGGCGGTGAGCGGCGGCTGACCGGGATGCATGGATCGGGGGAGGGACAAAAGAATCGGCGCGGAACCCGTACGGGCTCGGCGCCGATTTCTTCCATCCGCGCGGTGGCGGAATCTGGTCAGGCAGTCAGATAATCCAGCAGGGCGTCGCTTACCGCGGACCCGCTCGCTCGGTCAAAGGCGGCAAACATGGGGCCGCTGTTGATCTCCAGAAAGACGAGTTCACCCGTGGCGGGATCGGACTTGAAGTCGGCGGCGGCGTACTCCATCCCCAGCCGCCGCATCAGCAGGCCGAGGCCGGCGAGCAGCTCCGGATCGATCGCGTCCACCTCCAGCGGCACCACGCGCGTGGCCCCGTCGACGCGGTAGTCCAGCTGGTCGGATTCCACGCGAAAGGGGATGAAGCGCTCGCCGACGCCGTAGATGCGCACCTCCGGCGCCACCAGCCGCTCCTGCACGATGGCGGGCGACGCGGCCCGGCCGTCGCGCCGCTGCGTGCTGGCCAGCAGTTCCGGCAGCATCTGCGTGAACCCGCCGCCCGGGACGGGCTTGGCGATCATCTCCGCCGCGTTCATCTCGTCCAGCATGGCGAGGTCGTTGGTGACCAGCGTGCGCGGAATCCGCAGCCCGCATTCCGCCGCCAGGCGCAGCATGTACGGCTTGTTGGTCTGCCCGGAGTAGCCGCGGTTCACCATGCGCGCCTCGGGGTGCGAGAGCAGCCAGCCCTGCAGCGTGGTGTACCAGGCCTGCGCGCGGGAGCGGACGTTCTGCCGCGGATCGGCCTTGGCGTTGAAGACGTCGTAGCGCAGAAAGCCGCCGCGCGGGCGGATCTCGCGGCCGTTCAGCGTGAGCGTGTCGGCCTGCACGTTCCACACGAGCGACGGGTTGCCCTCGGCGCCCACCAGCACGGGGCAGACCGGGATGTCACGTTCAACCGCGCGCTGCAGCAGCGACAGCAGGTTGAAGTCCAGTTCCCCGCCCGCGATCATCACGGCGTCGGCGGTGGCGGGAACAGTGGGCTGGGCGGGCGCCTGAGCCGGGGCCGCGGTGGGGGTCATCAAAGGTCCCGGGATGCCGGAGAACGGATGGAAAAGCCGCGGAGCCGGGCGGGTGGCCCGGCTCCGCGCGCCGAATCAGAAGCCGCCGAACGCGCTGATGGCGACCGGATCCTCGATGATCGGGCCTTCTTCGCCGAGGGCGTCGGTGGTCACGTCCTCTTCGCCGATGGCCTGGGTGGTGTCTTCTTCACCGATCGACATCGTGCTGTCTTCTTCGCCGATGGCGTCGCTGGTGACCGGGAAATCTTCTTCGCCGAACTTCTGCGTGGTGCCCATGGTGAATCTCCTGAGGGGGGGATCGGGATCGGGAACGCGGCGCCGCGGGAACGGGCTGCCGCGCTTGGTCCATCAATCCTAATCAGACACGATTGATGATTCAATCCCCCGCGAGCAACGGCTGCGGAGTGGACGCAAGCGAAACGTGCGGAACGAGATAGGTGGATTGGCGCAATCGCGCCGGAGGATCGCGGTTCCCTGGATCAGGAAGCCCGGTCCGGTCTGGCGGCGGGGGCCCTCACCCGGCCGCGCTGAGACGCGTCCACCCTCTCCCACGAACAGATGTGGGAGAGGGGGCACACCCCAACTGAGGTGGGGTGCTTCGCGGTGCCGTGCGGGTGAACCTACGGAGAACCGGAATCGGCGGCGGCGCCTGCACGTCGGTTCGGCGCTGATCCCTGGGTGCGACGGTTGGGGCGGGGATCCGGGTGCGGAGTTGGAGAGATCGAATCCGCCTCGCTGGGGTATGCTTGAGGGCCACACCAGGGGCGTCGCCGGCGCCCGGACATTCGCGGAATCGAGAACCATGAGCGATCAGAACGCACCGGCCATCCAGCCGCTGAGCAAGGACAAGCAGGAGTGGCGCGAACTGCTTTCCGCACCCGCGTACGACGTGCTGTTCAAGGAACACACGGAGCGCGCGGGGACCAGCCTGCTGAACGCGGAAAAGCGCGAGGGAACGTTCGTGTGCGCGGCCTGCTTTCAGCCGCTGTTCGCGTCGCGCGCCAAGTTCGAGAGCGGCACGGGGTGGCCCAGCTTTTATGAGGGGCTCCCCGGCGCGGTGGAAACGAAGCGCGACTTCAAGCTGATCCTTCCCCGCACCGAGTACCACTGCGCACGCTGCGGCGGCCATCAGGGGCACGTCTTCAACGACGGCCCCGCGCCCACGGGCAAGCGCTACTGCAACAACGGCGTCGCGCTGCGGTTCGTTCCCGCGGGCGAGCCGCTGCCCGACCGCGCGGCTGAGCGCCGCGTCCGCGCGGACCCGGGGTCACGGTCCCACCAGAAATCCCGGTGAGGGCCGCCCTTCCGGCGGCCCTCTCTGCATCCCCGCGCTTCGCCGGACGGAGCGAACCCTCCCCTCGCGACAACATTGTTGCTCCCGCGCGGAGGCGCGATTACGTTGCTGCGCAAGGGCATACCCCGCCCCGCGCCGTTCCCCGGCCCCCCCGCCGACTTCCCTGGCCCGCCCCGGGCCGCCTGGCTCCCGGCGCCCCTCCCCGCCCTTCATCCCAGGAACCATCATGGGCACGAATTCCGTTCCGGCCCCGCCGCCGCCCGGCGTTTCCCCCCGACCGGACCGTACGGCCAGTCGCCCGGGAGGGCCGCTCCGCGACAAGACCATCGCGGGGCTGGTCGCGGCCGAGCTTCCGGGCCAAGACGTACGAGCCGGCGACAACGGGCAGTGGCTGCAGCATCCGCCGCGCGACCTGATCGGGCTCGCGCTTTCCGGCGGCGGCATCCGCAGCGCCACCTTCAACCTGGGGCTGCTGCAGGGGCTTCACGAAATGCGGCTTCTGCGCTCCTTTGACTACCTGTCCACCGTGTCGGGCGGCGGCTACCTGGGCGCGTGGTGGACGGCGTGGCGCAGCCGCGGGCCGCGCCGGGGAGGGGACTTTCCCTCCCACGTGCCGCCCGGCTGCGCGGAGCCGGAAGAGGTTCGGCACCTGCGGGAATTCAGCAACTTCCTCACGCCCCGCCTGGGCATCTTCAGCTACGACACCGGGCGGATGGTGGTGAACGCCGTCAGTTCCATGGTGCCTTCCATTCTGGCGGCGCTGTCGGTGATCGCGCTGGGGCTGCTGGCGTGGGTGGGCCTTTCGGGGCTGATGTTGTCGGGACGGACGGGTGCGTACGCGCCGGTGTTCACGCTGCTCGGCGTCACTCTGGTGGCGCTGGCGGGTTTTGAGGCCGTGTGGCGGAGGCGAAAGGAGGATCCCGACGGAATTCAGTACCTGGCTTCCAGCCTGCTGGCGCTCGCGTTCACGGCGGCGGCATGGTGGCTGGTGGGGAGCAGGCTGAACGCCATGGGTGTCTACCGGCCCGGCCAGGTGCTGCCCGGGTTTCACGATTCGCGGCCGGACGAGGCGTGGTACGTATTGGCGCCCGCGGCCGCGTGGGGAACGGCGCTGCTGGGGTTCATCGCCCTGCGCTGGTTCTTTTCGGGAACGCTGCGCCTGTCCTACGCCCAGCGGGTGCACCGCACGGCGGACCGGGTGCGCAGCCGGCTGCTGTTCCTGACCGTTGCCTGGGCCGTGGTGCCGGCGCTGTGGATGTCGGGCGTGATCCTGGCCCATTTTCTGGCCGGCCACTCCCGGGGGTGGACGGGAGGCCTGACCGGCCTCACGGCGGCGCTGGCCGGGCTCTTTGCCAAGGTGCAGCAGTTCCTGGCCAAGCAGAGCAAGGGAACGGACGGTAGCGGCAAGCTGCGGGACCGCCTGAAGCCCATGCTGCCGCAGCTCCTGGCCTACTCGGTCGTCGTTCTGGCGATCGTGGGCGTGGCCGCGGGGATCGTAACGGTCGAGCGGCTCGCGTCGACGCGCTCCGTGTTCGCTCTGCAGCCCGTGGCCGTGATCGCCGTTGCCGGGATGGCGTTGGCCAGCCCGGTGTGGATCGCCCTCGGCGCGGCGCTGGTGACGCTGCTGGTGCTGGCGCTGATGAACCCCAACGAGGTGGGATTCCACTCGTTCTACCGGGCGCGGCTGGCCCGCGCGTACTCCGGCGCGTCCAACAACGAACGGCTCGACGCCCAGGGCCACCGCCGAACCAACCGCGAGGCGGAGGAGCTCCTCGGGGACGACATCCGGCTGGACAAGCTGGAGGACGGCGCGCTGCGGCCCTTTCACCTGGTGTGCCTGGCGGCCAACGACCTGTCGTCGCGCGACGACATGGCCAACCTGAGCCGCGGAGCCGACAGCGCGGTGCTGTCGCACGCGGGCTTCTCCGTGGGGAGCCGCTGGGCGCCGTGGTCGGAGTTCCGCAAGCCGGTGTCGCTGGCCGCCGCCATCACCGCCTCAGGCGCGGCGTTCAACACGCTGATGGGGTCTCGCAGCAAGGAGTACGGCCCCGCCGTCGCCTTTCTGATGGCCGCGCTGAACCTGCGGCTGGGGATGTGGGTGGCGCACCCGGACAACCCGCGCAAGAAGAAGCTGCGTGTGGCGCCGGGCGCTCCGTTCTACAGCGAGATGTTCGGAAACGCGAGCTCCACCGGCAACCAGGTGCACCTTTCGGACGGGGCGCATTTCGAGAACCTGGCCGCGTACGAACTCGTTCGCCGCCACTGCCGGGTGATCGTGGTTTCGGACTGCGGGCAGGACGGCGACTCCGCTTTCGACGACCTGGGCAACCTGGTGCGCCGGGTGCGCGAAGACTTCGGCGTGGACATCCGCATCGACACGCGGCCCGTGCGGCCGGGCGCGGACGGCCTGTCGAGCCAGTACATGGTGGCGGGCGACATCCACTATCCCGACGGCGACACGGGCGTGCTGCTCTTCTTCAAGCCCGCGCTCATCGGCGGCGAGCCGGCGGACGTCACGCAGTACCGCACGCGCAACGCCGCCTTTCCCCACGAGAGCACGCTGGACCAGTTCTACGACGAGGCGCAGTGGGAGTCGTACCGCCGGCTGGGCCAGCACGCCGCCCGCAACGCGTTCCTGACCGTGCTGGACGGGCTCAAGCTGGAGGAGCCGGAGCAGACGGACGAGACGCTCCGGCCGGTGTGGATGGAGGCGTTCGCGCGCGCCCGCCGCGAGTGGTTCCCGGAGCCGGAGGGCTGGGACGAGCGCCTGTCGCACTTTGCCGACCGCGTGGCGGAACTGGAGTCGGCGCTGCGCGGGCCCGGGAGCGAGCTGCTGCTGCGGCAGGTGTACAAGGAGCTGGACGAGCTGGACCAGCAGCAGCGGATGCGCTTTCCCGTCCCCGTGGTGGCCGAAGACGGGCAGGGCGGCGCGGTGCAGGTTTCCGCGGGCGCCCCGGCCGACCGGTTCCCCTCCGCGGAGTCGCAGGAGGCGGCGCTTCACCTGATCCGGCGCGCGCTGCTGGTGATGGAAGAGGTGTTCGAGAGCGAGGACCTGGACCGCAACCACAACCATCCCATGTACCTCGGGTTGATGAACTGGTTTGCGCGCTGGGCATATGCACCGCTCTTCCGCACGTGGTGGCCGCTGCTCAAGACGCTGTATCCGCAGCGCTACACCCGCTTTCTGGAAACGCACTTCAGCCTGGGGTCGCTGGACCACGATCCCCGGTCCCAGGAGCGGCGTTTCACCTGGATTGACCAGGGGCGGAACGGCTTTGCCTGGTCGTGCTGGGTGCGGCAGGGGAACGATCCGCAGCCGAAGGGCCGGCAAGTCGTGTCGTACAACCTGCGGATGGTGTACCGCAACGAGGATCCGTACGCCATCCAGGCCGCGCAGGTGGTGGCGGCCAGGCGGGACGGCACGCTGGCGTGGGATGCCGAGCACTTCTTTGTGCCCGCGGGGCTCTGGGGCGTGGGGATCGGCAGCGACTTTCTGAAGCAGCTGCGCAGGCCGTCGCCCAAGCTGCAGGACGTCACCCACCTGGCGGTGCGCGTGGAGGCGAAGAAGACAAAGGGCACGCCCGCCAAGCGCTGGGCCGCCAACGAACTGCAGTTGTACCGCACGGCCGGGTTCCAGAAGGCCTACATGGTGGAGGGCGACCTGATCTTTGCAGGCCGGCGCATTCCGGTCCCGCACGACTTTGCGGCCCAGGACGACGGCGCGGCCCAGTGGATGGTCGCCGAAGTCGACCTCTCCGAACAGGCGGACGGCGATGCGGTCCTGGCCGGTGCCGCGGCGCAGGGCGGCGGCGGGGACGAGGCGCCGCCGGCGGGAGACGATGGGCAGAAGCCGCCCGCGTAGCCATCCCGGCGGGAAGACGAAACAGAGCGGAGCCGGGACCCGGCTCCGCTCTGTTTCGTCTTTCGGTTCGCCCCCCCGGGTCAGCGCGGGCCGGCTTCCGCCCGCGTGACGGCCGCGAGGTTGTCGCCGCCGTCGGGGTCGATCAGCAGGTGGCGCGGGTCAATGCCGGCCAGGGCGGGCTCGCGCGGCACCGTGACCGTGATGCGCTGCTCGCCGGCGCGGATGCGGTGCATGCGGCGGTACAGCTCCGCGCCGGGCCGTCCCTCCGCACCGGGCGCGTACACGCCGATTTCGACGAGGTCGTTCATGGGCCGTTCCGTCTGCCGCCCCGCGGTGTCGACGACGAACTTGCGCGCCCGCACCTCCATCGTGACCCGCCATCCGCCGGACGCGCGCTCCACCACCGCGCGCCGGGTCTCCAGGTCCCAGAAGGTGTTCGCCTCGAACAGGTCCGCCAGTAGATACCGCAGCGAATCCGGCGCCGCCGACCGAAGCCCGGCGTACAGGTCCAGCGAGGTGGGGAGGGGCGCCCGCCCCGCCCCGTGCGTCTGGATCAGGCGCCGCAGCACGCCGTCCACCGGCGCGTGGCCCACGTACTCGCGTACGGCGTACATGGCGAACGGGCCCTTGCGGTACGCGGTGAACCAGTCGGAGGAGCGCAGCAGCGGCACGTCCGCCTGCGGGCGCGGGTCCATGTACATCTCGCGCAGCAGGTCCATGAAGCGGCCCAGGTGCTCGGGCCCGTACGTCCGTTCCACCACGCCCATTGCCGAATACCAGGCCAGGCTCTCGGTCAGCAGCGCCCCGCCCTCCACCTCCGCGGGCGACAGCTGGTTGCCCCACCACTGGTGCGCGATCTCATGGGCGGTGACGGCAAAGGGAAAGTCCAGGTCGCGCCGGTCCGCCGCCGGATTCAGCAGCGAGAAGCCTTCCGTGTACCACACGTTCACCGGCGCGCCATGCAGGCTGGTTCCGCGGCCGGGATGCTCCACCAGGCGCAACTGGCCGTGCGGATACGGGCCGAGCCGCGTGGTGAAATCGTCCAGCGACGCCTGAACGCCCCGCACCATGCGCTCCACGTTCCACGCGTGCGCGGGATGGTGGATGATCTGGATGTCCACACGCGGCCCGCCGCCTCCGGGCGGATTCCACCGCGCGTCGCGCACCGCGTACGCCGCGGAAAACACGGCGTAGTCGTTCCGGATGGGGACGTCGGCGACGTAGCGGAAGTAGCGGCGCCCGCGCTCCGTCCACGTACGCACCAGCCTGCCCGGCGCCACGGCGGTCTGCCCCGCCACCGTGCCGATGGTGGCGTCAAAGGTCATCCGCTGCGCGTCCCGGAGGTCGTACCGGGCGGCCGTGTCGGAAAGGGAGCGAATGGCGGGGCGCGGCGGGAGCCCCTGCACGCGCCGCTCCCCCGCCCCGTTCAGCTCGCGCGCGGGCTGGTAGCCGATGGCGGGAAGCCACTCGTGCGGGGTGATGAAGGTCCCGTTTGCCGCCACGGACCCCTCCGTGCCGTGATTCGCGAACCCGTTGGGGCGCAGCGCCGCGCGAAAGCTCATCGCCAGCGAGTCGCCCGGCCGGAGCGGGGTGGCGAGCGCGTAGATCGTGTGGCCGAGCCGCGCGTCCGCCCGCACGCGCCGGGCCGGCCGGTCGAAGCGCACACCGCTCGTCTCCGCCTCCCGGTCCGTCGCCACGTGAATGGAGTCGATGGGCACCGCCGTGCGGTTCACCAGGCGGTAGCGGCCGCGGATTTCCACCTCCGAGCGGCCGGGATGGATCTCCACCCGCAGCGTGGTGCCGGCCAGCACGGGCTGCGGCGCATCCCGAAAGCGCCCGTACCGCCGCTCGTACTCCGCGCGGCGCGCGTCCCGCTCGTCCGCCGTCGCGTACTCGTTGCGGACGTTGGTGTTGTAGAACACGAACCCGCCCAGCGACACCACCAGCCCCGTTGCCGTCATCAGCGTCAGGACCACGGGCCGGGTGAAGCGCCGGCGCGCCATCCGGAGCCGCGCGGCGGGCCCGCGCTCCGTCCCGCGCGCCCAGAGCAGGCGCGCCGCCACCGCCAGCAGCAGCGCCCACGCGCCCCAGTACAGCTTGAACCACGCGAATCCCGCCAGCTCCGGCCCGAACCCGCGCATGTCCGAGTACTGCAGCCCGGGATCGGAGCCGTAGATCAGCAGGTTGTGCTCAATGCCGAACTCCCCCGCGAACGCCTTGACCGAGTAGAGCAGCACCACGATCAGGTGCCCCACGTACTTGTGGTCCACCAGCGCGTGCACGGCCAGCGCCAGCACGGCAAAGAGCAGGTAGTCCACCAGCTGCACGCCGAACATCAGCCGCGCGTACACGCCGAGCTCGAAGCGCCAGTAGCCCAGCATGGCCTGCACTGCCATCGCGGCAACCGCCATCAGCGCCTGCATGGCCATGAGGACGAGCCCCAGCCCCAGCAGCCGGCCGGCCAGAGAAACCCACTCCGGCGCCGGCGCCGCGTCGGCGATCTCGCCCAGGCCGGCTTCCCGTTCCCGCCACACGAGCTCCCCCGCGTAGAAGGCGGCCAGCAGCGTTCCCACCATCCACAGCAGGTCGCCGGGGGTGCCGAAGTACGAGACGATGTGCTCCGTCGCGGGATACAGCGGCACGCCGATGTGCTCCATCATCTCCGGCCCGGTGAACACGACGGTCACGGCCAGCCCCGCCATCACCAGCCCGCCCCACCCCAGCGCGACGGCGCGGAAGGCCTCCGTGGCGATGACGAGCACCTGCCTCGCCCGCGTCCTCCCGCCGAACACCCGCGCCACCCGGGGTGCGGCCGGCACGGCGCCCCGCACCGGCGCGTCTGCGTCCCCCCGCGCGCCGCGGCGCCAGACGCGACCGGCCACGGGATGCGCGAAGCGGAAGCGCCAGAGCGTCACCGTCAGTACGGCGAGCGCGAGCCCCAGCCAGGGGAGCCGCGTCCACAGCAGCGGGCCGTCCAGCGCCAGGGAGAGCGTATTCTTCTGCGCGGCCGTGGTGCCGTGCGAAATCTCGCTCATCACCGCCAGGCCAAAGGGGTCCAGCACCTTGGCAAGCGCCCACTCCCCCAGCTTGCGCCCCACGTAGAGCCAGTTGAACATCGCCCCGGCCAGCAGCACCACTGCGCCCACGTAGCTGGCGATGGCGCGGCGGGTGAGCGCGGCGGCGGCAAACAGGAGCGCCGTCGTGACGAAGGCGTTCAGCAGCCCGAAGAGGACGTACGCGCGCAGGTAGTCGCCCGGGCGAAACGGGCCGGCCAGCGCCGGGTCCGCGCCGGGGAGAAGGGCGGCGAGCAGCGCGGCCGCGGGAAGGGCGAGCAGCACCCCCGCGTTCACGGTGAACGCGGCCAGGAAGCGGCCGCCCAGGTACGACGCCCGGCTCACGGGCGCGGTGTACACGAGCGGCGCCATCCGCGTCTGCACGTCGCGCGTGGCCGCCTCGCCCGCCAGCGCGGCGGTGGCCAGCAGCCCCATCAGAAAGCCCAGCAGCGTCACGGAGGCGATCACGAAGGGCGCGTTCAGAAACCAGCCGCCCGCCCGCGCGTTCTCCGTGCTCCCCTCCGTTGCCAGCCGGAACGTGACCGCGAGCAGGAGGGCGAAGTACAGCCAGGCGGGCCACCGCCGCGCCTGGCAGCCCGCCTCCAGGCGAAAGATCTCCAGCGCGCGGTTCACCGGGCACCTCCGCGCGCGGCGGCGCCGGCGATCTGCACCCGCGCCGTCTTTACGCCGGCGTCCCGCAGCGCCTCGCCGTGGCGCGCCATCAGCAGGTGGTACGGGTCGATGCCGGCGCGGCCCGGGCGGCCCGCGACGGTGACGGTGATGGACTGCGCGCCGGAGCGGACGCGGTGCCACGCCAGGTAGAGCGGCGCGCCCAGCCCGTCGCCCTCGGCGGATTCGGCGAACACGCCGATCTGCACCCGGTCATCCATCCGTACCTCGGTGTCGTTGCCGATGCTGTCGGAGCGCAGCTTGGCGGCGTGCACGTCCAGCGTCACCCGGTAGCCGCCGCCGGGGGCGGGCTCCGCGCGGGCGGCGGTGGCGCGCAGGTCCCACAGGGTAATGGCGCCCAGCAGGTCATCCAGCAGGCACGCGAGGGAATCCGGCGTCACCGCCCGCAGTTCGCGCCGCAGGTCCAGCGTGGTGGCGTACGGCGGCCCCGCGCCGCCCTGCGTCTGCACCAGCCGGCGCAGCGCCCGGTTGACGCGCGCCTCGCCGATGGCTTCCCGCAGCGCGTACATGGCCACGGCGCCCTTGTCGTAGTGCAAGTACTGGTGGTCCGTGGACAGCATCAGCGGCACCTCCGGCGCTTCGTGGCGGCCGCGGCCCACCAGGTAGTCCTCGTGCATCCGCGCCACCATCCTGCGCGCGGCGGCGGGGCCGCGGGTGTGCTGCAGCACCATGGCCGCGCCGTACTGCGCCAGCGTTTCCGACAGCACCTGCGAGCCTTGCACGTTGGCGCCCATCACCTGCTGCCCCCACCACTGGTGCCCGATCTCGTGCGC
This sequence comes from Longimicrobium sp., assembly GCF_036387355.1. GTDB lineage: Bacteria > Gemmatimonadota > Gemmatimonadetes > Longimicrobiales > Longimicrobiaceae > Longimicrobium. Next base: position 27,263 of record NZ_DASVTX010000046.1, read on the forward strand.
TGCCAGCATCAGCGCGGGGTCGTCCACGGCGGCCGGATCGCCGGCCTCCATCCGCGCCGCGGCCATGGGCGAGCTTTCCGAGTACAGCACCATGCCGCCGTAGGCGCGGGCGCCGCTGGAGTAGCGCGGGATCTCCACCATCGCCAGCTCCCCGTACGGATACGGGCCGAACTGCGCCGAGTAGTAGTCCAGCGCGGTGCGCGCGATGCGGACGAGGCGGTCTACGTTCAGCGCGTGCGCGGGATGGTGAAGAACGCGGATCTGCACCGTCCGCCCCGTCGCCCGGTCCGTCCACGCCCCCTCGCGCACCGCGTACGCGGACGAGAGCACGGCGAACGCGTTCAGGATGGGCGCCTCGGTGCGATAGTGGACGTAGCGCCGGCCGTTCTCCGTCCACGCCCGCCGCAGCCGCCCGGGAACGATGGCCGTCTGCCCGGTGCGCGTCCCCACGACGGCGTCCAGCTGAATGCGGCCGATGCGGGGGACGCGCAGCGCGCGCGGGTCGTGGATGGAGGGGCGGATTTCCGCCGGCGCCAGCCCGTGCTCGCGCCGGACGCGGGCGCCGGTGAGCTGGTTTCCGCTCTGGTAGCCGATGGCGGGGAGCAGCGTGCCGGGGAAGTGGCTGAACTCGCCCACCATCGGGGTGCTTCCGTTCAGCACTTCGCGGTTGCGGAATCCGCGCGGCGCGAACGCCAGGTCAAGCTCCACGCGCAGGGAGTCGCCGGGCTGCAGCGCGGGGTGCAGGGTGTAGATGCGGTACCCGTGCTCCGCGTCCTCCCTCGCGGCGCGCGCCGGGCGGTCCAGGCGAACGCCGCGCAGCGTGACGGCGCGGTCGGGAACGGTGGAGAGGTGGAGGGAGGGGATGGCCGAGCCGGTGCGGTTCACCAGCCGGTACACGGCGTGGACCATCGCCGCGTTCCGCTCGGGATACAGCTCCGCGCGCATCCGGATGGCCGCCAGCGTGGGCTGCGCCAGGTGCTCGTACCGCCTGTAGAGCCGCTCGTACCCTGCGTTTCGCTCCTCCGCCTCCCAGTCGGTGCGGTACTCGTTCAGCACGTTGGTGCTGCGATACACGAACGCGCCCGTCCCCGCCACCAGCAGGGCGGCGGCGGTGGTGCCGGCAGCCACGCGCGGGGTCAGCCGCCGCCGCGCCCGCCGCATGCGGGCGCCCGGCGCGCCCTCCGTGCCCCGCACCCACGCCAGCAGCGCCACCATTCCCAGCAGCACCGCCCACGCGCCCCAGTACAGCTTGAACGCAACGAGCGGCGCCAGCGTGGGCCCGAAGCCGTTCAGGTCCGACCACGCCCACCCGGGATCGGAGCCATGCACCAGCAGGTTGTGCTCGATCCCCAGCGAGCGCGCCTGCTGCGTGCCGACGTACAGGGCCACCGCCGCCACGTGCCCCGCGTACTTCTGGTTGGCCACCACGTGCGCCAGCAGCGCCAGCACGGCGAACTGCAGCTGCTCCACCCACTGGATGCCGAACAGGATCCTGAGGTACAGGGCGGGCTGGAACGCGTACCAGCCCTGCATTGCCTGCGCGGTGAGGCCGGAGGCCATCAGCACCGCGTTCAGGATCAGGAGAAGCGCCGCCAGCGCGGTCATCTTTCCGGCCAGCGGCACCCAGTCGGGCACCGGGGCGGAATCGGCCAGC
>NZ_DASVTX010000047.1:0-25667 GCF_036387355.1 Longimicrobium sp.
TCCCCGGTGAGAGTCCATCTCGCCGGGCGGTCTTGCAGGACATCCTTGCGGTTCCGTCCCCTCCCGCTGACGCAGAAAACGTCGTGAGCACCCTTCTTTCCGCTCCGCCCCGCCGTTCGCAGCCGCGCATGCCCGCCCCCATGGCGCCGCCCCGTCCGCCCCTCGCGGAGCCGGAAGCACCCGCCCAACCGCTGGCCGACCGCGCACGCCGCTTTCAGGACGAGCAGATCCACATTCTGCGCGCCAAGACGCTGGACGAAGTCTGGGTGCGCTGGGTGCTCATCGTGGGCGCGGTGCCGCTGGTGCTGGGGCTGCGCTGGCTGGGGGTGCTCACCATCAGCTACGACGCCATCGCCGGGCTGGGCGGCGGCATCGCGGTGGTCAACGCCCTGTTTCACCTGGCGCTCGTTCGCGACCGCTGGGCGCCCTGGCAGTTCTGGGCCAGCCTGGCGGTGGACCACCTGGTGCTGTTCGGCTTCACCGCCGCGCACGGGCCGTTCGGAATGCTGATGATTCCGTACTACGTGGCGCTCTTTTCGTCCACCGCGCTGGGCGTTCCGCGGGCAAGCTGGGCCTCTACCGCCCTCAGCGGCGTGCTGTATCCCGCCGCGCGGCTGGTGGGGCTGTGGGCCAACCCGGAGATGAGCCTTGCCTGGCCCATGCTGGCGCTGGAAACGGCCGTGGTCGTCAGCGTGCTCGGCGCCACCCTGCTGGCCCCCACGCACTACACGCGGCGGCTCAGGGAAGTGCGTGACGCCCTGGCCTCGGTGGAGGAAGGCGACTTCCGGGTGGAGGTGGCCGCCGGGCAGCGCGACCAGATGGACTTTCTGGCGGCGGCCGTGAACCGCGTGGCCGCGTCCGTGGGCGGCGTGATCCGCGAGGTGCAGAACCAGGCGCGCTCCCTTGCCGCGCTGGCGGAGGAACTGTCGGCCACGGCGGAAGAGGTGCAGGCGTCCGCGGTGCAGGTGGGCTCCATCGCCGGCGAAGCCGCGGGCGAGGTGGAGCGCGAGATGAAGCTGATGAACCGAGGCGGCGAGGCGCTGCAGCGGCTGGCCGCGCAGAACCACGTCGTGCGCACCGAGGCTTCCGCCGCCGCGGACGACGCACGCCGCGTCGCCGCCGAAACGCACACGCACGTGGGCCGCATCGCGCAGTCCGGCACCCTGCTGGTGGAGGTGGGCGACGGCTACCAGCGGGCCGCGACCGCCATGGACGCGCTGCACGGCGCGGGGGAGCGCATCGGCGGCTTCGTGGGCTCCATTCGCGCCATCGCCGAGCAAACCAACCTGCTCGCGCTCAACGCGGCCATCGAGGCCGCGCGGGCCGGCGAGCAGGGCCGCGGCTTTGCCGTGGTGGCCGACGAGGTGCGCAAGCTGGCGGCGGAAAGCGGCACGTCGGCGGACCAGGTGAACGGCACCGTGGCCGAAACGCGCGACGCCATCGCGCGCGTGCGCGAGCAGCTGGACCTGGCGGACCGCCGCCTGTCCGGCGTGGGCGAGGCCTCGCGCGAGGGCGAGGCGGCGCTCGGCAGCATGGTGGACGGGCTGCGGCGCGCGGTGGAGTCCATCGAGCGCATCCACGGCGAGGTGGAGGCACAGGCGGGAGTGATGGACGAGCTGCTGGCCGCCATGCGCGACGTGCAGGACATCGCGGGCAACTCGCGCGCGCGCACGGAGCAGACGGCCGCCGCCGCGCAGCAGCAGGGCGCCGCCATGGAGGAGCTGGCCGACGCCAGCCAGAGCCTGGCCGGCATGGCGTTCCACATGAACAGCCTGGCCGAGCGCTTCCGCGTCTCCTGACGCGCATCGTGGGTACGCAGGGGCCGCCCCGGGATCTCCGGGGCGGCCTCTTGTGCGTTCATCCCGGGTGGACGCGAAGAAAGATTCGGAATTTCCGCGATGCAGGGTCATTTCGGAAGATTCATCACGCGAGCGGATATCCTCAGCATTTCTGAGGCTTCTTCGCTTCGAAAGACCGCCACTCCGGCCTCTTGAGAGCCTGCCCAAATAAACCGATCCGCACGGTGGCGGATTGTGTTATTTGAGATTCGGGGTTCCGGGTGTACTGTTTGGCGGGCCGGAATGCCGGCCGCGAAAAACGTTCTCTCCGGAGCCACGATGGACCGCCCTGACGAGGGATCTGCGAACGAAACGCCGCAAGGACAGGCACCCGGCTGGTACGTCCTCCCCAAGCCGGAGGGCGGCTGGCGCGTGCACGACGGCGGCAAGCCCGTTCCCACCGCAGTCTTTGACCGCAAGGCCGACGCGATCGCCTTTGCGCGCCGCCAGGCCGCGTGCCCCTGCGCCACAGCCGGGGGCAGGCGCAAGCGCGTGTACATCTTCACCCGTCCGCGCCCGCTCACCCCCGAACGGCTACGGGAATTACGGCAGTTGGATCTGAAGACGCCCCGCCCCGCGCCGCCGGGCGGGCGAACGTCGAGCGGCAAGCCGCGGATGATGTGGATGTCAGACGACTTCGACGAGCTTCCGGCCGAGATCGCGGAGTTCTTTGAATGAGAGTGCTGCTGGATACACACGCATTTCTCTGGCTGACTCTGGGAGATGAGCGTCTGTCGATGGACGCCCGTACCCTCATCGACGCGCAGGATACGCGCGCCATGGTGAGCATCGTCAGCTTGTGGGAGATCGCCATCAAGTCAGGAATCGGGAAGCTGAAGCTTCCGGAAGAGTTCGAGACGTTCGTCCCCGCGGAACTCAGGAAACGGGCGATCGCAGTGCTGGACCTGGAACTGGGGCACGTCGTTCAGGTGCAGACGCTGCCCCTGCACCACCGTGATCCGTTCGACCGCATGCTGGCTGCGCAGAGCCTGGCGGAAGGGATCCCGGTGGTGGGCCGCGACCGCGAACTGGATGCGTACGGAGTGGACCGGCGCTGGTGATCCTTGCCGCGGAACCCGGCGCGGCGCACCTTGTGGCTCCGCCCGTCGACGTTGAATCGCATCCCTTCGAAGCCCGGTGATCCAGTTCGGCACGACGCCTGCGGCCACGGCCGATCTCCATCCACAGAATCCGATGACGCTTCCTCTCCGCCTTCCGCCCGACGCGCTCGCCCGGATGGTGATCGACGCGGCCACCCAGGCCGGCGCGCAGGGCTACTGGACCGGCGCGCACCCCATCCACGACGATGCGGTGCGCCACATGGTGCGCTTTCTGGGGCTGCTGCTGGCCGGCGACGACGACCTGGCCGCCAGCGAGATCGAGGTGTACGGGCGCGTGTTCGAGGCCGTCTCCGGCCACCGCCCCGCGGCGGACGAACTGCGCGCGGCGGCCATGGAGAGCGTGGAGCTGGCGAGCGACCCCGACGGGCTGCACGCGTTCCTGATGGAGACGCCCGCGTACCTCGCGGCGGTGCTGGAGATGGATCGCGAGCGCGGCACCCGCAACGCGGACCAGGTGGTCACCGCGCTCAGTGGGCTGGGCGTCGCCATTCTGGCCGCGGACGGCCACGCCGCGCCGGAGGAGGACAGCATCATCACCACGCACCTCAATCATCTGCGCGGCGAGCTGGACCGCTACGGCGTCACGGCGACGGACGACTGAGCGCCGGCCTCTCCGCGCACGCACAAAGGGCCGCTTCCTTTCCGGAAGCGGCCCTTTGCGTTCCGCACCATGACCGCTCAGCGGAGCGCGCGGACGGCTCCCTCCACGAGCAGTCCAACCGCCACACCGGCCACAGCGGTAGTGACGGGAAATACTTCCGCGCCCACACAGTCCTCGACGCGGCACAGACGGTAGGCCACCACCCCGCCCAGCACGCCACCGGTGATGGCTCCGGCCGCCGGAAATGCCCACCAGGGCCGCCGCCCCGCCACGGCGGCGCGATCCACCGTTACCCGCGGAAGGTCACCCGCGCTCGCGGCGGGAGCGGCGAGGCGGGGGTCCAGCGCCCAGACGGGAACCACCACCTGAGCCCCAAGCGGCCGCGCCGAACACAGCAGCAGGATGGCGAGCAGAAGGGCCTGCCTCCAGCCAGACCGGCGGCTGCGCGCGCGGCCCGCGTTCCCGATCACGAGCGCGCCTCCGGCTGATTGCGCCGGGCGCGGCGGATCTCCTTCTGCAGCACGGCGGTGATCACCACGCCCGCCACGGCGCCCAGCGGAATGAGCGCGGGCGGACCGCTGCACTCCGTGTCACGGCACAGATGGTTGTGGTACAGAAGGCCGGCGAATCCACCCACCACCGCTCCCGCCGCGGGAAGCACCCAGACCGGCCGCCGCCATCCCGCGATCAGGGCGGATTGCGGATCGGCCCCTTGGCCGGCGGGCGTCACCGGCTCCGGCGTGAGGCGCGCATCCCACACAGGCGCGAACGCGATGGACGGATGCACGGTCTGCGCAGTGGCCGTCCCTGGTGTGGCGAACGCGAGAAGCAGGGCCGTACCGCAGGTGAGGAGAGATCTGAGCATCGGTGTCGCTGTCGGGAGCAGAGGGCGGGAGGGCGCCTGGGGGATGTGAGGCGCGATGGCCTCCAGGCAGGATCATCGCTGGAAACGGATGAACCAACGCACGACCCGCACAAAGCCGGACAACGGGATGGATCTCTCGCGTAAGTGCTGTCGGCCGGATCAGAAGAGGCGCCGGCCCCTGCGGACCGGCGCCTCTTTTCCTCTCTCCTGTCTCAACGCGGAGCGCGTGCGAAGTCGCCTACGCAGAAAGCATCTCCGTCGTTGTTCAGAAAGACGTTGTTCAGCGCGTCGCCCGACAGGTCCAGTGCGCCCTCCTCGTCCACCTGAATGCCGCAGCCGGCGGACCCGGTGATGAAGCTGTCCGTCAGGAACGCACCGCGGTCGCCGCGCAGCCGGATGGCCGCGTCCGCTCCGCCCGCCCACTCCACCGCCACGTTGCGCAGGCGGCTGCCGGCCAACGCGTTGCGCGAGAACAGGATGCCGTCCCAGTCGCCCTTGCCCGGCGCATCCGAGTCCGCCGTGATGCGGGTAAACACCACCGGCCCGGCCGGCGTCTGCGTGCGGCTGCCCAGCGCCACCAGCCCGCCCGGCTCACCGTTGCCGGTCACGTTGCCCACGTAGATGGTGCCGCTGGCCGGCATGCGCAGCACCACGCTGTCCGCCAGCGTGAGCACCGGCGACGCGGCGCCGCCGATGCGCAGGTCGTTGCTGAGCGAGTACGCGATCCCCAGGTGGGGCCACGTCTGTGTCCTGCTGACGATGACGTTGCTGTGCACCCGCACACGGTTGATGCCGTTGCCGGTAAACGCGCCGCCGTCCGGCAGCGTGCCCGCGAAGTCGGCGCCGATCACCAGCGGATACCCCGTGGCGCCATTCACGCTCACGTGGGCCGAGTTGGCGCCGAACGACCCGCCGTCCATCATCACGATGCCGTTGGTGCCGCTGTTCTGGATCAGCACGTCGGCGATCACGGGAGCCACGTTGGCCTCCACCGCCGCGATGCACGCGTCCGTCCCGATCTTGATGCCGCCCCGTTCCGCGCCGCAGTGGTTGAACTCCGCGTGGCGGATGGACGAGCCCGCGCCGGTGCCCCCGTCAAAGTACACGCCGTAAAAGTACCCCTTGGACGGCGCCGCCGCGTCCGCCACGAAGCGGATCTTGACCATCGGCGTGCCGTCCGCCGTCAGGCTGCCCGGCTGCTGCCCGCCGATGAAGAGGGCGGCGCGCTGCGCAAACCGGATCTCCACCCCCGGCTCGATGGTCAGCCGCGGAGAGGCTGCGCCCGAGACCCGCACGTCGCCCGTCACCAGGTGCGGGTTGTCGGCGGCGCGCCAGGTTTCATCCTGCGTGATGGTGCCGGAGTGGATGGAGCCGCGTACGGTGAGGCTGAGCGTGCCCGAGACGCCGCCCGCGCCGGCGGCCGTCAGCGTCACGGCGCCGTTGCCACGCCCGGTCACCAGGCCCTCGGCGCTCACCCTGGCGCGCAGGGTGTCGCTGCTGCTCCAGGTGAGGGCGCCGGTGGCGATGTCGGCGCCCTTCTGGTCGCGCCCGGCGGCGGACAGCAGCACCGCGCCGTTCACGGGAATCTCGGTGCGGCCGGCCTCGGCGGTCACCTGGATGCTGGTGAGCCTGGGATTGTCGCCGCCGCCTTCGCCGCCGGGGCCCTCGCCCGGGCCGGCGGGGTCGTCGCCGCACGCGGCGGCGGTCATAAGCAGGCCCAGCAGGGCCGCGCGGGAAAGGGAAATCAGCTTCATGGCAGTGTGCTCCGGAATCAGGAGTGGGAGAGCGCGTCGGGTGCGGTGCCGTCCGGCGTCCGCGTCCGCTTTCGTCGGCGGCGCACCTCATCCGCGACGCCGGGAAGAGTACCGGCTTCCCCACCGTCCTTCGTGATCCGATCGGATCATCTTTGTCCCTGATGACCATCCCGAACGCGGGCCGCCCCGCCTCGGCACGGGGCCGGGCGGGGCGGTCGGGTGGATCGGTCTCGGGGGATGACGGTCAGGCGGATGGTTCCTCGCCCTCGTTCTTCCCGCGCGTGGGGAGAGTGAAGAAGAATGCGGAGCCGCGGCCGGGCTCGCTTTCCACCCAGATGCGGCCGCCGTGCGCTTCCACGATGGCGCGGGCGATGGCGAGCCCCAGCCCGAGCCCGCGCCGGTCCGCATGGCGCGCCTGCCAGAACGCGCCAAAGATGTGCTGCACCTGCTCCGGGTCGATCCCGGGGCCGTCGTCCGTGACCGACACGCGCACCTCGCCGTCCGCCAGCTCCCACGCCAGCGTGACGGTGCCGTGGTCGCCGGCGAACTTGGCCGCGTTCCCCACCAGGTTGCCGATCACCTGCAGCACCCGCGCGCCGTCCACGGCCACCACGGGGAGGGCGGCGGGGCCTTCCGCGTGAAAGGCCAGCCCCTGCCCCGTCACCAGGGTGCGCAGGCCCGACGCAGCCTCGTTCAGCAGCGCGCTCATGGGCTGCGGGCGGCGGTCCAGCACCAGCGGCCCGCGGCTGGCGCGCGTCACGTCCAGCAGGTCCTGGATCAAGCCGTCCATCCGCGCGACCGCCTGCTGCACGCGCTCCAGCGTTTCGTCGTCCGCGGGCGCGAGGGGAAGGTCCGGCGACATCCGCAGCATCTCCACCTCAAAGCGCACGGCGGTCAGCGGGCTGCGAAGGTCGTGCGCCACCACGGCCAGCACCTGCTCGCGCGCGCCCAGGGCGGCCTGCGCCGTATCGAACGCACGCGCGTTTTCCACCGCGAACCCCGCGCGGCGCCCCAGCTCCGCCGCGAGCGCCAGGTCCTCCGCGCCGAACGCGCCCCGCCCCGGCGCGCGCCCCGCCACGATCCATCCCGCGGACGGGCCGCTCCCCCGCACTTCCACGCGCACCGCCGAGCCCCACGGACCGCCGCCCAGCGCGCGCGCCGCCTCCGCCGCGTCCAGCAGCCCCGGCGCGGCCTCGTCCTCCACGAACAGCGGCGCGGCGCCGGGACGCGAGTCGGCGTGCACCATGGGGCCGCCGCCTTCCCCCACGCGGACCGCGCAGGCATCCGCCCACTCTTCCGCCAGCTGCACGCAGAGGCTCGCCAGCGCCGTCCCGTTGTCCAGCGAGGCGCCCAGCACGCGGCTGGCTTCCGCCAGCAGCCGGTCGCGCGCGGCGGTGCGCTCGGCCGCGTGGCGCCCGCGCCGCTCGGCCTGGTACAGCATGCGCGTTTCCAGCAGGTTGCGCACGCGCAGCAGCACCTCCGTCTTGTCGAAGGGCTTGGTGACAAAGTCGCGCGCACCGCCGGCCAGCGCCCGCTCGCGCGCCTCGGCGGTGATGTCGGCGGTCAGCACGAGAACGGGGAGGTATTCGCCGGGCGCGGTGCGGGCGACCAGGTCCCCCAGCACCTCGAAGCCGCCGCGGTGGGGCATGTGCAGGTCCAGCAGCACCAGGTCCGGGCGCTGTCCGTCGAACGCCTCCACCGCCTGCCGCGCGTCGCTCACGCGGGCGAGTTCCTGGTACCCGTTCAGCCGCAGCATCAGCTCCAGCAGGTCCAGGTTGGCCTCTTCGTCGTCGATCAGCAGGATGGCGCAGCCGGTGGTATCCACGCTCAGGCCGGCTCCGGGGCGGGGAGCAGCCGTTCCACCGTGGCCAGAAAGGCGCGCACGTCCAGCGGCTTGGTAAGAAACGCGTCGGCGCCCTGCGCCAGGAGCGCGTCCACCGTGCGCGGCGTGGCGTCGGCGCTGATGATGGCGACGGGGATGGAGGCGGTGCGCGGGTCCGCGCGCAGTTGCCGCAGCACCTCGCGGCCGGACAGGTCGGGAAGGTGCAGGTCCAGCAGCACCACGTCGGGCGCGTGCCGCAGGGCCAGTTCCAGCCCCAGGCGGCCCTGCAGCGCGGGGACGAGCCGCCACTCGGGGCGCGGCGCCAGGATGGCCTCCACCAGCGACAGGTTGGCCAGATTGTCTTCCACGTACAGCAGCGTGGCCGCGGGCACCGGGCCGCCGCCCGGCTCCGGCGCGGCAACTCCCAGCGGCGCCTCGTGCAGCGGGTTCACGGCGGGCTCCAGGTCCACGCAGAAGGCGCTCCCTTCCGGCCCCGTGCGCTCCAGAAAGAGCGCGCCGCCCATGGCCTGCGCCAGCCGCTGCGACAGGGCCAGCCCCAGCCCCGTTCCCTCCACCCCGGTGTGCTCCGCCCCCAGCCGGGCAAAGGGAATGAAGAGCTGGTCGCGCGCGGCGGGGTCGATTCCGGCGCCCTGGTCGGCCACGCGCACCCGCAGCCGCGGCGCGCCCCGCTCGTCGCGCACCACCTCGCATCCGATGCGCACCGCGCCCTCCGGCCGGTTGTATTTGACGGCGTTGCTGAGGAGGTTGAGCAGCACCTGCGCCAGCCGCTGCCGGTCCGCGCGGACGAATTCGTCGCTGCTGGCCGTCACCTCGCCCACCACGATCCCCCGCGCCGCGGCCAGGGGGCGCACCATGTCGACGGCTTCGCGAATGACGGCGCCCAGCCGCACCGGCTCCAGCGACATGGGCTGCTGGTTGGCCTCGATGCGGGCGATGTCCAGCACCTCGTTGATCAGGTTGAGCAGGTGCCGCCCGCCGTTCAGAATGTGCCGCAGGCCGCCGCGCACCTCGGGGCGAACGTCCAGGTCCGCCAGCACCTGCGCAAAGCCCAGGATGCTGTTGAGCGGGGTGCGCAGTTCGTGGCTCATGCGGCTCAGGAACTCGCTCTTGGCGCGGTTGGCGCGCTCCGCCTCTTCCCGCGCCTGCTCGGCCTCGGCGCGCGCCTGGCGCAGCGCTTCTTCCACCGCCTTGCGCTCGGTAATGTCGATGCTGTAGCCGATGATGCGCTGCACGGCGCCGTGCTCGTCCAGCATGGGCACCAGCCGCCGCATGAAGTGGCGCGCCGTGCCGTCGGGGAGCGGCGCGTCCTGCACGAACGACGTGGGCTCGCCCGTCCGCAGCACCTGCTCCATGTGCGCCTGCCGCTCGGAGCCGATCTCCGGCGGCAGCCCGCGGTGCGCGATGTACTCCTCGTTGGTGCGTCCGATGAGCCAGCGCCGCACCTCCGCGTCGGGCACGGCGCGCGGGCTGGCGTACTCAAAGCGCAGCTGCGCGTCGAACACGGCCAGCCCCGCGTCGATGCCGTTCAGGATCTGCTCAAAGAAGGCGCGCTGGCGCACCACCTCGGCTTCGGCGGCGCGCTGCTCGGTGACGTCGCGGGCGTTGATGACCACGCCCTGGTCCGCGGAATCCACCATGAGCGTGCGGCCCAGGGCGTCCATGGTCCGCCAGCCGCCCTCCGCGTGGCGGATGCGCCAGGTGCAGCGGTGCAGCACCCCCGGCTGGCTCACGATGTCGCGCACCACGCCGATCACGTACTCCACGTCGTCGGGGTGCAGCAGGTCGGACGGGGTGCGGCCCAGCATCTCGGAGGGATCCATCCCCAGCAGCCACCGCGCGGACGGGCTCACGTAGGTCAGCGGCCCGTCCGGCGCGCTGATCATCAGCAGGTCGCTGCCGTTTTCAATCATGATGCGGAACTGCGCTTCGCTGCGGTGCAGGGCGGCCTCGGCCTCGCGCTGCTCCGTGACGTCGCGCGTGTTGAACACCAGCACCGGCCGCGCGTGACCCGAGTTCGGTACGCGCCCGAACGTTTCCAGGTGCCGCCACCCGCCCTCGCGGTGCCGGTAGCGGTACTCGGCGCGCTGCGGGGTGCCGGGCGAGGCGAACGCCGCCTGCACCGCCGCCGAAACGTGTTCCAGATCGTCCGGGTGAACGAGGGAAAGCGCCGGCACGGCGGCCAGTTCCTCGGGCGGATAGCCCAGCACGCGCTGCATGGAGGGCGACTGGTAGGTCAGGCGCCCGCTCTCGCCGTCCAGCACCGCCACGATGTCGTGCGCGTTCTCAATCAGGGTGCGAAAGTGCTCCTCGCTTTCGCGCAGCGCGGCGGTGCGCTCCGCCACGCGTTGCTCCAGCCGCTCGTTGGCGGCGCGCAGCTCGTCTTCCACCTCCTGCCGGCGCACGCAGCCGTGCCCCGCCTCGGCCGCCGCGGCGCGCACCGCGGTCGCGGCCAGTTCGCCGAAGCGCGCCGCCATCGCCCGGTCCGCCGCCGTCCACGCCGCCCGCCGCCACATCCGCAGCTCCCCGCCTTCGGTCCCGTGGATCGGGATCGTCAGCGCATCAGGCGCTTCCTCATCCGTTGATCCATCGGGATGAACCACGAGGGATTCGGTGCCGAGAATGGCGCGAACGGCGCAGCCCAGGGCGAGGGACGCGGTTTCGCACACGCCGCGCAGCGCGGCGGCGGGAATGGGAGGGGCCGTGATCACGATGGGACTGTGGGTGGATGCGGGGGCGTGGCGGACGGACGGAGTCCAAGTGGAGCGGGGGCAGCAATTTATCCAGCCGCCACGGCGCGGACAAGCGGAACGGGGCGGCGGCGGATCACGGGATGGTCCGTTGGGATCATGCCCGTCCGGGGCGGCGCGGCCAGCTTTGGGGCGCGCGGGCGGACGGCCCGCGGCGGTTTCCCTCAACGCCATCCCTGGGACGGATCTCATGCACAACGCGCTTTCCCTTCTTCGCACCCTCAGCCTCGCCCTGCTTGCCGCGTGCGCGGACGCGGACGGCGGCACCCCGGTAGACCCGGGCCCGGAGCCCGCGGCCGGCGCGGTGACGGGCATCTACATGGGCCTTCGCGTGAACAACGCGACCGGGCAGCAGTATCCCGACTACTACACATTTCTGCCGGACGGACGCGCCTTTCGCGGCACGCCCGACGAGGGGCTGGACCGGCCGCTGGACTGGGCCGCGATCTGCGCGGCCAGCGAGTGCGGCACGTACACGGTCGGCGGCAGCGAGGTGCGCTTCCTGCGCCAGGACGCGGGCGAACAGCGGTTCACGGTGGATGCGCAGGGCGTGCTGCGAAAGCCGGGGAGCACACAGGGCTACCGCCGCATGCAGGCGCTGGACGGCGTGCGGCTGAACGGAACCTGGGGATGGGTGAGCGGCGCCGACACGCTGATGCGCCTGTCGCTGGGCGCCGACGGGCGGTTCTCGGAGCGCGGCACGCTGGCGTGGGTGGCGTGGCCGGGAAGCGGCGCCCGGGCGGGCGGATCGGGGACGTACACGCTGTCTCGCGGCACTCTGACCCTGCAGTACGACGGCGGGCCCCGGGTGCACCTGCTGATGGCGGTTCCGCCCGGCGTGGCTGCCGCCCCGGTGCCCGAGAGCGTGTACCTGCGCGTGACGACGATCGACCGGCTGCACTGATCATCAGAATCCGATGAACCCGGCCCGGAGCGCGAACCTGCGCTCCGGGCCGTTGTTGATGGAAAGCCGTGCCTCGCGCAGAGCGCGGAACAAAATCCCACGAGAGCGCGGAGGACAGGAGGCATTCAGGTCTCTCCGCGTCTCCGCGTCTCTGCGTCTCCGTTCTGGTTCCTCGGGGACCTCCGTGATCCCGTTCCCTGAGAGAGGGCGATGCTGTTGGTCCCTGCCTGCGATCACGCGGCGCAGATGGTGAGCAGAAAGCTGCCGCCGGCGCGGGACTGCACGGCGTGCGGGATCTGCGCATCAAGGGTGATCAGGTCGCCGGGCGCGAGTTCGGTGGCGTGCCCGCCGGTGCTGAACCGCAGGTCGCCCCGCAGCGCCTGCACGCTGATGGGCCCGGGAGCGGTGTGCTCCGCCAGTTCGCCGCCCGCCCCCAGGCTGACCAGCAGGATGCGCATCCCCGCGGTCCGCGCCACGGGAGTGGAGGCGCGCCCCGCGGCGGCGCTCGCCGCGGCCTGCGCGGTGCGATCGATCAGCTCGTCAAGGCGGTGAACGGGGAGCGGCGCGCGTTCGGGGATCGTGTTCATCATCATATCTCCAGAAAGCGATGTCGGTCAGGGAAAAACAACGCCCCGCGCGGATGGGTTCGCGAGGGGCGTGGGGATGGACCCCGGGCGGACGGCGTGCATGGCCGTCATCCGTGGGCGGCCTGCGCCTCGCCGCGCGCGGCGGCGAGGCGCATCTGCATGGACGCGGCGATGTAGCCGGCCTTTTCCTTGGCCCGCTCGGCCGCCGGGCCGCAGAACTGCGCGTCCACGGTGGCGTTGAAGATGCCGATCCACCGGGCGAAGTGCTCCGCCGTGAGCGGCGTCTTCTGATTGAGCGCCAGGTGCACCTGCATGGCGCCGCCGCGGTACGAGCGCGCGCCGAACAGAATGGACTCCCAGAAGTCGTACATCACCGGCAGGTGCGCCGGCAGGTCCAGCCGCGCGACATCCGTAAAGATCCAGCCGATCACCGGATCAGCGGTGGCGGTGGCGTAGAACTGGTCGACGAGCCGCGCCACGTCGGCGCGGCCGCGCAGGTCGGGGCGCGGGGGAGCGGATGTGTCCGTCATCATCATTCTTGCGATGCGGGAAAGCCGCGCGGCGGCTACGCGGGCGCGGCGCCGCGCAGGATGGCGCTGATGCGGCCCCGGCGCGACACGCCCAGCTTGGTGCGCACGCCGGACGCGTGGTTGCGGGCCGTGTTCACGCTCACGAACAGCCGCCGCGCGATCTCGGCGTTGCTGAGCCCGTCGCCCATCAGCCGCGCGACAACCACCTGCTGGGGCGTAAGGCCGTACCGCTCGCAAAGCTGCTCGTCGGTCAACTCGGCCGCGGTCTGTGCGGGGGGTGGAACCGGCGCGGAGGCCCGGGCGGCCCGGCGCAGCAGCACGCCGATGCGCTCCAGCAGTTCCGCCGCGCCGAACGGCTTGGTGACGTAGTCGTCGGCGCCCAGGCGAAAGCCGCGCACTTTGTCGGCCTCCTCCGTCCGGGCGGACAGAATGAGGACGGGCGTTTCGTCGCCGCGCTCGCGAAGCTGCTCCAGCACGCTGTAGCCGTCGCGGTCGGGCAGGCCCAGGTCCAGGATCACCAGGTCCGGCTTCTGGCTGGCGGCCAGCGGAAGCGCCTGCGCCGCGCGCGTGGCCAGAAACGTCTGGTATCCGCGGCGCTCCAGGTGGCGCTGCAGTGCGTGAAAGATCTCGGGCGTGTCCTCGACAATCAGAATGCGGTGCACGTGACGGTCTCGCGATGATGGCGGGTCGTGGCCCCTCGGTCGGCATCAAACATACGATCCCCCTGATCACCCGGCATGATCCTTTTGAACTATCCGGTCCCGCCTCCACGAATCAACAGATAGGGCTCCAACAGAGGCACAGAGACACGGAGGAGAGCAAACCCTCTGTGTCTTTGTGTCGCTGTTAGAGATTGCAGTTTCAGCGTGCCCAGCTGCCAGGAGACAGACGGCCAAGAAAAAGAGGCGCCGGCCCATGCGGACCGGCTCCTCTCCGCACGCTTAAAACGGCGATTGTAGCGCATGACAGCGCCCGCAGATGTTTTTTTCTAGGAGGAAATGACAGGCATGGCTACCATGAATACGATCATCAAATGCCACCCTGTCGCCCCCCACCCATGAAACCTGAAGTCACCGCGGCGCTCATCGGCGCCACCGCGCCCTTGCTGCTTTGGATCCTGTCGTTCATCCAACAGAAACGCGAACGACGGCTGTCGGCTGAAGTCCAGAAAGAGCAGGGAGAGGCCCTCGCGGAACTGCAGAAGAACCATGCACAGCAAAACGCGGCCTTTGAGGCGGAACTGGCACGGCAGGCGAAAGAACGCGACGAGCGAAGCCAGCGTGAGCAGGTCATGTATCGCTTCCGGGAGCCCCTGGCGCGATCGGCCTACGATCTTCAGAGCAGGTTGTACAACATCGTAAACTGCGCATTTCTGGACGCTTATCTGGTGCGAGGCAGCGAGCGTGAGAAGTCCTACGCGGTAAACAACACCATGTTCCTCATAGCCCAGTACTTCGCGTGGGCCGAGATTGTCCGAAGGGAGATTCACTACATCGATCTCGGCCATCAGGAGAAAACACGTTTGCTGGCCACACTGCAAGACGACATCACACACATATGGGGTACCGATCTTCCGGATTTTCCAACGAACCTTCGAATCTGGGCCGGAGAACAGCGCGCTCTGGGTGAGTTGCTGATCCAGGAAGGACCAAGAGGGCCGACGTGCATGGGGTTCAGCCAGTTCACCGAGTTGCTTCACGCGGACCGCTCACCCCTGCTCTCTGTTTTGGCGGCAGATGTAGCCGAGCTTCCGTCTTTGCCCAGAGCTCAATCAACGCGGGTGAGCGCGGTCCAGAACGCGTTGATTGACCTCATTGATTTCCTGGATCCCGATCACATCAGATTTCCACCCGAGTACCTGTCCAAGGTCAGCCAGCGAACGCAGGTCAAATCGCTGAGATCCACCGAGTCCCAGAGGTCCCGGGTTGTGGATGTGGCCGGACGTATCATAGGGTCGTGACGAACCAGGGCCGCTCTCGCATCGAGAGCGGCCCTGGTTCCGTAGAGAGAGATTTCCGATTCCGCCGGTCGTTACTTCACGAACAGCATGTCGCGGTAGGTGGGCAGCGGCCAGTAGTCGTCGGGGACGACCTTCTCCAGCCCGTCTGCCGCGCCGCGCACGCGGAGCATGGCGGGGACCACGTTGTCGCGCACGTGGTACGCCTTGCTGTGCACGTCCTCGCCGCCCAGCTCGGCGTTCTGCGCCACCAGCGCGTCCAGGGCGTCGGCCAGTTCATCCACAAGCGTGTTCACCTTGTCCAGCGTGCGCCGCAGCCCGCGGGCCTGCACGCCGATGTCCTCCGCGCGTTCGGCGGCGGCCAGCAGGTCGTTCAGGTAGCGCACCGCGGCCGGCATGATCATGGTGCTCGCGATGTCGGCCGTGGTTTCGCCCTCGATGTTCACCGTCTTGAAGTACTGGTCCAGCGCCACCTCGTGCCGGCTCTCCAGCTCGCGGTGCGAAAGCACGCCGTACTTCTCGAACAGGGCCCGGTTCTTTTCCTGCGGCAGCAGCTCCAGCGCGTCCAGCGTGGTGGGCAGGTTCAGCAGCCCGCGGCGCTCCGCCTCCTCGTGCCACTCCTGGCTGTAGCCGTCGCCGTTGAAGACGATGCGCTTGACGCGGCGGATTTCCTCCGCGATCAGGCGGCTGAGAGCGGCCTCAAGGTCCGTCCCCTCGGCCAGCTTCGCTTCCAGCGCCGTCGACATCTCGTCCAGCGACTCGGCCATAATGGTGTTGAGCACCGTGGCCGGGAACGACACCGACTGCGACGATCCCAGCGCGCGGAACTCGAACTTGTTCCCCGTGAAGGCGAACGGCGAGGTACGGTTGCGGTCGCCCGCGTGCTGCGGAAGCCGCGGCAGCACCGGCGAGCCCAGCCCCAGCAGCCCGCCCTGCTTGCTGTCCGTGGCCTCGCCCGCGCTTTCCAGCTGGTTGAACACGTCCGCCAGCTGGTCGCCCAGGAACACGGAGATAATGGCGGGCGGCGCCTCGTTGGCGCCCAGCCGGTGGTCGTTCCCGGCGTGCGCCACGGCGGCTCGCAGCAGGTCCTGGTGGCGGTCCACCGCGCGCAGCACCGCCGTGCAGAAGAACAGGAACTGCATGTTCTGGTGCGGCGTATCGCCCGGCTCCAGCAGGTTGGCGCTCTCCGTGCCCAGCGACCAGTTCAGGTGCTTGCCGCTGCCGTTCACCCCCGCGAAGGGCTTTTCGTGCAGCAGGCACGCCATGCCGAAGTTCCGCGCCACCTTGCGCAGCGTGATCATCATCAGCTGCTGGTGATCCGCCGCCAGGTTGGCGTTCTCGTAGATGGGCGCCATCTCGAACTGCCCCGGCGCCACCTCGTTGTGCCGCGTCTTTACCGGCACGCCCAGGCGGTACAGCTCGCGCTCCACCTCGATCATGAAGGCCAGCACGCGGTCGGGAATGGAGCCGAAGTAGTGGTCTTCCAGTTCCTGCCCGCGCGGCGGCTTGGCGCCGAACAGCGAGCGCCCCGTGGTCACCAGGTCCGGCCGGCGGTAGAAGAACTCCTGGTCGATGAGGAAGAACTCCTGCTCCGGGCCGCAGGTGGCCGTCACCCCGGTCGCGTCCGCGCCGAACAGCTTGAGCGCGCGCTGGGCCTGCGTGGCCAGCGCCGACATGGAGCGCAGCAGCGGGATCTTGGTGTCCAGCGCGTCACCCGTCCACGACGCGAACGCCGTGGGGATGCTGAGGTAGCACCCGGCCGGCGTCTCAGCGATGAAGGCCGGCGACGTGGGGTCCCACGCGGTGTAGCCGCGGGCTTCGAAGGTGGCGCGCAGCCCGCCCGACGGGAACGACGACGCGTCCGGCTCGCCCTGGATCAGTTCCTTGCCGCTGAACTCCGCGACCGCCCCGCCCCCCTCGTTGGGGGTAATGAAGCTGTCGTGCTTTTCCGCCGTGCTCCCCGTGAGCGGCTGGAACCAGTGCGTGAAGTGCGAAGCGCCCTTTTCCAGCGCCCACTCCTTCATGGCCAGCGCAACCGCGTCTGCAATGGACGGGTCCAGCGTTTCGCCGCCGTCGATGGTGCGGCAGAGCGCCTTGTACACCTGCTTGGGCAGGCGCGCGCGCATCTCCGCCATGCCAAAGGTGTTGGTCCCGAAGATGGACTCGATGTCCATGGGCACGGGTCCGTTGGGCGAACTGCCCTTGCGGCTGTCCGCGCCCCATCCGGTGGCCGCGGCCAGGGTGTCGAACCGGGCGGTGGTCCTGGGCATTGGTCGGTCCTGGTTGCGAGAGGTTGATGTACGTGTCTGGATCAGCGCTCGGGGCCCTGCCCCGCCGTCGCGCCGCCGTCCGCCACCGGACGCGGCCCCAGCGCCAGAGCGCTGGTTTCCTTTACCGTCGAAAGCACGATGCTGGTGGTGGTCCACTGCACCCCGGGCCACGCCTGAATCTCCGCCAGCAGCCCCTCGAGCGTGGAGGTGCTTTCCGTGCGGATCTTGAGCAGGTGCGAGCCCTGCCCCGTAATGCTGTGGCACTCCAGCACTTCCGGGTTTTCCAGCACCCGGGCCCGGAACTCCGCGTAGTGCGGCGAACCCGCCATTCCCACCGCGATGAACGCCGTGACGTCGCGCCCGATGCGGCGGGGGTCCAGCACCACCGTGAACCGGCGGATGATCCCGCGCTCCTCCAGCTTGCGCAGCCGCTCGCCCACCGCCGGCGACGAAAGCCCCACGTCCTGCGCAAGGTCGTGCTGCGAGGTGCGGCCGTGCTCCTGGAGCAGCTCCAGCAGCCGGCGATCGATCTCATCCAGACGCGCGGAAGAACTCACCTTATTTTCTTAAGCGAAAGCTTCGTTCCGGTTCACTTCGCAAAGAATACGCGGCACGCTCTCCTCGTGCAAGAGTCGTGAACAACTCCGTTACGAGTTGTTGCTAATCGGCCCCGGCGCCCCTGGCCGCGCGCGGATGGAGCCGGTGTGCACACGGGTCCCCGCTCCGGATGCGCCAGAGGTGGCCAGACAGGCTCGCCGGTGGCGTAAAATGGACAGGGGTTGCACCCTGGCGGCGATGTGATTATCGTCCGGAGCCGATGTACGGACCGCTACCCGCACCCGCACCGCGACATGGCCGGAGCCCCGGAACCCACGATGTTCGTTCTGAATGTCGTCGACAGCGTTCGATGGCTTCTCTTCAACGTCATTGCTGCGCTGTTCCCGCTCTGGGCCATCCAGATCGTGCGGTTCGCCACGGGCCAGACAGGAACCGTTGAAGAAGGCCTCGGGCAGGGCGAGCTTCTGGTCTTTGCCACCACCATCTCGGCGTCCGCGCTGGGGACGGGGCTGTTCGAGCGCGACCTGCGCGTGCCCTTTGTGGCCCTGGCCTGCTCGGGCCTGCTGTTCACGTGCCTGATCGCCGGCGGGCTCGTGTTCGTGGTCCTCGATGCCCGGCTGAACGGACGGCCGCCCCTGCGTTCGTCCCGGACCGCGATCGCGTCCCTGATCTGCGCCGGTTGTGCGTCCGCGTTGGCGTACATGGTCCAGTTTTCCAGGAGCATCACATGAGCAGCGATACCGAGGTGAAACACGTAGAGGCTGCCCTGGAGGTCCTCGAACGCGCCGAACGGCGCGCCAGCTTGTCCGCACGCGAGGCTGACACCGTGCGACAGGTGCTCCTCAGCCCGCATCCAGGCGAGGTTGCGCCCCGGAACGCCGGCCATCCCGTCCTTTCCCCGCGCGGGGCCCGCATGATCATCGGGCTTTCCGAAGGCGTGCTGTACGGAATGATCTCCGGCGCGGCGCTTGGCGGCATGGTGGCGTCGGTCACCGGGTCGGCGCTCCACCTGGGTTTTGGCGGCATGGCGGGAATCGTGAGCGGTGCCTGGATCGCGGTCACCCGCGAAATGCGCTCTCGCGAACCCGGAGACTGACCGCGCTCCATCCGCACAACAACAAGCGCCCCGCCGACGAGGTCGGCGGGGCGCGGGGCGGGACGAGAACCGCGGTGCGGGCTACTGCAGCCCGGCCTGCAGCGTCGAGAACAGCCGGTCGCCCTGAAAGGTGACCACGGCGGTGGAACCGGGCGTGGCGCCGGCCCACGAGATCGTGAACGTCACCGTCCCCATCAGGCTGGTGAAGCTCACCGGGATCCCGGCCGGCCCCATCACCTGCGTAACCTCGGCAAAGGTCATCCCCGGGCGAAGCTGGTTGAACTTCGCGAGCGTGGCGGGCTCGCCGCGCACGTTGGTCTGCAGCGCGAGCTGGCTGGCGCTGATCAGCTTGTCGTTCTGCAGCGTTGCGATGATGCTGCGCATCCCGTCGTCGGACCAGCGGTAGGAGACGGTGGCCGTGCCCATGGCCTCCATGCGGCTGGTTTCCTGCCCCGGGCGGCCGATGATGCGCACCACGTCGGCGGTGCTCATGCCCGGCTTGAGTGCTACGAACGCATTGATGTTTACGCCCAGCGCCTCCTGCTGCGCGGCGGGTGCGGTCTGCTGCGCGTGCGCGGGGGCACCGAACGAGAGCGCGCCGGCGAGGGCGGCAACGACGAGAAGCTTGTGCATTGCGGGGATGGGATTCGTGGGCAGAAAGAACCGCGCGTGCCCGGCGGGGCACGCGGTGAGAGCGGAGCGGAAAAGCTAAACCGTTGCGGCACAACCGTCCAGCCCCGAACCGCGCCGCCCCGGATCCGGAGCACCCGGCCGCGAGCGGTGGGGTGCTCCGGGCCGCCGGCGCACTCCCGGCGGAACGGTGGTCAGGCGCCTTCCAGCGTGATCGGCAGTTCCACGGTGTTCGCGCCGCGCCGCACCGTAAGCGTGAGCCGCGCGGCGGGCACGCGCAGCAGGTCGCGAAGGGCGTCCAGGGTGGCGGGTGTGCGGCCGTCCACCGCCACGACGATGTCGCCGGCACGCACGCCTGCCGCTTCGCCCGGCGAGCGCGGAAGCACGCTGGCGACCTGGTAGCGGCCGTACTCCGGTCCGGGCGCCACCAGCGCGATCCCGCTGCGGCCGCGCGCGAACGGCTGATTCAGCGCGGCGC
Source organism: Longimicrobium sp. (assembly GCF_036387355.1). Taxonomy (GTDB): domain Bacteria; phylum Gemmatimonadota; class Gemmatimonadetes; order Longimicrobiales; family Longimicrobiaceae; genus Longimicrobium. The sequence continues at coordinate 19,780 of NZ_DASVTX010000047.1, forward strand.
CGGGGCGCAGCAGCATGCGGCGGTGCGGGTAATCGAGCGTCACGTGAAAGCGGCGGAACACCTCGGCACCCATGACGCCGGCCACCCCCGCGGCGCTCATCTCCGCAAGCGCTCCCACGCTGTCCATCAGCAGCATGGCATTCGGCCGTGCCAGGGCGAAGCCGGCGACGTGGACGGCCTCCAGCACACCCCGGCTGGTTGTGGGGCTGCCGCCCACGCCCATTCCGCCGTTGACCGGCGCCACCTCGCGCGCCCGCCTCAGCAGGGCGTGCCGCTGCACGTAGTGCCGGCCCAGCACCATCTCCGCGCTGGCACCGGTGTCCAGCAGAAGGCTGGCCGCGATCCGTTCGCCCGCCACGGCAAGTTCTGCATCCACGACCGCCATGTTGTCCGCCACGCGCAGCGGAACGGCACGGGCGTCCGGGTGCGGCCGGTAGTCTTCCGGGCGGTAGAAGCGGATGCTGTCCGCGTCGTAGTCGATGTCCACCACGAACGGCGCGAGCACCTCGTGGCCCAGAATGCCGTCCACGGGGTGCCCCAGGCCGGGCTCCAGCGGGGCGTGCGGCATGGTGAACGCGGAATCCAGCGCCAAGTCCACGCCGCCCAGCCGCACGGTCATGCTCGGGATCCAGCGCGTCGGGGTGCTGGCGGCCGCGCCGGTGGTGCGCCCCGCCCCGCCCAGCTGCAGCCCGAGCGAGTCCGCCAGCCGCGAGTCGATGCTGCTGCGCTGGGCCCCGGTGTCCAGGATGAACCACAGCGGCCGCGAGCCGCCGACCGTCGCCTGCACCACGATCAGGTTGGCGGGCGAGTGAAACGGAAGGGCGATCACGGGCTGCTGGGCCGCGGCGGGGGCGGCCACCAGACCGAGAGCGAGTGCCAGCCGGGCGATTCCTGAGCGCATGAGGTTCCGGGGATGGAGGGGAAGCTGGCGCGGCGAGTCCGCGTGCGCTGAGGATACGGCCCGCGGCCCGTCGGCCGTTTCGGTCAGATGACCCATCCCGGGATTCCCTCATTACTTCCTCATCCCGCGGTTCGCGGGCGCCCGTCCCTCCCCTCAGTGCGTGTAGCGGCCCGCCTCCACCACGCTGCGGATGGAGCCGACGTCGCCGCCGTGCACGCCGATGGCCAGCATCAGCTCAATGCGCGCCTGCTGGCCCGTCATGTGGTCGGCGAAAATGGCGCCCATCTCGCGCAGTTCGTGGCCGCCGCCCGGGTAGGCGTACGTGTCCAGCACGCGCCCGCGCAGCGAGCGCGAAGTAATCACCACGGGGCGTCCCGCATCCACCCAGCGGCGGATGCCGGGGACGACGGCGACGGGAACGTTGCCCCGCCCCAGCGCCTCCAGCACGATGCCGCGCGCGCCGGTGTCCAGGCTGCTTTCCACCAGCCGCGCGTCCGCCCCGGCCACGATCTTCACCAGGTCCACCGGCGTGGCGGGCGCGTCCGGGGCCAGCGGCGCCTTGCGGCGCGACTCGCGGTAAAAGAGCGCCAGCCCCTTGTCCGTCACTCCCAGCGGGCCCCAGTTGGGCGAGCGAAAGGTGCCGGCCGCCTCGGTGTGCGTCTTGACCACCTCCGCGCCCTGCACGATCTCCTCGTCCATCACCACCATGGTTCCCCGCCCCGCGGCCTCGCGCGAGGCCGCGACCTCGATGGCGGCCATGAGGTTCGCCGGGCCGTCCCACGACAGCTCCGACGAGTTGCGCATGGCCCCGGTGATCACGACCGGCGCGCCGGAGGGAATGGACCGGTCCAGCAGGTACGCCGTTTCTTCGATGGTGTCCGTGCCGTGGGTGATGACGACGCCGGCGAACCCCTCCGCCAACCCCTGCATGACCGCCGCGCGCAGCTCCCACATCCGCTCGATGGTCATGTGCGGGCCGGGATAGCGGCCGAACTCGCGCACTTCCAGGTCGGCGATGCGCTCCGCGCCGGGAACGGACTGGAGGATTTCGCCGCCGCTCAGCCGGGGGACGGCGCCGCCGCGCTCCGCATCCACCTGCATGCTGATGGTGCCGCCCGTGGCCAGCAGCAGCACGCGGGGGCGGTTGCCGCCGTCAGCCACAGAGCACGCTCCCGCCGTTCACGTTCACCACCTCGCCCGTGATGTGCCGCGCCAGCGCCGAGCAGAGGAACACGATGGGCCCCGCCACGTCGTCCGCGGTGGCGATGCGGCCCAGCGGGATGTTCTGCTCGATGCGGGTGCGCCCCTCCGCCATGGGCCGGGCCACCATCTCCGTATCGATCCACCCCGGCGCGACGCAGTTGACGGTGATGTCGCGCTCCGCCAGTTCCACCGCCACCGACTTGGTGAACGAGATGAGCGCGCCCTTGCTGGCCGCGTAGTCCGCGTGAAAGGCCTCGCCCCGCTGCCCCGCGGTGGAGGAGACGATGACGATCCGCCCTCCCGCGCCCACGAAGCGCGACGCCAGCCGCACGGTCTGGAAGACGGAAGTCAGGTTCGCCGCCATGGTGCGGTCCCACTGCGCGTCCGACATCCCCGCGACGCCCACCTCGTCGGGAACCCAGATGCCGGCGTTGGCCACGAACAGGTCCACGCCGCCCAGCTCCACCAGGCAGCGCTCGAACAGCATCTCGGCGCCCCACGGCGTCGACACGTCCGAGGCCTGCGCAAAGGCGCGCACGCCCAGCCCGCGCGCGTGCTCCACCACCTGCGCCGCATCCGCCTCGCGGCTGTGAAAGCCGATCCCCACGTCCGCGCCGGCGCGCGCCAGCATGAGCGCGGTGGCGCGGCCCACGCCGCGCGACGCGCCCGTCACCAGCGCCCGGCGGCCTCGCAGCCCCAGCATTACGCCGTCGTCCATTTGCCCCCCAGCTCCGCGGCGTGGTGCCGCTCGGTGTCCACGATTTCGGTCAGCAGCGCGCGCGTATCGTCATCCATGTGGGCCTGCAGAAGCCCTTCGTAGCGAAGCACTTCGGCCTCTTCGCGCGCCTGCGCGGCGGGGCTCCAGGCATCCATCGACACAGGCTCCGTGGTGAGGTCGGCGATGTCGGCCAGGTCGGCGCCGAGCTCCAGCAGGCGCGCGGTCAGGCGCGAAACGTGGTGCTGCTCGTCGGCGTGCAGGTCGTTGAATCGCTCGCTGAGCGCGGCGTCGCCGCGGTCTTCGGCCTGGGCCGCGAGCGAGCGGTAGAACAGCGCCTGCTCCTTTTCGGCGGCGCGCGCGCGCTCCAGGGCGGGGATCAGATCCAAGGCGGGTCCGTGATCGCGGAGTGTGTCGGTGTCGCCGCGGCATCCGCCCGGTGCGGATCGTCCCCGGCCCGTGTTTGCACTATTCTCGCGCGTCCGCCGGGTTCATGCAATCGCGGGATGATGCGCGTCTGCTGCATGGAAAGGCCATCGCGGTGCAGTCCTTGCCCTTGGGAGCGGCAAGGAGAGCCCGTTCCGCGTGCGGAACGGTGGGCGGCGGCTGAAGTCCAGCCGGCCGGCCCGCCTCTCCCGGCACATCAGCAGCGAGGGATGTCATGATCCGCAAAACCGCTTTCGCCGTCCTGTCGCTCGCCTTCGCGGCGCTCGCCTCGGCCGCCCCGCAGCGCCTGGAGGCCCAGCAGACGGTCACCTGCGAATCCCGCAACAACGACCGGACGTACTGCAGTATGAACGCGCGCGGCAACGTGCACCTGGTGCGGCAGATGAGCGAGGCGGCCTGCGTGGCCGGCCGCTCGTGGGGAACCGACTCGCGCGGCATCTGGGTGGCGCGCGGGTGCCGCGCCCAGTTCGTGGTGAACAGCAATCCCGTGTCCCGCCGCGAGGGCCGGGTGTACGACGACGGCCGGCGGGACGGCCGCGACGATGACCGCGACGGCCGGTACGAGAACCGGGGCGACAACCGCGCCACGCGTGCGGAGATCAACCAGGCGCAGCGCGTCTGCCGCAACGCCGCCCGCAACCGGTCGCGCAACTCGCGCGGCGCCAACGTCAGCACGAGCTACCAGGGCATGGACCGCTCGGGGCAGTACGTGGTGCGCTGGAACTCGTCCACCGAGGCGGGCACCTGCCGCGTGAACCGCTCCGGACAGCTGGTGAACCTGCGCGTCAGCCGCCGCTGACCGGCGCCGCGGCGGCCGTTCCGCGCCCGCCGTCTGATTTGGGTGGATGACAGCCTGCCCTCCGGTGCCCCGCGCCGGAGGGCAGGCCGCGATTGCGCATCGCCGGACCGGCCCTGACTTCTGGAGATGATCGAAGGTGTGGAGCACGCGAGCGCTGGCCGTGGTCGCCGTCTGGATCGCCGGGCCGCGGCTGTGGGCGCAGGAGTGTCCGCCGGACCGCACGGCGCCCATCCGCCCCTCCCTGGGCCACGCGCCCATGGAGATCGCCGGCGTGTACCGCGCGCCGTTCGAGTACGTGTGCGGGGGACCGCTCGCGCTGCGCGTCCGCCTGGCCGGGGCGGAGGTGACGGCCACGGTGGAGGCGGACAACGGCTGTGCGCAGAACGGGCAGGTGCGCTGGCGCGGTTCAATGGATGCTCGCCGGGCCGACTTTCCCGTACGGACGCGGCGGCCGGACGGGTCCCTGACGGGCACGGGGACGGCCACGCTGCTGGATCCATGCACCATCGCGGTCACCGCGGCGGGGCGCGCGGGGTCGGCGCGGTACACGCGGACGGAGGGGGCGTGCGCGGCGGACGAGCGCGGGCGGCCGGTCGTCGTGTTCATCGGCGGGGCGCTGGACGACTGGAACCGTAATCTGCAGAAGGTCTTCTGCGCCTACGACGCGCGCTGGGAGCGCACCCGCAAGCTGTACTTCACGCACACGGATGCCGTCGCGGACGTTCGGCGGCGGGTGGTGCTGGAGGCGGCGGGCGCGCCGGTCGCCATCATCGGGCACAGCTACGGCGGCAGCGCGGCGTACGAACTGGCGAACGCGATGGAGGAAGACGGCGGCGTGGCGCTGCTGCTGACACTGGACCCCGTCTCGCGGGCGGGCGGGCCGCGCGAGCCGCTGCGGCCGGGCGCGGTGGATCGGTGGATCAACGTATGGGCGGGGTCCGGAATCGGGTTGTCCAGCTGCGGGCTGGCGGGCGCCATCGGCGGGGCGTGGGGTCCGCAGCCCTCCGCCAACGCCGACATCCGCTTTCCGCCCGATCCGGCGAACGACAATCCGTCCATGGACCACTGCAAGACGGAAGAGATGATGCGCCTCCCCGCGATCTTGGACGCGCTTGCGGCGCTGGCGTCGAGCGCACGTTCAACAGAGTCCCGCGCTGCAGCCGCCTCCGCTGAGCGGATGAATCCGCCGCTCGAACAGCGGTAAGCCCCGACACGGCGCCCACAGGCGCCGTTCGGGGCTTCAACCAAACCCGGCGGACACCCCGTTGCGCGCTGTCCGCGCCAAAGCCGCCGGCCCAGTCCGCGCAGGCGGACTTCGTGTGTTTCGAGGCGCGGTTTCAACCGCCGGGCACGACGGCGGCCACCCGGCACCAATCCCGATGCGCGATCGAAGATCTCCGACAGGCTTCGCGAGCGGCTGACCCGCGCGTCCTGATCGCCGCGCCCCCGCGGAAACAACGAGGGCCGCCCGGCATGGTCGCCGGGCTGCCCTCCGTGCATCCCGCCGCTCCGTCAGGAGCAGCCTTCCACGTACTCCACCTGCGGCCGCAGCCCGGCGCGGAAGCGGGTCACGCGCCCGCCGTCCGTCTCGAACACCAGCAGGTGCGTGGTGTCCGCGTCCGCCGGGCGCACGGTGAGGTACTTGCCCCCGGGCACGTACTTGTGCGGCCCCTCCGTCACGCGCCCCGCGTACAGCTGCCGGATGCGCGTCTCCGGGTCGCCCACGCGGGCGCCCTCCGCCGTGGCGAGCGTGGACGAATCCACGTCCAGCCGCACCACGCGCCCCGCCTCCGTCATGGCCCGCAGCCCCGCCGGGAGCGCCA
>NZ_DASVTX010000048.1:0-17975 GCF_036387355.1 Longimicrobium sp.
CGCGCGGCGCGCGTGAGGCGCGGTGCCCGCCGGGGACGTTGCCGCGGGCGCGGGGTGGATTTATCGTGCGGCTCCTCCCTCTCCCCCGTTCCGTGCGCGCCGCATGACCGACCGCCCCACCGCGCTGTCCCGGCAGTCCGACATCTACCTGGGCGGCGTGAACGGACGGCGCCCGCGGGTGCCCGTGGGCGCGCAGGCGCTGGAAGACGCGGCGCGCGACGCCATGGCCGACGAGGCGTTCGCGTACGTGGCCGGCGGCGCCGGGGCGGAAAGCACGGTGCGCGAGAACCGCGCGGCCTTCGAGCGGTGGCGCATCGTACCGCGCATGCTGCGCGACGTGTCTGCCCGCGACACCTCGGTGGAGCTGTTCGGCGAGCGGCTGGCGGCGCCGGTGCTGCTGGCCCCCGTGGGCGTGCTTGAGATGGCGCACCCGGAGGCGGACGTGGCCGTGGCGCGCGCCGCGGCGGAAACCGGGGTGCCGTTCATCTTCAGCAGCCAGGCCTCGTTCTCCATGGAGGACACGGCTTCGGTGATGGGCGGCGCGCCGCGCTGGTTTCAGCTGTACTGGAGCCGCAGCGACGCGCTGGTGGAAAGCTTTGTGGCGCGGGCGGAGTCGTCGGGGTGCAGCGCCATCGTGGTCACGTTGGACACGACGCTGCTGGGGTGGCGCACGCGCGACTTGGAACTGGCGTACCTTCCCTTTCTGCGGGGAAAGGGGATCGCCCAGTACGTGAGCGACCCCGTGTTCCTGGACGCGCTCTCCGGCCCGCTTCCGGACGGGCCCGCGCCGCCGCCGCGAAAGGTGAACGCGTCGTCGCTGCGCACGTTTGCGTCGCTCACGGCGGCGCACCCGGGCGGGTTCTGGCGCAACCTGCGCCGGCCGGAGCCGCTTCTTGCCGTGCAGCGGTTCATCGCCACCTACTCGCGCCCGTCGCTCACCTGGGACGACCTCCCGTTTCTGCGCGCGCGCACCCGGCTGCCCATTGTGCTCAAGGGCATTCTGCACCCGGACGACGCGCGGCGGGCGGTGGATGCGGGTATGGACGGCGTCATCGTGAGCAACCACGGCGGGCGGCAGGTGGACGGGTGCATCGCGACGCTGGACGCGCTGCCCGCCGTGGCGGAGGCCGTGGCCGGCCGCATTCCCGTGCTGATGGACAGCGGCATCCGCGGCGGCGCGGACGTGTTCCGCGCGCTGGCGCTGGGCGCGCGGGCGGTGTGCCTGGGGCGCCCGTACGTGTACGGGCTGGCGCTGGCGGGGCAGGCGGGGGTGAGCGAGGTGATCCGCAACCTGCTGGCGGACTTTGAGCTGACCATGGCGCTCTCCGGATGCCGCTCGCTGGCGGAGATCACGCGCGAATCCGTGGTCCGCGGGGGATGAACGGGATCAAACCCGCCGTCCCGCGGTACCATCGTGCCTCATCCATCCACAAGCCTCCCATCGATTTCCGATGCCCGTCCCTACGCTGCGGCCCCCGTTCTGCGCGCTCCTCCTGTCCGCCCTCGCGCCGGCCGCCGCGGCGGCCCAGTCGGTGAACGGCCGTGCGCTGGACCTTGCGACGGGGCAGACCGTGGCGGAGGTGCAGGTTTCCGCGGTGGACCAGGCGGGCCGCGTGCGCGCGACCTCCAAATCCGGCGCGGACGGGCGCTTTCTGCTGCTGCTGGACAGCGCGGCAACCGTGCAGCTTCGCGGCGAGCGCATCGGCTACCGCGCCGGAGCCTCCGACTGGCTGCGCGTGGGCGACGGGACCTCGCTGACCGCGGACCTGCGGCTGCCGCCCTCGGCCGTGACGCTGAGCGGGGTGACGATCACGGCGCGGCAGACGCCCCCGTTCCGCGACCGGCGGGCGCGCAACTACTTCATCCGCGCGGGGCGCGGGCTGGGGACCTTCATTCTTCCGGAGATGGTGGACGCGCAGCGCCCGGCGCCGGTGAGCGACATTCTGCGCCAGGTGCCGCGGATGAGCTTTACCCGGGGCGTGCGCGGGGAGCCGGGCGAGCCGCTGCTGCCGGCGCGCGGGCGGGGCACCTGCACCCCCACCATCTACGTGAACGGCGCCCTCAAGCGCATCGTGGGCGACCAGCGGCTGGACGACCTGGTGGATCCCAACGAGTTGTGGGGGATGGAGGTGTACGTGTACGACTTCGAGGCCCCGGCGGAACTGCCGCCCCAGGGCGAGTGCGGCGTGATCGTGATCTGGACCGAGCGGTCCTGACCCTCGGCGCAGGCCACGAACGGACGAGCGGCGGCGAGGAGTGATCCCCGCCGCCGCTTCGTTCATCCACCATCCCCTACAGGGTCAGTTGTGGCCGTTGCCGTGCCCGCGGCCGTTCCCCCGCCCGTTTCCGTTGTTGCCGTTTCCGTTGCCGTGGTTGCCGTTTCCGTTGCCGCGGCGGCCGTTGTCGTGGCGGACCTTGTCCTTGTCCTTGCCGCGGTGGTCGCGCGGGGCGCTGGTTTCACCCCGGCCGCGGCTGTTGATGATGCGGCGATAGTCGTCGGCGCTGATGCGGCGGCCGCCGCCGTTGCCGGCGCAGGCCGCGGTACCCAGCATGGAGGCCGCGAGCGCGGCGACCAGGGCGAGGCGCAGGTGCTTCATTCCGTTTCCTTCCTTGCGTATCCCGGTTCCGGCGGATGGCGCCGGAAGCTTGCCGGAACGCCGCCGCAAGTCGTGGGCCGCTGCTACGGAATCAGAGGCTGATCGGACGATCCGCCGTCGGAGACTCGACACGATGGGGCGCGCGGGGTAGTTTGCCCGCTTCACCAAAGCCCCTCCGGCCCCGGTTCAAGGAACATGGACGCGCTGACGCAGACCGATCCCGATATCCACCGCCTGCTGGTTGCCGAAGCCGAGCGGCAGGAGCACCAGCTGGAGATGATCGCCTCGGAGAACTTCGTTTCGCAGGCGGTGCTGCAGGCGATGGGCTCGGTGCTCACCAACAAGTACGCCGAGGGCTACCCGGGCAAGCGCTACTACGGCGGCTGCGAGGTGGTGGACGAGGTGGAGGAGCTGGCCCGCCAGCGCGCCCTGCAGCTGTTTGGCGCGGAGCACGCCAACGTGCAGCCGCACTCCGGCGCGCAGGCCAACATGGCCGTGTACTTTGCGCTCCTGCAGCCGGGCGACACGCTGCTGGGGATGAACCTGAGCGAGGGCGGGCACCTGACGCACGGCTCGCCGGTGAACTTCAGCGGGCGGCTGTACAACGTGGCGGCGTACGGCGTGCGCCCCGACGACCACCGCATCGACTACGCGGCGCTGCGCGACCAGGCCATGCAGGTTCGCCCCGCGGTGATCGTGGCTGGCGCCAGCGCGTACCCGCGGCAGATCGACTTTGAGACGTTCGGCGAGATCGCGCGCGAGTGCGGGGCGCGGCTGGTGGTGGACATGGCGCACATCGCCGGGCTGGTGGCCACGGGGCACCATCCCAACCCGGTGCCCTTTGCCGACGTGGTGACCACCACCACGCACAAGACGCTGCGCGGGCCCCGCGGCGGGCTGATCCTGTGCACCCAGGAGCACGCCAAGGCCATCGACAAGCAGATCTTTCCCGGCATTCAGGGCGGGCCGCTGATGCACGTGATCGCGGGCAAGGCGGTGGCGTTCAGCGAGGCGCTGCGGCCGGAGTTCAGCGACTACAGCGGCCGGGTGATCGCCAACGCGCGCGCCTTGGCGGAGGCGCTGGCGGAGCGCGGGTTCACGCTCGTTTCCGGCGGCACGGACAACCACCTGATGCTGGTGGACCTGCGCAGCAAGGGCGTAACCGGCAAGGTGGCGGAAAAGGCACTGGACGCGGCGGGGATCACCGTGAACAAGAACACGGTGCCGGGGGAGACGGAATCGCCGTTCGTCACGAGCGGAATCCGCATCGGCACGCCGGCACTCACCACCCGCGGGCTGGGGGTAAACGAGATGCGCACCATTGCCGGCTTCATCGACCAGGTGATCGCCGCGCCGGGCGACGAGGCGGTGGCGGGCCGGGTGCGCGGCGAGATCCGCGAGCTCTGCGACCGCTTTCCGCTCTACGGCGACTGGGCGCGCAGCTGAGCGCATCCGTGGATCCAGTGAGAACGGCCCGCCGGCAGCTCCGGCGGGCCGTTGTGCTTCCGGGCCGAGACCTTGACCTGTGTTCATACCGTCCACACAGTTCTTTGAGGACCAGCCCCGGTGCGGAGGTGAGGATGTTCGATGAAGATGCCGAGCCCGACTCGGGCGACGAGGATTCAGGTTGGGAGGACGAGCTCACGGCGGCCGTTCGCGGGTTGCTGGGTTGTGCGAGCGGTGCGGCGGACGAGAACGATTACAAAGAGTATCTCTGGCGAAAGTACGGAGGCTGACGTGTACTTCGTGTACATCGTCGCGAGCCACTCGCGCGTGCTGTACGTGGGCATGACGAACGATCTGCTGAGGCGGATGGTGGAGCATCGTACGGGCGCGATTCCGGGATTCGCCCAGCGGTTCAAGGCGAACCGGCTCGTCTACTACCACGCGAGCGACAACGTGAGCGCGGTCATTGCGCGCGAAAAGCAGTTGAAGGGATGGAAGCCGTCGCGGAAGATGGAGTTGGTGGAGGCCCAGAATCCCGGATGGGAAGACCTGTCGGTTTCGATCGGCCTCGGCGTTCTGGAGAGGGCGGACGCTCGCACAGGTCCGCGCTGGTAGCAGACTCAGCTTGTGCCCAGGCAAGATCCTTCGTCGCGCCAGGCTTCTGCGCCGCCGCAACTTCGGCCGGCGCTCCTCAGGATGACAATCTGTTGCGGGGCAGGGAGTTGGGCGTGTGCGCCTTTGATCGGCGGTGCGCCTGCGGCGCTCCTCAGGGCGGACCGGATGGCCGCGCCGCCTTTCCGTCGGTGTGCGCCCGCGCGCTCCTGAAGGTAAACGGGCCATGCGCACGTAACATCATGCTGCGCAAAAGCTTGTCATCCTGAGGAGGCGCCGGATGAACTGTCCGCCACGACGTACTCTGGCGCCGACGAAGGATCTGCTCTTCGCTGTTCCAACTTCGCAACACACGCCACACTCGCCCGCGGGCTTCATCACCCGCGAACCGGGGCGCGGCTCCGGTGTACGCGAGAGTCTTGCGCCCGATCCCCAGGAATTCCGCAGTGCCTGCCATGAAGCGAGCCTACATCGAAACGTACGGATGCCAGATGAACATCAGCGACAGCGAGCTGATGCACGGCATCCTGGCCGAACAGGGGTTCACCGCGACCGACAAGGCCGAAGACGCCGACGTCATCCTGGTGAACACCTGCGCCATCCGCGACCACGCGGAGCAGCGCGTCATCGGCCGCGTGGGGCAGCTTCAGCAGATTCGCCGCGACAACCCCGACGTCGTCATCGGCGTTACAGGCTGCATGGCGCAGCGCATGGGCGAGTCGCTGCTGGGACGCGCGGGCGGGGTAGACATGGTGATGGGCCCCGACGCCTACCGCCAGCTTCCGCAGAAGCTCGCCGAAGTCGTTGCCCGCCGCGGCCCGGCCGGACGCCTTCCCATGTCGCAGTCCGCGCCGGCCATTGCCGCCCGCGGCCTGGCCGTGCTGGGCTTTGACCCGCACGAGAACTACGAGGGCGTGGCGGCCAAGCGCATTTCGGCCGTGAGCGCCTGGGTGCCCATTCAGCGCGGCTGCAACTACCGCTGCACCTACTGCATCGTCCCCTACGTGCGCGGCGACGAAAAGAACCGCGATCCGCAGGCGATCCTGGACGAGGTGCGCGCGCTGGCCGCGGACGGCGTGCCCGAGGTGACGCTGCTGGGGCAGACGGTGAACTCGTACGAGCACGGCGGCTGGAACTTTCCCCGCCTGCTGCGCGAGGTGGCGCGGGTGGACGGAATTCGCCGCGTGCGCTTTACCTCGCCGCACCCCAACGACTTCACCCGCGAGCTGGTGGAGGCCATGGCCGGGGAGCCGCGCGTGTGCAAGCAGCTGCACCTTCCCGTGCAGAGCGGCCACAACCGCACGCTCAAGCGCATGCTGCGCCGGTACACGGTGGAGGAGTACCTGGAAAAGATCGAGTGGGTGCGCGAGGCCATGCCCGGCATCTCGCTCAGCACGGACGTGATCGTGGGCTTTCCCGGCGAAACGGACGAGGAGTACGAGGCCACTCTGCACCTCATGCGCACGGTGCGGTACGACGACGCGTTCCTGTACAAGTACTCGCTGCGCGACGGAACGCCGGCCACCCGCCTGCCCGCCGAGCAGTTTGTTCCCGATGAGATCGGCTCGGCGCGCCTGCAGCGCCTCATCGAGACGCACCGCGCCATCCAGGCGGAAATCTACCAGTCGGAAGTGGGCCGCACGGAAGAAGTGCTGGTGGAAAAGGAGGGCCGCCGCGGCGGACTGCAGGGGCGCACGGACGGCAACAAGGTCGTCACCTTCGAGGGGCCCGTGGGGCTGATCGGGCACTTTGTGGACGTGCAGCTCACCGGCACCAGCGGATCGACGTTCGTGGGCGAGATGGCCGGCGCGCTGGCGGCCGCGTGAAGGGAGGGCGCTGGCTTCCCGTCATCGGCATTGCGCTGGTCGGCGGGCTCCTCACCTGGCTGAACCGCGGCGAGCGCGTCGTTCTGCACGCGGGGATCACGACCTTTTACCGCGCCCCGCTCACGGTGGTGCTGTTCGTGGCCTTTGTTGCGGGAATGCTGACGATGATGGCGCTGAGCCTGCGCCACGACCTGCGCATTCGCGAGGAGCTTCGCGCGCGCGGGCTGCTGGACGACGTGCTTCCGCCCGCGGGAGGCGCGTCCGCGGCGCCGCGCCATGACCCCGTGGAGACGGCCCAGCGTTCGCCTGTGGATGGCTGGCGCGCGGAAGCCGCAGCCCCGCAGTCGCCCTGGGCGGGGATGGACACGCCGCGCCGCGCGCCGGACGACGACGCCACCATTCCGCATCCACGCGAAGCCGATCCGCCCGCGTACTGACCCTCGGCCGCGATGACGATGAACCGCCGCTCTCCACTTCGGAGGGCGGCGGTTTCTGCGTTCGTGTCGGTCTGTTGTACCTGTCACTATCCGCCGTATTGTGCGTGACAAACCCGGCGATTAGCTTGGGACCGGACCCGCGCGTCTCCCGCCGTCGCGGACGGAAGGCGTGCGTTCCGCCCATGCCGGGCACGGCTGCCCGGTCCACCCCCGCGATCCGGAGGACGACATGAAGCAAGGAAAGCTGGCGCTGAGCCTGGATGCACTGGAGGTGCAGTCGTTCGTCACACAGGACGCGGAGGCCGCGCAGGGGACGGTGCGGGCCAACGAGGATACCAACACCACACCGTGCTGGCAGAACTCCGATGTGGAAAGCTGTGGCGGCAGCTGCGACTACACGTACTGCGGCGAGTACACCTGCTGGGAAACCTGCGCCTGGTCGTGTCCGGCAAGCTGCAACTGCATGACGAACGAGCAGAGCTGCAATCAGACGTACCCGTCGCCCGACGGCCTGGGCACCTGCTGCCGCATCCCCTGCTGATCTCCCTCTCACGCGAGAACCTGCCATGAACAAGCTTTCGCTCAAGCTGGACGACCTGACCGTGGAGTCGTTCACCCCCAGCGGCGAAGTCGCGGGGCGGGGCACGGTTGAAGGACGGGGCGACACGATGGGGTACTACACCTGCCTGGAGAACACCTGTGACGGCGGCACCTGCGGCCGCCAGTTCAGCGAGGCCACCTGCGACAACACCTGCGGCCAGCCCGCGACGTGCGGATACGAGTGGTGCGGCACGTATCCCAACATGGGGTGCCCCAACTCGCAGTGGTACTGCACCGACTGCCGCTGGATCTGCTGATCGCGGAGGGACGCGGCCGGAGTCCTCCGGCCGCGTCCCGCTTTTGACGGACAAAGAGTCGGCTTGTGGGATTCGGGCTTCGGTGCGACATTCGGAGACCACCCCAGCGCCGCCGCCCGCAACACCCATCCACCCCGGTGACCCGGGTGCGGCCAACCCTCGTTCAACGGAGACGCGCCATGAAGAAGCTGACGCTCAGGATCGCCGACCTCGCGGTGAAGTCGTTCACCACCATCACCGAACCCAACACCACCGTGGCCACGGATGCGGATCGCCCGGGCGGCGGCTGTGTCTGCTTCGCCCCGCCGTGCATCTGTTCGGCCGGCCCGGACTGCACCGCCGCGTCGAACTGATCCCGGCGAGCGGCCCTCGGGCCGCTCGCGAGTCAGCGCTCAAGGGCCGCCGCTCTCCCTCGGGAGGGCGGCGGCTTTCGTGTGTCGACCGGAGTACGCGCGGCGTGAGCTTGTATAATCTTGGCGCCTTGTGCGTGTGGATTTGGGAGATTAGGATGAAGCCGACGCTCACATTCCGCCTTCCCGAGTGGCGTTCCTATCCGATCAACGACTGCCGCCGGCTTCCCGGCGGACGCGTGCCGGGCGCGTTCTCCCGGCGGCCCGCGACCGGAGATCCGATCATGAAAAAGCTGTCGCTGAATCTGGATGGGCTCGCTGTGCAGTCGTTCACCACGCAGAGCACCCTGCGCACCCGCGGCACCGTGCAGGGGCACGAAGCCGAAACCGACCTGGTGAGCTGCGGCGGAACCTGCGATGCCACCGCATGTTACGGCAGCTGTTATGGCTGCAGCGGCGGGTCGTGCGGCTGCGTCACCCGCGACATCACCTGCCAGGCAAGCTCGCCCAACCCGGTGGGCACCTGCTGCGGCGCGGAGTGCTGATCCGCGGGCGGCCTGGCCGCCCGCACGCGCAGAACTGATGGCTGGCCGGCCGCGGAGCACCTGCTCCGCGGCCGTTTTCGTCCCGTGAAGCGGGGGATAAGAGCACGGTTTCCGCGCGCCGGACGGGGTGTCGGGAAACGGGTACGCACGCTGGCGGATTCGGTTATTTGAGGCGGGATGGGGGATGATTATCATCCGGGCGGGTCCATCTTTTCTCCCCAGAACCCCGCGTCCGGTGAACCAGATCCGCCTTCCGCTCGTGGCCGCGTCGCTCGCCTTTCTGGCGGGGCTGCTCTGCGGATTGCGGTTCGACGGTGCCACGGGCGGCACCGCTCTCGCCGCGGTTCCGCTGCTGCTCGCTCCCTGGCTGTACCCGCGCCTGACCGGCGAGCCGGCGCCGCGGTGGCTGCCGCGCGCGGCACTGTGGAGCGCGGTGGCAGTGGCGGGCGCGGGGCACGGCGCGCTGGCGCGGGCGGATGCGGCGGCGGACTGCCGCGCGCACCTTCCGGACGGGGCCGCGCTCACCGTCCGGGGCGCGCTGGCGGCCAACTGGGTCCCCCCGCGGGATGAGGACGGCAAGCGGCCGCTGCTGCCGACGGAGGTGCGGGAGCTCGCCTCGGCCGCGGGTGTGCTCCCCGGGTGCACGGGCGGGGTGCGGGTGCGCATGCCGCGCGGCGCGCCGCCCGCGCTCGCGGGGACGGAGATCGTGGCGCGCGGCGAGTGGCGCACGCTTCCGCGCCCCGTGCTGGGGAGCGCGTGGCCGCGGAGCGGCGCCTTTGCGGGCTACCTGTCGGTGGACAGCGTGCAGGCGGTGCCGCCGAGGTGGGGGGCGCACCCGCTGCTGGAGGCGCGCGGCAGAACCCAGGCGCGGCTGCACCGGCTGATGGGGAAGCACGGCCCGCTGGCGGACGCGCTGCTGCTGAACCGCCGCGAAACGCTGGACCGCGACCTGAGCGACCGGTTCGCGCAGACCGGGCTGGTGCACCTGCTGGCCATCAGCGGCACGCACGTGGGGCTGCTGGGGGCCGTGTTCGTGCTGCTGGGGCGCATGTTGCGGCTGTCGCGCGCCCGCGTGGCGTGGCTCACCATCCTGCTGATGGCGGCGTACCTGGCCCTGATCGGCGCGCCGGGGTCCGCGGTGCGGTCGGGGATCATGATGGCGCTGCTGCTGATCGGCGGCGTGCTGCAGCGCCCCTCCGCAACCCTCCCCATCGTGTCCGCCGCGGGGCTCGCCATCCTGGCGGCGGACCCTCTGCAGGCGCTGGACGCCGGGTTTCAGCTTTCGTTCGCGGGAGTCTTGGGCATTTTGCTGCTCCGCGCGCCGATGATCGGGGCGATCCCCTCCGCGTGGCGGCGCAACCCGGCGGCCCGGTGGCTGGCGGAGTCCGTCGTGGTGAGCATCGCGGCGTTCGCCTTCACGGCGCCGGTTGTAGCGCACCATTTCGGGCAGGTGGCCCCCGTGTCCATTCTCGCCAACCTCCCCGCCATCCCCCTCACCAGCCTGGCGCTGATCGGCGTGGGCGCGGCGGCGCTGCTGGACCCGCTGGTTCCGCCGCTCGCCCGCCTCGTGGCGGACGGGTCGGGCGCCGCGCTGGATCTGCTCAACGGCGTGGTGGATCTGGCGATCCGCGTCCCCTGGGGCCACGCGTCCGTCGCGCGGCCGCGCTGGTGGCTGTGGGCCCTGGCCGCCATCGCCTTTCTGCTGGTGATGGACGCCACGGTGCGGACGCGCGCCCGGGTGCGGTGGACCGCCGCGCTGATGACCGCCGCCGCGGCATTCCTGCTCCTCCCGCTGGCGGGGGCGGCGGCGGGAAGCGGGATGGAGATCGCCTTTCTGGACGTGGGACAGGGGGACGCCATCGCCATCCGCACGCCCGCGAACCGCTGGGTGCTGGTGGATGCGGGGGAGCGCGACGGGGAGTGGGACGCGGGGGAGCGGCGCGTGCTGCCGTTTCTTCGCGCACGCGGCGCATCGCGCCTGGAGGCGATGGTGCTCACGCATCCGCACGCGGACCACATCGGCGGGGCGGCGGCGGTGATGCGCGCGCTCCCCGTGGCGCGGCTGCTGGAGCCGGGGATGCCGTACGGCTCGCCGATGTACCTGCAAACGCTGGAAACGGCGCAGGGGCGCGGCGTGGCCTGGGTCGCGGCGCGGCATGACCGCGTGCTGTCCATCGACGGCGTGACGTTTACCGTTCTCTGGCCCACGGAGGCCAGCCTGCGCGCCCCGGAAGACGCCAACGACATCAGCGCCGTCATCCTGCTGCGCTACGGAGCGTTCAGCGCGCTGCTCACGGGGGATGCGCCCAGCGCGGTGGAGGAGCAGCTGGTGGCGCGGTACGGCGGCGCACTGAGTGTGGACGTGCTGAAGGCCGGCCACCACGGAAGCCGGACGGCGTCGTCGGACGCGCTGCTGGAGGCCGCGCGCCCGGCGCTGGCCGTCATCTCGTGCGGGGTCCGAAACAAGTACCGCCATCCGCACGCCGAGGCCATGGCCCGCCTGCGCGCCCACGGCGTGCCGGTCGCGCGGACGGACCGTGACGGCACGGTGCTGATCGAGGTGGATTCCGACGGCCGCTGGTCGCGCGGCGATCCGTAGGTGAAACAGGCAGGAGGATGCGACGATGATCGCTCTCGCAACGCGGACGCCGCCCGGGAGCCGCTCCCACTGTTTACGCGGGCGGCGGTGAGCGGATCGTCCCTTGTATGTTTCTGATCGTCCGGTGAGATTTCAGCTTCCGCCGGGCTTCGCGACGGAGAGCGGCTCGTACGGTGGTCAGCTCCCCCGCTTTCTACGCTCCGGAGTTCCCGCCGCGGGACGCAGAGCGCAAGCGGGGCGCGGCCTGTTGCACACGGAGATCATGATTTCGCGCGCCAAAGCCACGATCTGGTGGGGTCTACCCGTCTCGATCGCCTTCTCCCTCTGGATGTTCAACACCAGATTCCGGAAATCCGGGGAGGGCTACCTTTCAGTCGAGTTCGGTGCATCCTGCTGGTGAGCATCCTGATCATCGGGATTGTGGGAGCGGGCGGATTCGCGAGAACGTTGAATGCTCTGATGAGGACACACGATCGCAAACCCAGCGACCGAGGGTAATGCTGCGGGCGGCCGGCAACCGGCTGCGCGTTCATCGCTGACAGGGCTTTGAAAACGGTAGATGCAGATGGGCGATGCCTGTCCTGAGGTCATCATCCTTGCGTCCGCCACCCGGTCCACGGACTCTGGCCGAGTACGGAATCTTTCCCTGCAGGGGTAAAAGTGCGCAGAGTGCTGGTTGCCGCGATGGCGGGGTTCATGAGTTTGCTGGTGATGAACGCGACACTGGGTGGCGTGATAAGAGAATACCAGACTCTTGAACGCAGAGGGTTGCAGACCAGAGGGTGGGTGACTGGCAAAGACCCGGACCAGCACGAGAGCGTCCATTATGCTTTTCGCGCAGGTGGGGGTGTTTATGAAGGTGTTGGGCGGGCAGGCTTCGGCAATCCGCGGTTCCACCGGCTGTCGATTGGTGATTCCGTCCTGCTGACGTACCTTCCGGAAGATCCCGGCGTTTCCCAGCTTGGCGACATCCACCAACTGGCGGGTGAGGAGGCCGGCCAATTTCAGGGAGCGCGGATCGTGGCCGCCCTGGCCATCTTTGTCATCGCGTTCCGGAGCCAGGGCCGTCGTTCGCGGTCCGTGGCGGACGCGGGTGGGACGCCTGCGTAAGCGGGTGACGACCGATGTTCCACCACCGAGGAGCCGGGCACGCGACCGCCTGCCGAACGTGCCGGGGCAAGCTCAAGGCCGGGGACATCCCTGGAGACCAGGGGCCGGCACGGCGGGACCGGGTCGCGAAACACCTGCATCGCCGGTGCAGGTACCTTTGACGAGCAGGCGAAGTGCATGCGGTCCGGTCCATGGCAGGGCCGGCGCGGCAGCGCTGGGCGCGCTTGCGGCCGTGACTGTGGCGACCCTCGAGGGGAGGCAGAACTCGCGGTTTCGTTGCCGGGGGCGACGGCCTGGGCACGGCTGGAGTGGCTGCGTGGGAGCCGAGGTGGGTTTACGACCGGAACCGCGTTGGTAGGGGAGTGGTCACTTCCTGTGTATGCAATCGAGAATATTGCGATGACGATTCCGGAGCGCCGGCAGTTTGCCGCTTTGGTGCTTGCTTTGATCGCGGCCTTAGGAGCCGGGTGGCGTCCGACCTTCATCACGGCAGCCTTGGCATCGGCTACGATCATGTTGGCCGGCGTCATGGCTTTCCTGGTCCTTCGGGACCGCGCGCGCAGCCGCTCCGGAACACGGGCGGCGCGGCGGCGGCGAAGGTGATCCCGGAGATCGTTTTGCACTGAACCGGCTGGACCGGAATCGGAGTGGCCGGTGGGCGCTGTGTTCCGGCCACTTTGTGCTCCTCCAACTTTCGCTCAATCCCGTCCGTAGCTTCTGGAACGAGAAAAGTTCAGAACTCCGCTGAATGAGCGTCACCAGGTAACCAAGATGTGCAAGATCCCGATGCTGTGATCCCACGTGCAGACGCGAATGTTCGAGCCCGGAGCCCGACCAGGCGGCTCGCCGCAAGGCGGTGATGGGCGTGCATCAAACCTGCGCGCCCGTGGCGAAGGCGGCCGCACGCTACTTTCCCCGACCCGATGGCCGCACTTCCCAGACCCGATGGCCGCTGCCCATGAAAAAGCTCGGTTTCGCCCTGCTGGGTATTCTCATCGTCCTGAAGGGGTGCGGCTTCTACCGTGCCGAGTACCGCGATTACGGCGACGTGTTTGTTCGGGACGAGGCAGGCGCGCTGGAGGTTTCCATGGTGGGCGGGTGGACCGAACTCCAGAAGGGCGGCCAGGTCCTGGGGAGCCCGTATACCATGCTGGTTCGGTACGTTGACACCGAGGGGATGCAGGACGCCGAGCTTCTTTCCCTCACCCTGCGGGCACGGAGCACAGGTGCGGGCGTTCCCCTGGCGGGTGGGCAGCCGGAGGCGTTTGCCCTGATTCCCCCGCCCGGCCAGTTCGGGTTCGGGCCCACCGGACAGGACCGGCTGGCCGTTCCGCCCAACAGGTACGTGGCATTCAGCTTCCCCGACCTGCGACTGAAGTACGAGACGTATGACGTTTCCGGCGTGCTCGTGCTTCGCGGGGCTGGCGGTGGGTCGCGGAGGATTCCGTTCACCGGCTCCCTTGTACCGCGGCCCCGCAAAGAATGGCGGAGCGAATTGGCGGACGCATTCGCCAGCGTGTGAGCCACCCGCGGGGCTCTCAAACCGCGGGGGCCCGATCGCGTCTCGCGCGGCGCCGCTCACGGCAGCCCGGCGAGCCGTGTGCCGGACCTGACTCGATGCTTCTTCAAACCGATTCAGGAGACTGGATGGACAAGAGACAGGCGCGAGCCGAAGCTCGGCTTCTGTTCTACGTGATGTGGGGCCTTGTACTGATGAGCACCTTGCTCCTCATTGGACAGTGGAGCGAGATCGGTTCGCGTGAGCGGGTTCTGCGCTTGCTGCTCACCGCCGGCGTGGCCGCCAGCCTGCTGCGCGCTGCACGGAGCGGGCGGGTTCCCCAGTAGAAAGGGGACAGCTTCCCGTCCACCCGGTCAGAACCTCTGCCGCTGATCGCAAGGACCCGCGGGCTGCTGCGCCGCCACCCGGGACGATGGACGCCGCTTCAGCGAGCGGCGCCCGATTGCACTTCCCGGTTTCGGCTTCGAGTCCCGATGGATTCTACCTCAGGGGCCATCCGGGCCGGGACCGGCGGATGCGCGTTCCGGCGCACCTGACCCTTACGTGCCACGTCGCCGGACCGAAGTTTGCTCCGCGGCGGGCATGGAACGCACGTTTGCTCCCACCGGGTGGACGTTCTTGACGGTTCGCGTCAAAATGCCGACATTGGCGAGGGCGGAGCGCACGGTGCGCGCCCGCCCCGGAGCCGCGCCATGAGGCTGTGGTCGCGCGCGCTGGACCGCGTGCTGGGCGCGCCCGTGCCCGCGGAGGAGCTGCCCTGCGCCGTTCCGGACGGCGTGACGGTGCGGCGCGGGCGTCTGGTGCCCCGCGTGGGCGGCTGGTTCATGGGCGGCAGCCGCCGGGCGGCGGGCGCGGTCACGTTCGGCCGGACCATTCTGGCCAACCCCGACGTCCCGCTGACGGACGACCTGATCGTGCACGAGCTGGTGCACGTGGAGCAGTGGAAGGACCCGCTGTTCGCGCTCAAGTACTGCGCGCAGTGGATGCGTCACGGGTACCGGCAGAACCCGTACGAAGTCGAAGCCTACGAACGGCAGGCCCGGTACGCCGCCCGCCGCGGACCCACACCCCCGAGGAACCCGTGACCAGCAAGTCGGTCATTACCATCGAGCGTCACATCATCGAGGCCGAGCGGCAGTTTCCCGAGGCCACGGGTGCATTTTCCAACATTCTGTCCGACGTGGCGTTCGCCGCCAAGATGATCGCCAAGGAGGTCCGGCGCGCCGGCCTGGCCGACATCCTGGGGTACACGGGCGAAGTGAACGTGCAGGGAGAAGAGGTCAAGAAGCTCGACGAGTACGCCCACGAGGTGATCTTCAAGGCGCTGGACCACACGGGGCACCTGTGCGGAATGGCTTCAGAGGAGGTGGAGGACTTCATCCCGATCCCCGACCGCTTTCCCACGGGCAAGTACTGCGTGCTCTTCGATCCGCTCGACGGCTCGTCCAACATCGAGGCGAACGTCAGCGTGGGCACCATTTTCAGCGTGCACCGCAAGATCAGCGACCACGAGCGCGGCTGCGCGGAAGACTGCCTGCAGCCGGGCTACAAGCAGGTGGCGGCCGGGTACGTGGTGTACGGATCGTCCACCATGCTCGTGTACACCACGGGCAACGGGGTGCACGGCTTTACGCTGGAGCCGTCCATCGGCGAGTTTCTGCTCAGCCACCCCAACATCCGCATCCCCACGCCGGGGCAGCGGATCTTCAGCGCCAACGAGGGCAACTACCGCAACTGGTCGCCGGGGCAGCGCGCGCTGATCGACCACCTCAAGGGCGTCGACGGCAGCAACGCCAAGCCGTTCAGCGCGCGGTACATCGGGTCGCTGGTGGCCGACTTTCACCGCAACCTCCTGTACGGCGGCTTCTTCATGTATCCCGCCGACAGCAAGAACCCCAACGGCAAGCTGCGGCTGCTGTACGAGGCGGCGCCGCTGGCCATGATCGCCGAGCACGCGGGCGGCCGCGCCTCCACCGGGTTCGGGCGCATCAACGACATCGATCCCGTTTCGCTGCACCAGCGCACGCCGCTGTACATCGGCACCTCGGAGTACGTGGAGCTTGCGGAGCAGTTCCTGGCGCGCGACGCACAGGCCGCCGCGCCCGCCGAGCCCCTGGTTGCCGTCGGGGCCGGCGCCTGACCGGCCCTTTCTGAGATCCATCTGGATGAGCCCCCGCTGCTTCGGCCGCGGGGGCTCGTTCGTTTTCATGGCTGTGGAAACTGTATCTCACGCGGCGACGCGGGGGAGACCGCGGGGGAACTGCGGGAGGGGCGGAGGTTTGGGATGCTTGCGTCTCTTCTCAGGGGTGCCGCATGCGCGCACCATGGTCGAGCACGCCGATCCTCCATGCCTCCCAACACGTTTCATAACAGCGGGTGGCGTCGCTATCCTCATGCCTCGCAAGAGATTGTCATCCTGAGGAGCGCCGGCCGATGCGGCAGCTGTGACGTACGCTGGCGCGACGAAGGATCCAGCATGGGTTCCGGCCAACTTTGCGAATCGCGCCCGATCTGCTGATGCGAGTTCCGGCGCCCCTGCCGTGTGTAGCGCGTAGTTGGAACGGGCGGACAGCAGATCCTTCGTCGGCGCCAGG
Source organism: Longimicrobium sp. (assembly GCF_036387355.1). GTDB lineage: Bacteria > Gemmatimonadota > Gemmatimonadetes > Longimicrobiales > Longimicrobiaceae > Longimicrobium. The sequence goes on from NZ_DASVTX010000048.1 coordinate 16,493, forward strand.
GTTCGGCGTGTCGGCAGGTTCCTCCGGCGCCTCCTCAGAATGACAAGTGGTGGCGGGGCCGCAGGTTACGGTCGTGGGCCGGATTCGCGGCGGCGCGCGGCAGGCGAGCTGGGAATCCTGAGGCGCGCGGCGGGCGGGCTGGCGGGGAGGGAAAGAGCGTGGGCGTGGGCGGCGCGATCGGCCCGGCGATCACGAAGAGCGCGGCGCGGTTCCGCACGCGGCGGGGGCCGCTGGCGAGGGTTCGGGCGGCGGTCTATACTGTCGGCATGGCACCGTCTCCCCCGGAACAGGTTCCGCTTCCCCCGCCCGCGCGGCCGGGCGGGCCTTCAATGCTGGACCTGGTCCGCCTGAACCGCGACGTGGTGTTTCCGCCCGGCGGCGAAGACCTGTACCGCCAGATCGGCCGGCTCACCGAGCTTACCCCGCAGACGGAGGTGCTGGACGCCGCCTGCGGGCGCGGGGTGACCGGGTTGTTCCTGGCCGAGTCGTTCGGGGTGCAGGGTGTGGGGGTGGACCACGATCCCGTGCTGGTGCAGCAGGCGGAAAGGCGCGGGCGCGAAAGCACCGCCGCCGGCCGCTTCACCTTTGAGACGGCGTCGCTGGACGACCTGCCCTTCAAGGACGCCAGCTTTGACGTGGTGATCGGCGAGATCGGGCTGGCGGCGCTGGCCGACCCCGCGCGCGCGGTGGCGGAACTGGCGCGGGTCACCCGGCCGCACGGGTGCGTGGTGCTGGTGCAGCTCATCTGGACGGGCAACGTGGACCCCAACCGCCGCGAAATCCTGGTGAGCCACCTGGGCGCCCGCCCCATGATCCTGGTGGAATGGAAGCAGCTTCTGCGGGACGCGGGCGTGGTGGACCTGGTGGTGGAAGACTGGTCCGACGCGCCGTCGCCGTTTCGCCCCTCCGCGTCCGGGCCGTTCCCCGACTTTTCGGAAATCTTCACCCTGCGCGAAAAGTTCGCGATCCTGCGGCGCGCGTACCGCCGGTGGGGATGGGGCGGGGTCAAGGGCGCCGTGCTGCGCGAGCGCGAGGTGCATCGCCTGCTGACCCGAGAGCGCGTGCTGGGACTTTCGATGATCAAGGGAACGCGGTGGCCGGCCGATCCCGCCGCGCCGTGACCGCCCGCCGTTCCCCCTACCGCACCGGATAGATGGCCGTCGTGGAAGAAACCGTCGCGCTCAGCCGCGACACTGTGGAACGCGTCCGCGAGCACCTGCGCGCCCTGCGCGTGGACGGCTGGCTGCTGTACAACTTCAAGGGCAACAACCCCATCGCCTCGGAGATGCTGGGGCTGCCCGCCCTTACGCGGCGCTACTTCGTGTGGATTCCCACGGAGGGCGAGCCGGTGGCGCTCACGCACCGCATTGAGCAGCAGCCGTGGACGGGGTGGATCGGCGACAACTGGCCGTACTCGTCGTGGCGCGAACTGGAGAGCCGGCTGGCGCAGCTCCTGGGCGGCAACCCCACGGTGGCCATGGAG